>JAMNXV010000213.1 GCA_023623185.1 Bacillota bacterium
GGCCTGCTCGCCGATGGTCAGCACCCGCGGCGAGGTCTCCGTGGCGCCGAAGGTGTCGCTGGCCTTCACGGCCACGCCGTCGACGGCCGAGGCGTTGTAGTGGGGGGCCGAGATGCGGGCCCGCACAGGTTCGAAGGTGATGCGGCCCAGGGCCTCGTCGGTGGGGATGACCTCCCGCTGCGGCCTCCATCCGGCCTGGTCGAGCGCCTGGAGCAGCCGGTTCAGCGCCTCATCGCGGGGCAGCGATTCCAGGTAGATCTTGCGCGTGCTCATGCCAGGACCTCCACTTCCACCATGTCGCCCGCCAGCAGCCCCTCTCGGGCTGAAGGGATGATCACGATGCCGTCGGCCCGCACCAGGGTCGAGATCAGACCGGACTTGCCGTGCACCGGCTCCGCCCGGACTTCGCCGTCCTGCCGGAAGAGCCGCACCCGCACGACGTCGGTGCGCCCGGCGGTCGACGCGATGTTCTTGGTAAGCCTCGCCCGCACCGTCGGTCGGAACTCCGGCTCGGGCGTGAGCCCCTGCATCTGCCGGAGCAGCGGGGCGACGAACAGGCCGTAGACCACCTGGGCCGACACGGGGTGGCCGGGCAGTCCGACAACCGGCACGCCGTCGGCCACCGCCAGGATGGTGGGCTTTCCGGGCTTCAGCTTCACGCCGTGCACCAGCACGCCGGGGCTGCCCAGCCGTTCGATGAGCTCGGACGTGAGGTCC
This sequence comes from Bacillota bacterium, assembly GCA_023623185.1. Classification (GTDB taxonomy): domain Bacteria; phylum Bacillota; class Sulfobacillia; order Symbiobacteriales; family Symbiobacteriaceae; genus Symbiobacterium. The sequence continues at coordinate 718 of JAMNXV010000213.1, forward strand.
CGGGTGCCGACGCTGGACCCGCCGGAGATCAAGATCAAATCGTAGGTCATGCCCTGCTGCAGCAGCGAGAGGATCTGCCGCTCATCGTCGCCGGCAATGCCCAGATATGTAGGCTCGCCGCCGTCCCGCAGCACCAGGGCTTGGAGGGCCTGGCCGTTGGACTCGCGGATCTGGCCCGGCGCCGGGGACGCTTCCGGCGGCACGAGCTCGTCGCCCGTGGAGATGATGGCGACCCGCGGCCGCCGCACCACCTCCACCTCCCGCACGCCGGCGTGCGCAAGCAGGGCCGCCTCCTGCGCCCGGATCAGCCGTCCCGCCGGCAGCAGCGGCTCGCCGGCGAGGCAGTCCTCGCCCCGCTGCATTACGTTCTCGCCGGGCGAGACGGGGCGGAGCGCCGCGATCTCATCCGGCGCCGACTGCTCGGTGTGCTCGACCATGATGACGGCATCGGCCCTCTCGGGCAGGGCGCCGCCGGTGGAGATCTTCTGCGCCTCGCCGGGATTCAGCGGCACCGACGGGACCTGGCCCATGGGAATCTCGGCGGTGACGGTGAGGTAGGCCGGCAGCCCCTCGGACGCGCCGAAAGTGTCGGCCGATGCAACGGCGTACCCGTCCACCGTGCTGCGGGGAAAGGGCGGCAGATCCTCAGGCGAGAGCACCGGTGCGGCGGTGATGCGCCCCAGGGCCGCCTCCCGGGCCACTCGCTCTGCGGCCATGCGGCGTGTGACCGCTTCCAGGAACTCAGCTCGGGCCTCCTCCACAGACTTCAGCGCAAAAAAATCCATATACTCACCCGCTTCGCCGATATCTGCCTAGAGCGAAAAAGCTATCTTCCCGAAGGAAGATAGCAGAACGACGCGGGCACAGCCCGCAGTTCCGCCCCTTTCCAACGGGAGGCCGCCGGGTTTCCCCGACAACCCTTGCCCGGCAGCGCCGGGACCGGTCAGGCGACCATTCGGGTGCAGGTCGCAAGACTCGGGACGCCGTCATGCAGTTGCTGGATCCATTATACGGCCTACCACAGGGACAGAGCAAGCAAACTCCGTCCCAGTTCGACATATGCTTGGTTGACCGAGGACAAACCTGAGTTTTCTGCACGCGGCGGGACCTCGTGTTACCGGGCCGCGGGCGGTGCTGTCTGCGAACCCCGCGGGGGTGGAACGGCGGCGGAGGCCCGGCGGAGAGCGGCGGAGAGAGGAGTGGTCCAGATGGCGACTGGGCGCGGCGCACAGATCTTCCGCGTGGCCACCACGTATATCGGCACGGTCGTGGGCGCGGGTTTTGCGTCGGGCCAGGAGACCCTGCGCTTCTTCGCCGCGTACGGCCCGGCGGGGCTGGCCGGCATTGTTCTTTCCACGGTGCTCTTCTGCGCGCTCGGCATCATCGCGATGAACCTGGGCACGAGGCTGCGGGCCGAGACCCACCGGGAAATCCTCCATCACGTCCTGGGCGTGCCCCTCGGCCGCGTCATGGACGGCGCCATCACCCTCTTCCTCGGCATCACCCTCACCGTGATGGTCGCCGGGGGCGGCGCCATCTTCGCCCAGCAGTTCGCGGCGCCGTTCTCGCTGGGCACCCTGTTCACCGCGGTGGTGGCCGGCGCGACCATCCTCGCCGGCATGCGCGGGGTCATGGCCGCCAACACCGTCGTGGTGCCGCTGCTCACCATCGCCGTCCTGGGGCTCGTCGGCGCCTCGCTGCAGCACCACGGCTTCGGCGCGGCCCTGAGCTCCCTGGCCCCGGATTCGGCCCTGGCCCCTGTGCGCTCCTGGTGGATGTCAGCCCTGCTTTACGTCAGCTACAACCTGGTGCTCTCGCTTTCGGTGCTGGGCCCGCTGGGGGCGGAGGTGAACGATCGCGCCACGCTCATGTGGGGCGGCCTCCTGGGCGGGCTTGCGCTCGGCCTCATGGCGGCGGGGATGACGCTGGCGATCAGCGCGCACCTGCCCGAGGCCGCCGTGGAGATCCCCATGCTCTACCTGACCCGCTTCCACGGCCGCTTCGTGCAGTGGTTCTACGCGCTGGTCCTCTGGGCCGAGATCTACACAACGGCCGTGGCCTGCGCGTACGGCTTCGCCGGACGGCTGGGCCAGGTCTGGCGGTACCGGGAGGCCGTCGTCGCCAGCATCTGCCTCGCGCTGGTGGGCAGCAGCTTCGGGTTCAGCCAGCTGCTGGCCCTGTTCTATCCGCTGTTCGGCCTCGTGGCCCTGGTGGTGCTGGCCGGGCTGGTGCGGGAGCCGATCCGGGGTACGCCGCGGGGGTAATACCCGGGGCAGTTCTCGCGCTCCGCCCGACGACTTCGCACGACCCGGCAGCGGGCCTCTGCGCACCTCCACCACCCCGCAGCGGGCCCCCTGAGCCCCTCAACCACCCCGCATCGGGCCCCGCGCGCCGCTGAACTCCGGCCGATTTCCACTTCGCTCCCGGGCCAAGTCGAAATCCGCCGCACTTCACGCACGGCACCCCGTTCCTTCGCACCTCAACCCCCCCGAAGCAGGCCCCGGCGCCGCTCAACTACGGCCGATTTCCACTTCGCTCCCGGGCCAAGTCGAAATCCGCCGCACTTCACGCCCGGCACCCCATTCCTTCGCACCTCCGCCACCCCGCAGCTGACCCCGGCGCCGCTCAACTACGGCCGATTTCCACTTCGCTCCCGGGCCAAGTCGAAATCCGCCGCACTTCACGCACGGCACCCCACTCCTTCGCACCTCAACCACCCCGCAGCTGACCCCGGCGCCGCTCAACTACGGCCGATTTCCACTTCGCTCCCGGGCCAAGTCGAAATCCGCCGTACTCCGCGGCCTGCGTGCGCTCCCCAAGCGCCTCAAGCCGACCCTCAACTCTCAAGCCACGTAGTCGTGCCTCGTGAACATCGCAATCCCAACGCCGATTAGGAGGGAATTCCCATTCTTTCCTAGAATTCTCTACCTGGTGAGCAGTATGAAACCGGTCGAATTCAGCGTGCCTGATGCGCTCTGGAAAGACAGGGCGATTACCGAGACGGCCAAGACCCTCTGGTGTTTCCTGCGTGCCTTTCAGCCGGAATCAACGTTTACTCTGGGCAAGCTTCACAAGCTGACTGGCCTCTCCCACCACACATTGCACAACTCGTTCCGCCAACTTCAGCAAAACGGCTGGATTGCGTACCGCAGGCTGGGGCTGCGGACGGTCTGGTGCCAGGTAAGAACCGACGACGGCCTGCGGCTGCCATCTGACATCCTGCTGCAGCCACTGCCGCGTCCGGCGAAATGGGTCTGGGCTGTGCTTCGTACACTGGACAGGCCTGTCACATATCGGGAGCTGCAGGCGCTTACCGGGTACGGCCCGGATGCCGTTCGCGAGTCCATACGAAGGCTGCTGGATGCGGACTGGTTAATCATGGAGGGAACTGCAAGCGAGGGAACTGCAAGCCGCCCGGTCATCCTCAGGGCCGTCAATCCCGTCGAGGCCCGGCGCCAGGCCGAAATCAGACAGTGGGAACAGCAGCTGGCCGAGGGACTCAGGAGCGGCCTCTCACGGGGCCAGTGCATCCTGTATCTCATGGTCCGGATGGCCCTGCCCGATGCCAAGATCCTCGTGAATGCCAGGCTGCCCGCACTCACCAACCCGCTGACCGACGCAGAGTTGGAGATCGACATCTACCTGCCCGATTATCGGCTGGGGCTCGAGTTCAACGGGCCCCAGCACTACACACCGACCGAGTGGTTCTCGGAAGAGGAGCAGTTCCGGTCACAGCGGGCCCGTGATCTGATGAAGCTGGGACTCTGCCAGGAGAAGGACATCGACCTGCTCGTGGTGACGGTGGCGGACCTGTGGCCCAGTCGGATCTGGCGGAAGCTCGCCGAAAAAACCCCCGTTCGAGAGATTCCCGATGAGGAGTGGCATCTGGTTCGGTGGCTGTACAAGCAGGCGCGCCGGTACCGGGAGGCCGTGAATCGTGAACATGGCGCAGTATGGTGATGCCAGTCAGAGGATCGCAAAACCGGGCAACAACCCCAGGCGGCGCCGTCCTCCGACTCCTATCTCCGTCCGCCGACGGCCTCCCCCTCGCGGCGCTCCCGTCAAGCGCCTCCTACACCTGTCGCCCCGCCGACCGCCCCGACTCGTACTCCTCAGTCTGCAGCCTGCGACTCGGGCCGCCTGGGCCAGATGAAGTACGAGACGGAAATCAGCAGATCGATGATCACGGACAGCGTCCAGATCCCCAGAACCCGCACCAACGCCTGGGTGCGGTCAAGGTCGCCTACCAGGTAGATGAGCAGCGCCAGGTAGCCGCCGCCGAGGAGATACGCCAGCAGGTAGAGCATGCTGCCGCCGAAGTTGTAACGGGCGTGCTCGCGGCCGTACAGCTGACGGGGACGGGGGCCCCGCTTCAGGACGTAGTACCGGAACCGCTCATCGGCCCAGCGGATGAGGCGCTTGCCGAACGTAACCGATACGGCGAGGTAGACCGCGGCGACGCCGTGCGCAAGGGTCGCCGTCGCGCCGCTCACCAGCACATCTCGCGTGGTGACCACCAGCAGGACGAGGTCCAGGACGGGGGTCATGGCCAGCAGCGCCAGGCCCAGGCGCGGACGATTCAGCAGGTAGCGAGCGGCCAGGCCCGCGACCACAAAGAGCCAGAAACCAATCTCAACACCGATGATGAGATAGGCAATGGGACTCAACGGCTTGCCTCCTTTTTCGCACAAGTGTATTGCCAAACGGGAGTCTACCACGGCCCGGTGGTTTTTGCAATACACTTGTGCTATAATACGGCCATGCCAAAGATTGTCGATCATGAGGAGCAGCGGAAGCACATTGCGGAGGCGATGTGGCGGGTCATCCTGCGAGACGGCATGGAAGGGGCGACAGTGCGCAGAGTCGCCGCGGAGGCGGGCATGTCGGCCGGCGCCCTGCGGCACTACTTCAAACGCCAGGATGACCTGCTGGTCTACGCCATGCGTCTCGTGAACGAGCGGGTGGAACAGCGCATCATGGGGCTCGTCCGGGAGAGCCTCCCGCCGGTCGAAAAGGCGGTCCGGCTGCTGCTGGAGGTCATTCCCCTGGATGAGGAACGCCGGGCGGAGATGGACGTCTGGTTCTCCTTCATGGAGCACGTCCGCCACCGCCCGGATCTGGAAGGAGTCCCCGAGAACCGGCTCCATTTCTTCATCTCGCAGGTCGTTGCCTACCTCCACCACGAAGGGCTGCTGCAGGAGGGGCTGGACCTGCAGCTGGAGGCCGAGCGGCTCTACGCCCTCATCGACGGCCTGGCCGTCCACGCGCTCCTGGAGTCTGAGCGCCTCGGGCCGGAGACGGTGGAGCGGGTCGTGCGCACCTCCGTGGAGCGGCTGTGCCGCCACGCCCAGTAGAGCGCATCGCGCTACGACGGAACGGCCTCCCAGGTTGAAACCCACAACAAAGACGGCCGCCCCCGCCGCGCTCGTCGCGGCAGGGGCGGCCCCGTCGTATTCATGTTACCGCTTCATCGGCGTGGCGTTCCCGTTCTGATCGTAGATGTAGAACCCGCGCCCGCTCTTGCGGCCCAGGTAGCCCGCCTGCACCATCTGCACCAGGAGCGGGCAGGGCCGGTACTTGGGATCCTTGAAGCCCTCGTAGAGCACGTTCAGAATGGACAGGCAGGTGTCCAGCCCGATGAAGTCCGCCAGGGTGAGGGGGCCCATCGGGTGGTTCATGCCCAGCTTCATCACCGTGTCGACCTCTTCGACCCCGGCGATGCCCTCGTAAACGCAGAACATGGCCTCGTTCAGCATGGGCAGCAGGACCCGGTTGGAGACGAAACCCGGGAAGTCGTTGACCTCCACCGGCGTCTTGCCCATGGCCACGGCCAGGTCACGGATCGTCGCGAACGTCTCATCCGACGTCGCGATGCCCCGGATGACCTCCACCAGCTTCATGACCGGCACCGGGTTCATGAAGTGCATGCCGATGAAACGGTCCGGCCGGCGGGTCACCGCTGCCAGCTGTGTGATGGGCAGGCTGGAGGTGTTGGAGGCGAAGAGGGTGGCCTCCGGGCAGATCTCGTCCAGCTCCTTGAAGAGCGCCAGCTTGGCGTCCAGATTCTCCACGATCGCCTCGATCACCAGGTCGCATTCGGCGGCGGGCCTCAGCTCCGTGGTGCCGGTGATGCGGCCCAGAATGGCCGCCTTCTCGTCCTCGGTGCGCCGGCCCTTCGCCACGTCGCGCGCCAGGTTCTTCTCGATCACCCCGAGGCCCCGGTCGACGAAGCGCTGCTCGATGTCCCGCAGCCAGACCTGCAGCCCCGCCTGCGCCGCCACCTGGGCGATGCCCGAGCCCATCTGGCCTGCGCCCACCACCATGACCCGCTGGATCATCGGCATTCCCTCCTGGTAAGCTCGTCAGACTCCTCTAGTCCACCCGAATCAGGGTCGCCTCGCCCTGGCCGCCGCCGGAGCAGATGGCCGCCAGGCCGTAGCCGCCGCCCCGCCGGCGCAGCTCGTAGACCAGGTGCATCAGGATGCGGCCGCCGCTGGCCCCGATGGGATGCCCCAGGGCGATGGCACCGCCGTTGACGTTGACGATCTCGGGGTCGACCTCCAGCAGCCGGGTCGAGACCAGGGTCACCGCGGCGAACGCCTCGTTGATCTCCACCAGGTGCAGGTCCTTCGCGGTGAGGCCGGCCCGCTTCAGCGCCATCTGCCCGGCACGGGCCGGCACAGTGTGCAGGGTGTGGGGCTCATCCGAGTACTGCCCCTGCGCCACGATGGTGGCCAGGACCTCCAGCCCCAGGGCCTCGGCCTTCTCCCGCGACATGACCACCAGCGCCGAGGCGCCGTCGGAGAGGCCGGGGGCGTTGCCGGCGGTAATGGGACCGTCGGGCTCGAAAGCCGGCCGCAGGGCCGCCAGCTTCTCCAGCGAGGTGTCCCGCCGGATGGGCTCGTCCTCCAGCACCACCGTCTCGCCCTTCTTCTGCGGGATCACCACCTGCACGACCTCCTCCGCGAAGAAGCCCCGGTCCCAGGCGGCCGCCGCCCGCATGTGGCTGCGGTAGGCCCACGCATCCTGCTCCTCGCGGGAAATGCCGTACTCGCGCGCGCCGCGCCCGCCGTACGTGCCCATGTGCACGTCGCCGAAGGCGCACCACAGGCCGTCGTGGATGACGCCGTCGATCAGCCGGCCGTGGCCCATCCGGTAGCCCCGGCGCACCTCGGGCAGCATGTACGGCGCGTTGCTCATCGACTCCATGCCGCCCGCCACCACGACCTGGGCGTCGCCGGCCCGGATCAACGTGTCGGCCAGGTTTACCGCCCAGAGGCTCGATGCGCAGACCTTGTTCACCGTCGCCGACACGACCCCGAACGGCAGCCCGGCCTTGTGCGCGGCCTGCCGAGAGGGAATCTGCCCCGCGCCGGCCTGCACCACCTGGCCCATCAACACCTGGTCCACCTCTTCCGGCTGCTCCAGCAGCTCCGCCCGGCGCACGGCCTCACGTATGGCCACGGCGCCCAGGTCGGTCGCCGACAGTTCCCGCAAGGCCCCCTGAAACGCGCCGAACGGCGTGCGAGCGGCGCTTACGATGACGGCTTCCCGGCCCATCCGCGCTCCTCCCTCTCGATTTGCAATGGTGTAATTCTTCTTACGGCCATCATTATAGCAGATGAGGACCCAGAACGGATGCGCAAACAGAAAAAAGCCCCTGCACATGCAGGGGCTCAGACGCGCCGCGGCACTCGCTTCCGGGGGCCGGGCGTATACTTCCGGTGTCCAGGCGTTTCCTTCGGGGGTCCGGGCGGCGTCTGCGCCCGCGGCTCCGCCGCCGGCAGCCGGCTGACGGAGAGCAGCAGGCCGGCGCCGATCATCAGCGCCAGCAGCGAGGAGCCCCCCGAGGAGAGGAAGGGCAGCGGGATGCCGGTGTTGGGCAGGGTGCCGGTGACCACGCCCAGGTTAAGCACCGCCTGGCCGGCCACCCAGGTGGTCACACCCCCGGCCAGGAGCATGCTGTAGCGGTCGCGGGCCCGCAGGGCGATGGAGAATCCGCGCCACGTGAAGAGCAGGAAGAGCAGGATGACGAAGATGCCGCCGGCCAGGCCCAGCTCTTCCACGATGACGGCGAAGATGAAGTCGGTCTCCGCCTCGGGCAGCCGGTTGCCCAGCTTCTGCAGCGACTCGCCCAGGCCCACGCCCCACAGCCCGCCACGTGCCATCGCCGTCCACGACTGGATGACCTGGTGGCCGATGGTGTCCTGGTAGGCCCAGGGGTTGCGCCAGGAGAGCAGCCGCTCCATCTGGTGCTCCTTGCGCGTGGCGAGGTAGAATCCGGCGCTGACTGCCCCGAAGCCCAGCAGGCCGACCCCGAACCAGTGGGCGCGCGCCAGCCAGAGCATGCAGATCGCAATGCCGCCGATGACGGCGGCCGTGCCCAGGTCGGGCTCTTTGTAGATGAGGTACGCCAAGCCGCCTACCACGCCCAGGTAGACGGCCCAGTGGTCAAGGCGCAGGCGCCTTCCGTTGCGCTCCAGAAAGCTGGCGGCGAACAGGATGAACGCCAGCTTGGCGAACTCAGACGGCTGTATGCTGGCTGGCCCCACGTCGAGCCAGCGGGTAGCCCCCAGCCGGCTGATGGCCAGGGGGTTGCCCGGTATCAGCAGCGAGAGCAGCGCCGCGGCGGCCGCAAGCAGGATCAACGGCGTCAGCCTGCGCCACCACGAAAGGGGTATCACCATGCCGGCAAGCAGGCCCGCCAGGCCCACGCCGAACTGCACGGACAGCTCCCGCACCACCTCGGCGGGAGTGCCCTCGTGAACGGTGGCGCTGTAGATCATCACCATGCCCAGGCTGACGAGACCGATCAGGGCGACGATCAGCAGGCCGTCGGGCAGACCCGGGGCAGGCGGCCGCTCAGCAGGCGCAGGCGGGCGCCGGGCAGAGGGAACCGTTCGTGCCACCAGCCTCCCCCCTCTTCCTTACACAAATTAGGCGGGGAGCCGCCATTCCCTGCCGCGTTCGCCCAGCTCACCGCCCAACATCGGCACCCTTTCGCTCACGGCCCACCGCCCACTGCCACTCTCACCGCTCACAACCCACAGCTCACCGCCCACACCCCACAGCCTACCGCCACTCTCACTTCTCACAGCCATTGTCCACGCGCCGGATGTCGGCCCCCAGCGCGGACAGCTTCTCCTCCATGCGCGTGTAGCCCCGGTCGATGTAGCGCACCCCTGAGACCTCGGTGACTCCCTCGGCCGCCAGGGCCGCGGTGACCAGCGCGGCGCCGCCCCGGATGTCCCGGGCCTCCACCGGCGCGCCGGTGTACCGCGGAACGCCGCGGATGATGCCGGTGTTCCGGTCCACCTTGATCTTGGCGCCCATGCGGATCAGCTCGTTGGTAAAGCCGAACCGGTTCTCGAAGATCGTCTCTTGCACCACCGAGATGCCGTCGGCCAGGCCCATCAGCGCGACCCAGGGCGACTGCAGGTCGGTGGGGAAGCCCGGGTAGACCTGCGTCTCCACATCCACCGCCCGAATGGGGCGCGCCTTCACGCGGATGGTGTCGCCGTGCTCCTCCACCTCCTGTCCGGCCTCCACCAGCTTGGCGATGACCGTGCCCAGGTGCTCGGGAATCACGTTCTCCAGCACGACCTCGCCGCCGGCGGCGGCGGTCATCAGCATGTACGTGCCGGCCTCGATGCGGTCGGGGATGATCTCGTGACGCGCCCCGCAGAGCCGGTCGACCCCCTCGATGCGCACCGTGTTGGTGCCGGCGCCCCGCACCCGGCCGCCCATGGCGTTGATGAAATTGGCCAGGTCCACGATCTCGGGCTCGCAGGCCGCATTCTCCAGCACCGTGACGCCCGGCGTCAGCGCGGCGGTGATGATCATGTTCACCGTCGTGCCCACGCTGGCCCGGTCCACGTAAAAGCGGCCCCCGCGCAGATTCACCTTCTGGCTCACCATCGCGCCGTGCTCCACCACCACGTCGGCCCCGAGCGCCCTGAAGCCTTTCAGGTGAAAGTCCACCGGGCGGGCCCCGATCTCGCACCCTCCGGGGCAGGCGACCTCGCCCCTGCCCAGGCGCGCGAGCAGGAGCCCCATCACGTAGGTGGAGCCCCTGAGCCGGCGGGCCAGGTGGTATGGCGCCACGTGGTTCTCCAGGTGCTGAGCCTGGATGCGCAGGGTGGTCTCGGCGACCCGCTCCACGCGGCACCCCAGCGCTTCCAGTATCTTACAGAGATGTTGTATGTCAGAGTTATCAGGTACGTTCTCAAGGATGGATTCGCCCTCGGCTGCCAGTGCGGCAGCTGTCACGATGGGCAGGGCGCTGTTCTTGGCACCGCCGATGGTGACGGTGCCGGAGAGCCGGTTGCCGCCGCGGACGACGAACTTCGCTGCCAATATCGGTCTCCCCTCATACTTCGCGCGTTGCAATCTAGTATGCGCTGATTGAGCACTCAGCCGGTCATACGTAGTCACTTTAACAGAAAGCCGAACCCTCGTCCATAAAGGCGGCGAAAATGCCAACGAAAGGGCCCGGGCGGCGCTGCCCGGGCCTCGGCTTTCCTTTGTGACTTCCTTGCGGTCTTTCTTTATGAAACTATGAGACGCTGTAGTTGGGCGCCTCCTTGGTGATCATCACGTCGTGCGGGTGGCTCTCCCGCAGCCCCGCGGCGGTGATGCGGCGGAACTTGCCGTTCTTCCGCAGGTCCTCGATGGTCGGCGTGCCGCAGTAGCCCATGCCGGCCCGCAGGCCGCCCACCAGCTGGAACACCATCTCCGCCAGCGGCCCCCGGTAGGGCACCCGGCCTTCGATGCCTTCCGGCACCAGCTTGGGCGCACCCTGCTGGAAGTACCGGTCGCCGGAGCCGTGCTTCATGGCGCCGAGGGAGCCCATCCCGCGGTAGACCTTGAAGGAGCGGCCCTGGTAGATCTCCATCTCGCCGGGGGACTCGTCGGTGCCGGCGAACAGCGAGCCGATCATCACCGCCGAGGCGCCGGCTGCGATGGCCTTGGTGATGTCGCCCGAGTACTTGATGCCGCCGTCGGCGATGATGGGCACGCCCAGCTCATCGGCGGCTCTGGCCGACTCGTAGATGGCCGTCACCTGCGGAACGCCGATGCCGGCCACCACCCGGGTGGTGCAGATGGACCCCGGCCCGATGCCGACCTTGACGGCGTCGGCCCCCGCCTCGATCAGATCGCGGGTGCCCTCATAGGTGGCCACATTGCCCGCGATTACCTCAACGCCCGGGAAGTTCGCCTTCACCTTCCGCAGCGCTTCCATGATGCCCGCCGAGTGGCCGTGTGCCGAGTCGAGCACCAGCACGTCCACGCCCGCGTCCACCAGGGCGCCGGCCCGCTCCAGCAGGTCGTCGGACACGCCAATGGCCGCGCCGCAGAGCAGCCGGCCGCGCTCGTCCTTCGCGGAGTTGGGGTACTTCTTGGCCTTCTCGATGTCCTTGATGGTGATGAGCCCCTTCAGCACCCCGTGGTCGTCCACCAGCGGCAGCTTCTCCACCTTGGCGTGCCGCAGGATCTCCTTGGCCTGCTCCAGGGTGGTGCCCACCGGCGCGGTGATCAGGTTCTCCCTGGTCATCACGTTGGCGACGGGCTGGTCCCAGTTGTCCTCGAAGCGCAGGTCGCGGTTGGTGAGGATGCCCACCAGCTTGTGCGTGCCCCGCTCCACAACCGGCGTGCCGGAGATGCGGTAGCGGGCCATGAGCTGCAGGGCCACGTCGATCATGTCGTCCGGGTGGACGAAGACCGGGTCGACAATGATGCCGTGTTCGGAGCGCTTGACCTTGTCGACCTCCTCGGCCTGCTGCTCGATGGACATCGACTTGTGTACGATGCCGATGCCGCCCTCCCGGGCCATCGCAATCGCCATGCGAGCTTCCGTCACCGTGTCCATCGCTGCCGACAACAGGGGGATGTTGAGCCGTATCTTGCGAGTAAGCCGGGTTGAGACGTCGACGTCGCGCGGGAGCACCTCGGAGCGCCCCGGAACCAGCAGCACGTCATCGAAAGTCAAAGCCTCCGGCCCGAACTTGGCGTTCATGATCTGACCTCCGACTGAGCCTCTTGCTCGGAATTTGAAGCATTATACCATAGCGCATAACCCGCGGCAACCGCCGATCGGAGGAGGTTGGAGGTATTGGCCGCTCCGTCACCGAAGCATAGGGGCAAACAACCGCAGCGAAGGTGGACGGAGATGATCTACACAGGCGAACCCACGGAACTGGACCGCATCCCCACCATGGAGGCCCTGGCCGAAACCGTGCGCAGCTGCAACCGCTGCGGCCTCAGGGCGGGCTGCACGCAGGTCGTCTTCGGCGAGGGCGTGTGGCCCTCTGCCCTGATGTGCATCGGCGAGGGGCCGGGCTTCGACGAGGACCGGCTCGGCCGTCCCTTCGTCGGCAGGGCCGGCCAGCTCCTCGACCGCATCCTCGAAGTCTCCGGCTTCGACCGGAAGCGGAACTGCTACATCGCCAACGTGGTGAAGTGCCGGCCGCCGGGCAACCGGGCGCCGGATCCCGCCGAGCGCCAGGCCTGCTGGCCCAACCTGCGGGCGCAGATCCGGCTGGTGCAGCCCAAGATCATCGTTCTCCTGGGCGCCACGGCGCTGCAGGGGCTGATCGACCCGCAGGGGCGCATCACCCGCATGCGCGGGCAGTGGATCGAGCGGGAGGGCATCCACTTCATGCCCACTTACCACCCGGCCGCCCTCCTCAGGGATCCCTCGAAGAAGCGGGACGTGTGGAACGACATGAAACAGGTCATCGCCCGCTACCGGGAGCTGGTGGACCCGAATCACTACTCGCCGTACGCGTAGGCACCCGCGCCTTCAGGGCCGTCGCCAGGTCGCGGGCAACCTTCCAGATGTCGCCGGCGCCCATGGTGAGCACCGTATCGCCGGGGCGGACCTCCTCCTGCAGGAACCGCAGGATCTCCCGGTGGTCGGAGAGCACCGTCACCGGGCGCCCGGTGTTGGCCTCGATGCGGGCGGCCAGGGCCTCGGCCGAGACGCCGGGGATCGGCCGCTCGCCCGGCGGGCTGTAGATGCGGGTGAGCACCAGGACGTCGGCGTCCTGAAAGGCCGTGGCGAACTGGTCCATCAGCCAGTGGGTGCGGGAGTACCGCTGGGGCTGGAAGACCGCCACCACCCGGCCCCCGCCGTGCTCCCGGGCAGCGGCCAGCGTGGCGCGGATCTCGGTGGGGTGGTGGGCGTAGTCGTCCACCACCCGAATGCCGTCCACGTCCGCCCACACCTCGTAGCGGCGCCTGGCGTTGCCGAAGCCGAGCAGGCTCTCCCGCATCTGGGCGAAGGAGAGGCCGGCGTACGTCCCGGCCACCAGCGCGCCCAGTGAGTTCAGGGCGTTGTGCCGCCCCGGGACCGGCAGCCGCACCTCGCCCAGGGGCTGGCCGTCCCGGTAGCAGTCGTAGGCGACGCCCTTCTCCCACGGGCGGATGTTCTGCGCGCGCCAGTCGGCCTCCGGGCCGGTTCCGTAGAAGACCACCTGCGCCGCCCCGGGCTGCGCCCTGAGCTCCCGCCCCATGCTGAGGAGCGTCGGGTCATCGGCGCAGAGCGCTGCGAGGCCGCCGGGCTGCACCTGGCGCAGAAACTGGCGGAAGCCCTCCTTGATGCGCTCGAACGACCCTTCCCAGAACTCCAGGTGCTCCGGCTCCACGTTGGTCACCACCGCCACCCGCGGGTGGTAGCGCAGGAAGGAGCGGTCCGATTCGTCGGCCTCAGCCACGACCCAGGGCCCGCGGCCGGCCTTGCCGGTGCCGCCGATGGCCTCCATCTCGCCGCCCAGCAGGATGGTGGGGTCGAGGCCGCCCTTCTCCAGCAGGAAGGCCACCATCGACGAGGTGGTGGTCTTGCCGTGCGTCCCCGCCACCGCGATGGACTGCCCGTTGACGAACTGGGCCAGCAGCTCCGAGCGGTGCAGCACCCGGAGTCCCCGGGCCCGGGCGGCCGCCAATTCGGGATTGTCTTCGGGAACCTGTGTCGAGTAGACGACGACGTCCGCCCCCTCAATGTAGGCGGCGTCGTGGGCGCCGATGTGGATCTCCACCCCCGCCTCCGCCAGCCACCGCGTGCGGTCAGAGGCGGCCACGTCGGAGCCTGAAACCTGCGTTCCGCGTTGCTTCAGCACCATGGCCAGCGCGCTCATGCCGTAGCCGCCGACTCCGATGAAATGCACCTTCCGGGCCTCTAGCACCCAGGCTTCCCCCTCGTGGGACGACGTTTTCTACAGGTGATGCGCCTTCTCCGCCTGCACCGCAGGTGGGCGGGCGATGAACCGTTTGAAGACCCACGGCGCCGCGAGCGTCGCGGTGAGCGCCACCAGCCAGTACCGCACCATGTCGCCGACGCCGCTGTCGGGCAGCACCAGCTTCATGCCCTCCTTCACCGCCAGCACCAGGACCAGCCCGACGGCGATCTTCAGGAGGTGCTGAATCGGCGTGCCGGCGCGCGGGTCGAACCGCACCCACTCCTCCTCCACGGCCGAACCCAGGAGCAGGCCGCCGTACGCGCCGACGATGACCCAGGCGATCGCGTCTACGGGACCGAACAGCGCCAGGATGCCGAGCGCCGCGCCGGGCAGCAGGAAGGAAAGGAGGACCCGGAGGGCGAGCCCCTGCCGCTCGCCGGTCCAGAACGCCCGGCTGCGCACCAGGAGATAGAGGACGACCAGGCCGATCGCCCAGCCGCCGATGACGTCAAGCGGCCAGTGGACGCCGATGTAGAGCCGTGAGAATCCGATCAGGAAGACGAGGACCACGACGAACCAGGTGAACCAGCGCCGCTGCAGGTGGTGGGCAATGGCCCCCCAGAAGACCAGGGGCGTCTGCGAGTGGCCGCTGGGAAAGGCGTAGCCGCCTCCCGTCTCGGCCAGGATCACCCGCACCTGGCTCGGGTCGGGGCGAGGTGTGCGGAAGACTTCCTTCAACACGCCATTCGACCAGAATCCGATGACGAACACCGAGAACATGTAACGACCGAAACGTTTATCATAGAGCCAGTAAATGAGTGGAAGGATCAGGATGTAGACTGTTTCGTGGTGCAGGTTGGTGATGAACCCGAAGATCCGATCCAACAGCGGGGACTGGATGGTCTGAATCGCCTGCAGGATCTCCACGCCCGACATGTCACCCACCCTTTCACCTGTCCTGTCATTCTATGGGATCGCGAAAGCCGCGATTACTCCGCCGCGCGCAGTACCCTGGCGGGGACGCCGCCCGCCATCGCCCCCGGGGGGATATCCCGGTTCACCAGGCTCATGGCGGAGACGGTCGCGCCGTCGCCGATGTGCACCCCGGGCAGGATGGTGGAGTTGGCCCCCACCAGCACGTCGCGCCCGATGTGCACCGGGCCGGTGTAGGCCTCCTTCACGCGGAAATCGTGGCAGAGGATCACCGAGTTGTAGCCGATGACGCTGTTGTCGTCGATGCGGATGAGGTGCGGGTAGAAGATATCAAACACCACGGCCAGGCCGATGGAAACGTTGCGGCCGATCTTCGCCCCCGTGAGCCGGTAGAGCCAGCACTTCAGCGCGAGCGAAGGGGTGTACTTGGCGAGGTAGATGCAGACGAAGTTCCAGACCACCCGCAGGGGGTTCACATGCCGGTACCAGTACTGGAGCGGATTGTGCGGTCCGTAGTCGGGCAGGCGGGTCAGCCGGCGCTGCACGGCGGCATCACCCCCCGAGTCCGAGCCCCAGGCCGGGCACGGCGTTCAGGTCAAGATCGTGGCGCACTCCGGCGCGCCACAGGTGGTACCCGGCGGCGGCGATCATGGCGGCGTTGTCGGTGCAGAGCACAGGCGGCGGATAGCCCAGGGCGATGCCGTGGGGCTCCAGGGCCGCGCGCATCTCCTGCCGCAGCGCGCCGTTGGCGGCCACGCCGCCGGCCAGGATGACCTGCCGCACGCCCTTCTCCTGCGCCGCCTTCACCGTCCGCTCCACCAGGACTGATGTCACCGCCCGCTGGAACGACGCGGCCAGGTCGGCCCGCTGCTGGTCGTTCAGGGGGCCCGTCCGCTGGACGTACTGCAGCACCGCCGTCTTCAGCCCGGAGAAGGAGAAGTCGTACGGCCCCTCCGTCTGGGCCCGGGGCAGCGGCACCGCCTCCGGATCGCCGGACCGGGCCAGCCGCTCCACCTGCGGGCCGCCGGGGTAGCCCAGCCCCACGGAGCGGGCCACCTTGTCGAAGGCCTCGCCGGCCGCATCGTCGAGAGTCCGGCCCAGCAGCTCCATCCGGCCATGGCCGGCCATGTAAATGAGGTCGGTGTGGCCGCCCGAGACCACCAGGCAGACCAGCGGAAACTCGGGCTCGGGCTCCGCCAGAAAGTTCGCGTAGATGTGCCCCTGCAGGTGGTTGACGCCGATCAGGGGCTTGTCCAGTCCAAACGCCAGCGCCTTCGCAGCCGACAGCCCCACGAGCAGGGTGCCCACCAGGCCGGGGCCGTAGGTGACGGCGATGGCGTCGATCTGCTGGAGCGTGACGCCGGCGGTCTGCAGCGCCTCACGGATGACGGGCAGGATCAGCTCCAGATGCCTGCGCGAGGCAATCTCCGGAACGACGCCTCCGTACTTCTCAAAGAGGTCCACCTGGCTCGCGATCGTGTTCGACAGCACCCGGCGCCCGCCCGCGACCACCGCCGCGGCCGTCTCGTCGCATGACGACTCAACGCCCAGAATAAGCCCCTCCGACACCCATTTCACCTCCCAGGGCCCTCGGCCCTGCCTGCCGGCTTCGATGGCTGTGTGCCGGCCTCGATGGCCGCGCGCGCCAGCTCGTCACAGCGGTTGTTCTCCACATTGTCGGCGTGCCCCTTCACCTTCATCCACTCCACCCGGTGGGGTCGGGCCGCCTCCAGCAACTCCTGCCAGAGGTCCTGGTTCTCCACCGGCTGCTTCTTGCTGTTCACCCAGCCGTTCCGCTGCCAGTTCTCCAGCCAGTTCTGCCGGAAGGCGTTGACCAGGTAGGCGCTGTCGGAGTAGAGCGTGACCTTGCACGGGTACTTCAGGGCCCGCAGGGCCTCGATCGCCGCCTGGATTTCCATGCGGTTGTTGGTGGTGTGGGGGTGGAAACCCGACAGCTCTTTGCGGTGCGGCCCGGCGATCAGCACCGCGCCCCAGCCCCCCGGGCCCGGGTTGCCGGAACAGGCGCCGTCGGTGTAGATGATCACTTCCCGCACGGTCAGATCGCCTCCTCGACCAGCGGATCCTTCCACATGATGATGGCGTCCTCGCCGGTGTCCGTGTAGTAGCCCTTGCGCACCGCCCCGGGCTCCGTGACGAAGCCCAGCTTCCGGTACAGCGCCTGGGCCGGCGCGTTGCCGACGCGCACCTCGAGGGTCATCCGCACGGCGCCGCGCCGCCTGGCGATGCGGATCAGCTCCCGCATGAGCCGCTCGCCGATGCCCCGGCCCCGGCACTGCGGGTGTACGGCAATGTTGGTGACGTGCGCAAGCTCCCACATCACGTGCATGCCGGCGTGGCCCACCACCCGGTCGTCCGCGCGCGCCACCAGGTAGACGGTGTAGCGCTGCAGCAGCTCCGACGCGAAGGCCTCGCGCGACCAGGGGGTGAGGTAGGAAAGCCGCTCCACCTCCATCACCTGGTCGAGGTCTGCCGGGGTCATGGGGTGGATCGTGATCTCCGGGACTCCCATAGGGTCTCCGCCTCGCTTTTCCGCAGATAGAGGGGCGTCAGGGCGTCCGGGCTCACCGCGCCCCCCCGCTCCAGCAGGCTCAGCCCGAGCGCCGCCACGCTGGCGGCCCGGGGCAGCAGGCTCCCGGCAGGGGCCAGCCGCACCACGTCACCCAGGCCGGACCGGGACGCGTGCGCCTCTGCCCCGCCGCTCAGGTCGAACCGGGACGCGTGCGCCTCTGCGCCGCCGCTCAGGCCGGACCGGGACGCGTGCGCCTCTGCCCCGCCGCTCAGGTCGAACCGGGGTGCGTGCGCCTCTGCGCCGCCGCTCAGGCCGAACCGGGGTGCGTGCGCCTCT
>JAMNXV010000034.1 GCA_023623185.1 Bacillota bacterium
GACACGAAAATGCCCAGCAGTACGGCGATGATGACCGACTGCAGCAGGGCCACCCGGGAATCCAGCAGGATGGCCGCCAGCACGGCGTTGAGCGCGATGGGCATGAGGTAGGCCGCACCGTCGCCCAGCTGTGCCGAGAAGAGGTTCAGCGCCAGGGAGAGGAAGAGCGTGATGAACCCGATCAGCCCCAGCAGCATCAGCTTGGAGTCGCGCTCCAGCAGCTCCGGGCGCCAGCGGGCGATGGAGATGGCCATGACGGCCACCACCACCAACGACATGAGGGCCGCCCCCGCCCAGCCCTGGTAGCTGGCCTTCTGGCCGACGAGCCCCAGCTCGACCAGGGCCTCGTACTGATCCGCGGTGATGGTCTTGCCCTTCTCGATGATGAGCTGGCCCTTCTGCCACCAGACCTCGGGGACCTCCTGCGCTGCCTTCGCGCGGAGCCAGTCGGTCCGCTCCTGGTCCACCACCATGTTGGGCTCGATGCGGCTCTTCACCAGCTCCCGGACGAACTGGCTGAGGTCCGGATCGTCGATATCGAGCGTGAACGGCTCGGCTCCGCTCTCGATGCCGGCCTTGATCCGGGTCACATCCCGCTCGAGTACGTCCTCACCCAGAGCCGTCTCCAGGAGCGCCAGGGCCTGCGCCTCGATGTGTTCGATCTGGGCGTCGTCGGCCGTCAGCAGGGCCGCGTAGACTTCGGTGGGCACCACCGTCAGCCGCAGTCGATCCGCCAGGTCCTGCGCCCGGACGGCCACGTCGATCTCGGTCTGGCCCCGCACCCGGCGCAGGTTGCTGAAGACCGCCGTGATATACCGCTGGGCGTTCTCCAGCACGGCGGGCTCCCGCTTGTAGACGGGGGTGATGGACTTCTCAGCGGCATCCTGGAGCTCACCGGTGAGGATCGCGTTGAACACCGGCCGGGGGGCGGGCACGTCCCGCGGCGCGACGTCGCCCACCTGCACGTCCAGGCGGGCGGGCACCGTCTGGTTGCCCAGGGCCAGGGTCAGGAGCGCGAAGAAGAGAACCCCCCAGATCACCCTGCGGATGCGGGAGTTCTTCCAGCGGTTCTGTGCGGTCAGGTTCTCAACACGTTCACGAAGCTGTTGCCATATACGCATAGATCTGACTTGGGAGGGTCTGGCTTTACCGTCCCCTTACCTCCCATCTCACTCTAAGACTCCGACCGGTCCGGCCGATCCGTCGCAGGCCGGGGCGGAAGCAAGCCAGTCCCACCGCCCCCTGCTCTCTCGTAGGCCTTGATGATCAACTGAACCAGGTCGTTGCGCACTACATCTCGCTCCGTCAGGTAATAGAAAGAAATACCCGGGACGTTGCGCAGGACGCGCTGAACGTCCACCAGCCCGGAACGGGTTCCCTCGGGCAGGTCGATCTGGGTGATGTCGCCGGTCACGACGACCTTCGAACCGAAGCCCATGCGCGTCAGGAACATCTTCATCTGCTCGGGTGTCGTGTTCTGGGCCTCGTCGAGAATGATAAACGAATCATCCAGGGTGCGTCCACGCATGAACGCGAGCGGAGCGACTTCGATGATCCCGCGGTCCAGCAGCCGCTCAAACGTGTCCGAGCCCATAATGTCAAACAGGGCATCGTAGAGCGGGCGCAGGTAGGGGTCCACCTTCTGCTGCATGTCGCCCGGCAGGAAGCCGAGTTTCTCGCCGGCCTCCACCGCGGGCCGGGTCAGGATGATGCGGGCGACCTCCTTCGCCTTGAAGGCCGCCACCGCCATGGCCATGGCCAGGTAGGTCTTGCCCGTGCCGGCCGGTCCGATGCCGAAGGTGACGCCGCTCCGCCGTATGGCGTCAACGTACTCCTTCTGCCCCAGCGTCTTGGGCCGGATCTGCTTGCCCCGGTACGTCGTGACGATCACGTCGGTGAACGCCTCGGCGAGGGGCTTCTCTTCCCCCTCCCGGGCCAGGCGCACGGCGTACCGGACGTCACGCTCCGTGACCCTGCCGCCGCGGTCCTGGATGGCCGTCAGCCGCTCGAACAGCCTGGCCACCCGGCCGACCTCTTCCTCCTGCCCCTTGATGATCACCTCGTTGCCCCGGGGCACCAGCGTCACGTCAAAGCCCTCTTCAATAAAGCGCAGGTGCGAGTCGTTCAACCCAAATAACTCGCGCGCGCGATCGTTGTCTGCAATTAGAATCCGCCGTTCCTGGGTCTCATCCAACCCGGTCACCTGCCTATGGATAGCATCGGCCCTTCCAGCGGGGCGGAGACTTCCTCCAGCGTCTCGACCGTGACCAGAATGCCCGCGTAGCCGCCTTCCTGCTGCACCACTTCCGCCCTGAGCGGCGCCAGCACGCGGTCATTCGGCCCCAGCATCCAGGCCAGCCGCCGCTCCATGGCGGCGCGGGCCCGCTCCGTGAGCTCCTCCACCGATACGGGCTCCGCCCGCGTCGAGACCTCCTGGGCCTCACGAATCACGATTTCGACAGGTGGGGTCCAATTCCTCCACTGGCCGGGGGAGATGGTCCGGGTGGTGACCTCATAATCCCCGTAGGGAACGGGGCCCCGCCCGCGTAGTATTATGGACCGGCCGTTCCAGTTCAAAACCCACTGGGTGTAGCGCCGGCCCGTCGGCTCCTTCACGATCTCGGTGACCGGGTATTCATAATACTGCCGGTAGGCGACCCGGGCTTTCACGCTGGCCTGTGCGACCACGGTGCGGGCCAGGTCTTCCCGCGGCGGCAGCGGCATGCCCGGTATCACGCCGGGCCGCCCCCCGGCCCAGTAGCGCAGGGCGCACTCCACCAGCATGTCCCCCGTCTGCACGACATCGCCCTTCTTCACCAGGGGCTCCCCCTGATACGGGATCACCTGCTCCACCACCCCGGACTTCCGGGCGACCAGGTGGACGCAAAGCGCCTGGTCAGGCGGCGTCACCGCCCCCTTCTCCACCACCTCGATCACCGCGCGCGTGCCGTCTGCCCGCACCACCGCCCAGGACAGCTCCTCAACCGCGGATTTCAGGTGCTGGGTCACCTGGTCCAGGTCGACCCGCGCCTTCCACGCGCCCCTGCGCAGGCCGGCCTCCGCCGCCACGGCCAGGATGGCGCGCGGGTCCAGGTAGCCGGGGCCGCTGATGCGCACGTCCACCACCCAGAAGTGGCTCCCCGCCCAGATCAGGGCGGCCAGCCCGCCGACGGCGCCGGCCAGGAGAAACGGACGCCGCCTGAGCCGCCGGGTGAGAAACGGCAGTCCGTACCGCCCGCGAATGCGGACGCGGCACCGGCTCGCACGGGCGATGGGGCGCAGGCGGAAGAAGTCGGCCAGCATCAAGGTGACCCTGAGCCGCTCGGGCAGCCGGCGCAGGTCCCAGAGCAGGATGCCGGCATCCAGGCACAGGTTGAGGAACCGCTCGACATCGCCGCCGGTGACCTCAACGCGCAGGCTGCCGAGCAGGTAGCGAATGAGCGAGCGCAGCATGCTACGTCCCGCCCCCTTCCGGCGGAGCGTAGCGCAGCCCGTCTATCCGCCCCAGAAGCACCGCCTGATCCGGCGACAGGTACGGAATGCGCAGGTCCTCCCCGTCGATGGTCATCTTGCCCTCAGGCAGTCTCAGAACCACCCGGTTGGGCTTGTACTCCAACAGCCCCCGGTGGTTTTCCACCACCAGTTCGACGTTGCCGATGAGGGTCGCGCGCGGCAGGTCAAGCACCGCGTCGCCTGGCAACTCGAGAAGGGAGACGAGCCGCTCCCTGAGACTGCTCCGCCGCTGCTGCAAGGGGCTGCCCCCCCTTCCTGTGCTGTAGCACGTCCACATGGAGGGTATGCGGACCGGGGGGGAGACTAGAAGTGGCGGTGAGTGGTGGGAATGGATGGGGTCGTGAGCAGGGGGATGTGGGCCAGAGGGCGTCAGTGTTGGAGAGTGGGGCGTCGGCAGCGGGGAGCCGGTGTTGCAACGTAGGTCATGCGCCGCGGGGAGGAGCTGAGTCCGTCGGCGTCTGTGCCCTGCGCCGCGTTCCTTTACGCTTCAACTTACGGACGCCGGCTCCCCTTCACGCCGCAACCACCCGACACCAGTTCCCGTTCACACGCCAACCTCCCGGCGCCGACGCTGCCTAGCTGGCCAAGTGCGACAGATTTCCACTTCGCCCCAAGACAAAGTGGAAATCCGCCGCATGTCATCCCTGCGCCCTTCCCCTTCTGCTTCGACCACCCTGCACAGGGCCGCCTAGCCAGCTGCAAATCGACGAGGAGGACAGCGCTAATATCCTTCTCCCACCCCGCATCGATCGCCAGGCCGTCATCCCCCGTTGCCAGCGAATCACCTCGGCGCAGCCAGTCGGCCCCACTGTAGAAACCTGCATCAGTTCACGTTCGTCCTAGAAGCCAAGTGAACAAGCACCGGTTTCC
>JAMNXV010000058.1 GCA_023623185.1 Bacillota bacterium
CCTTTGCGATGTATTGCTCCTACTTCGCATGGAACCCAAAGGTGGCCACTTATGTCAAGCAGCCCCTCCCACCGGAAGGTCCGGGGAATTTACACCACTACTTTGGACTCTAACACAGGGATTACCCCCTCGCTTCGAGCTAAGAGTAATGCAAGTAACACGAGTGAGTCAATATTGGCTGAAAGTATTATCTTCCAGTGAATATTGGGTCTGCGGGGTGCGGACACGCGGCAGGGCGTGGGGGTGATCCACCGGAAACCCAGCGCAAGTGCCACGCGATCAACTGGGTTACCTCAGGACGAAACAGTGCGGGATTCAGACTCGTCCAAGCGTGTTGAAGCCGTGGTGGAGGAGGTAGTGCGATGAACCAGTTTTTCTCCGCTCTCCTTGCAGCGTTGGTGGCGATGTCCCTGGCCCCGTGGAAAACGGCAGGGATACCGGACATGCACGAGGCAGAAGCGGGACCGTCATCTCCAGCGCCGCAGCAGGTGGTGGTGGGCGAAGATCCGGCGGTCGACGACGAGGCGACGGTCCGTGCCGTGGTCGAGGATTTCGGCCACAGGCTGAAGAACGTCTCGCTGCTCGCCCCGCCCGAGATCGTGGGTGCGAGCCTGCGGGAGCAGTACGGCGGTCTGGTCTCACCCGAGTTCCTGGAGCGGTGGCAGGGAGACCCGTCCAGCGCGCCCGGGCGGCTCGTCTCCAGCCCGTGGCCCGACCGGATCGAGATCCTCGCGGTGACCCGCACGGCGGAGGATGCCTTTGAAGTGCAAGGTGAAATCATCGAAAAGACGAGCGTGGATGTCGAGGGCGGTTTCACCGCGAAACGGGCCATCACGCTGGTCGTGACCCGCACCGCCGTCGGCTGGCGGATCACCGACGTCACGCTGGGCGAGTACGTCTGGCCCGGGCCGGTGACGTACCTGAATGGGGAGTACGGCTTCGTCTTCTCGCTTCCGGGGAGCTGGAAGGGCTACACGACCGTGACCGAAACGTGGGAAGGCCTCCCCGTGGGCGGGGGCGAGCCAGTCGAGACCGGGCCGCTGATCCGCATCCGGCATCCCGAGTGGCGTGAGGAGGCGCCCCGGCAGGACATTCCCATCATGGTCCTTACCGTGAAGCAGTGGGAGGCCCTGCAGGCCGGGGAGTTCCACATCGGCGCCGCACCCATGGGGCCGACGGAGCTCGGACGGAACGATCAGTACGTGTTTGCCCTGCCGGCTCGCTACAACTACGCCTTCCCCGAAGGGTACGAGGAGGTCGAAGAGATCCTGCAGGGCAAGCCCCTCCAGCCCACGAAGCCCATCCCGGCCCCGCCTCATTGAGAAGGTTGCCGGGCCTGGCTTCGCGACTTTGTCGGCAGGTCTGAGGCACCGTGGGCGATCGACACACCGCAAAGGAACACAAGCAGGGGCCGCACCCATGGGCGCGCGGCCCCCGTTTGATTGAGCGCTTCTCGCTGTGGACGTCTCACTCGCCCGCCCGAATCAGCCGTTCCGGCACGGCCAGGAGCCGACCGCTCACCCAGAGCAGGAGGAGGGCCACCAGCGCGTAGGCCGCCTTGCTCAGGGCCAGCGCCTTCGGCGTGGCGTCGCTCAGCCCGGCGAAGGGGAGCCAGAGCTGGTAGACGGAGTCGTAGGGGCACCAGATCGTGGCGATGGCCATGGTCACGAAGTAGACCGCCAGACCCCCGGACCACCCGATGGTCGCGGAACCGCTCAGGCTGTGGAAAAGGTGGCACGCCGCGGAGAAGAGCGCGCCCGACACCAGGGCGGACAGGAAGGTGCGAGGCTCATTGACGTCACCCGCCCGGGGGCCTGCTCCCCAGCACCTGGTGCTGTTCCAGGCCGGCCGTCACGGGCCGACTTCGCGAACGGCTTCTGGGTGGTTCAGGTGCCGATCGAGAACCAGCTGACGGGGTTCCGGCTGACCGCCGGTGACGAGGGCGCCGTTCGGTTCACGGCAGCCGGCAGCATCGGCCCCTCAGACCGGGAGCAGCAGATGTCCGCGGATCCGCAGGGGCACCGGAGCCGCGCACATGGGAGGGCGCGCAGATGCAGAACCTGTTCCTGTCGGGATGCCCGGCGTCAATCGGCCACCGACGACGCCTCCGCCTGATCGGCCGGCACCGTTCCGTACCGCACGTACAGCCCGATGCCCGCGAGCAGCAGGATGCCGCCGACGATGGTGGCCCACCCCGGCTCCTCCCGGAAGAGCAGCCACGCCAGCACCGTGGCCACCACCGGCTCGCCGAGGGTGCTCATCGAGACGGTGGTGGCGCTCACCCAGCGGAGCGCCCAGTTAAAGATCGTGTGCCCCAGGATGGTCGGGATGACCGCCAGCGCGGCGAACAGCACCCACTCCCGCGCCGGGTACGGGGCCAGCGGAATCCGCTGGGGCAGCATCAGCAGCCACAGGAACGCCGCGGCGAGGGCGTAGACCACCGTGGAGTACAGGGTGGCCGACATCTTCTGCCGGGCGAAGCGGCCGGCGATGGTGTAGCCGGACACCGTCACCGCGCCCAGGAAAGCGAGCACGTCGCCGAACAGGGCCGACCCGCTCACCCGGAAGTCGCCCCAGCCGACCATGACCGCCCCGACCACGCCGATGATCATGGCCACGAGCCCGATCCGGTTCGTCCGCTCCCCCAGCAGCCAGTAGCCCAGCGCCAGCACGATGAACGGGCTGGAGGTAACCAGCACGGTGGAGCTGGCCACGGTGGTGTAGTTGAGGCTTTCGATCCAGACGTAGAAGTGGAGCGCCAGCGAGAGGGCGCTGGCGGCGAGTACGAGCCAGTCCCGCCGGTTGAGGCACCGCAGGGCCTTCCGCTCGCGCAGAAGGGCCGGGATGGCCAGCAGCACCACCGAGAGCGCCAACCGGTAAAACGAGAGCACCAGGGCCGGTGCTTCCGACAGCCGGATGATGATGGCCGAGCACCCCACGGCCAGCACGGCGACGACCAGACCGAGCAGTGTGAGCAGCGGCAAGGACACGACGCCTCCATTCCCTCTTGATGCCCCCCGGACGGCGGCTCCGCCGGGGGCTGCGGTGTCATATTCCCGAAAGTTTAGACCTGGACCGGCCAGATTCCTGCCGGCAGCGTGCCCGGGGCGATTGGGACACAATGGGGAGGAAGGCCCCGCACGCCTTGGGACGAGTCTGAAACGACCGACAGCGGGGATACGTCTGATGAGGCAGGTGAGTCTCCAACCCCGCAGCTAGGAGGCGACGACGTGCGAACAGGCTGGCTATGGGTGGCCCTGCTCGTGCTTCTGACGGCTCCGCCCGCCGCCGCGGCGGCAGGCGTCAGCCTGGCGGTGGAACCCGCGTTTCAGGGCTACTTGAAGGAGGGCGAATGGGTCACCGTCTGGGTGGAGGTGCGCAGCGAGGGAGAGGCCGCCGCCGGCGAGGTGGCGGTCCGGACGGCTCCTCCGCCCGGCATGGAGCACCTGCCGCGCCCGGAGTACGCCGTGCCGTATGACCTGCCGCCCGGCGGAAGCGTGCGCCTGGCGGTTGCACTTCCCAACGAGTACAGCTGGCCCGTGACGGTCGGGCTGTACGCAGACGGGCAGCTGGCGGAGCAGCGCACGCTCAGTCTGAGCTGGGAGCCCCGGCACGTGCTGCTGGCCGGCGTGCTCTCCGACGACGAGGCGGCCCTGGCGGCCCTCAGCGGGCTGCGCGGCGGCGACGGCGTCCGGCTGGTGCGGCTGTCGGCGGAGACCCTGCCCGACAGCCCGACCCTGCTGGGCAGCCTGGACCTGCTGGCCATCGCCCGCTACGACGCGGACAGACTGACCGACCGGCAGC
>JAMNXV010000167.1 GCA_023623185.1 Bacillota bacterium
CATCAACCTGCTGAAGCTGGAGTCGCGGCCCTCGCGCAACCAGCCCTGGGAGTACGTTTTCTACCTGGACTTTGAGGGCCATCGCGACGATCCGCACGTGCGGGCGGCGCTTGCGGAACTCGCGAAGTACGCAAACTATTGCAAGGTGTTGGGCTCTTTCAGGCGGGCGACCGTCTGAGCCCAGCAGGAGTTCGTAGTCACAGGAGCGAATGAGCACAGGTGGCGCAACCCCGGCAAGGAGGAAAGCCGATTGATCAAGAAAATCCTCATCGCCGACGCAGACCATTCGCGACGTGACTTGCTTCGTGCCACCCTTCAGGATCCACGCTACCAGATCATCGAAGCTTCAGGCGGCGTCCAGGCTCTCGCACTGCGCGAGAAGCACAAGCCAGACTTGGTCATCCTCGACGAGTCGATGCCGGGTGTCAGCGGTGTGGAGGTTTGCCGAGCGATCAAGCAGGATCTGGGATCCGGCAGCACCCCGGTCATCCTGCTGACCGAGCAGGATCGGCAGCCGGAGGTCGGCGAGGCCGGGCCCGACGTCTTCCTGCCCAAGCCTTACAGCCCGCTGCGCCTGCTGGGCGCCGTCGAGAAGCTGCTCACCCGGGCGGAGGACTGAGCACATGTATGACGAGATCTCCGGGCTGACACGGGAAGAGCTGGAACGGGAGGTCCGCTACTGGCGTGCCCAGAGCCTGCTTCTCGCCGAGGATTTCGGCGGGGTGCGGTCGGAGCTGTCACGCCATGTCGCAGAGGTGGAGCTGCTCCGCGCCCAGCTGCTCTCTTACGCGGAGGACCTGAACCGGGAGTACCAGCTGGTGCGGCAGCGGACCATCGAGCTGGAGCGGCTGCTCGTGGCCACTGTGGGCGCGCTGGCGAACTCCATTGAAGCCCGGGATCCGTACACGCGGGGTCACACCGACCGGGTGGCCCGCATCACCCTGGCCTTCTGCGACCGACTGGGATGGGACCGGGAGCGGCTCTCCATCGCCCGCATGGGGGCCTTGCTCCACGACATCGGGAAGATCGGCGTGCCCGACGCCATCCTGCGCAAGCCGGGGCGGCTCAACGCCGAGGAGTACGAGCTGATGAAGCAGCACACCATCATCGGGGCGCAGATCCTGCAGGGCATCGACGCCCTGGTGCCGGCGATTCCGTTCGTGTTGAACCACCACGAGCGGTGGGACGGCAAGGGCTACCCGCACCAGCTGGCCGGCGAGGCGATTCCCGTTGAGGGGCGCCTTCTCGCGATCGTAGACGCCTTCGACGCCATGACCACCGCACGCGTCTACCGCGCGCCGATGAGCATGGATGCGGCCATCGCCGAGATCCGCCGCTGCGCCGGCACGCAGTTTGACCCCGCCCTTGTGCCCGAGTTCGTCCGGCTGTACGAGGACGGGCTGATCCACCAGGCCCTGGAGGAAGAGGTCACACGGGAGCTGTACGCGATCTAGCGCGCGGTTCGCCCGGTGGCCGCTGCCTTTTTTTTGTGCCTTTTTCGCGGGCGGGGGCGCCGCCCGGTCCGGGAAAATGTGAAAAAGTGTGCAAGGGGTGTTGACACGGCGTGAAGGCGTGGGTACAATCGCAATCAATACGCTGGTACGTTAGTACAGTAAAGTGTGCTCGGCCAGCGTCGGGAATAGCGCACAAAGCAATGACGGGGCCAGTAGGACCGGAGCCACGGGTTCCAGAGAGCGGCCGGCGCTGGGAAGGCCGTACTCGTCCCGGTCTGAACCTCACCCCGTAGCTGCCCCGCTGAACCTCTGTGCGGCGCACAGCGTGCGGTGCACAGTCAGTAGGCGGGCGCCGGCCGCAAGGCCGTTATGATGAGTTGAGGCCCTTCTCTCCGCGGGGGAGGGCGAAGTAGGGTGGTACCACGACGGTCAGATCGTCCCTATCGCGAAGGTGCAAGACCTGAGCGATGGGGATTTTCTCTTTTCCGGAGAGGCAAGATTGAGGAGGTGTGATCGGGTGAAGCGCATCCTGGCGGTGTTGGTGGAGAATCATCCGGGCGTGCTGGCCCGGGTGGCGGGGCTCATTCGGCGGCGGGGGTTCAATATTGAGAGCCTGGCTGTCGGGGTGACAGACAACCCGGCCATCTCCCGGATGACGTTGGTGGTGGAGGGCGACGAGCCCACGCTGAACCAGGTCTCGAAGCAGCTCGACAAGCTGATCGAGGTGATCCAGGTAACCGACCTGGACGCGGATCACAGCGTGGCCCGCGAGCTGGCCCTGATCAAGGTCAGCGTCGACCCGGAGCGCCGGCCCCAGGTCCTGCAGCTTGCTTCGGTCTTCCGGGCCAACGTGGTGGATGTGGGCCACGAGGCGGTCATTCTCGAAGTCACGGGCACCCAGGACAAGGTGGACGCCCTGATCAGCCTGGCCCGGGAGTTCGGGGTCCAGGAGGTGGCCCGCACGGGGATCATCGCCCTGGCGCGGGGAGCGCAGTCGATGACGGCATACAGGGAGGATCGGTACGATGACGCGGCTGTACTACGAGTCTGATGCGAGTCTGGCGGCCCTTCAGGGGAAGAGGATCGCGGTCATCGGTTTTGGCAGCCAGGGCCACGCTCACGCCCTCAACCTGCACGATTCGGGCCTTGACGTGACCGTAGGCCTGCGGGAGGGCAGCCCCAGCTGGGCCCGGGCCGAAGAGGCGGGCCTGAAGGTGGCCACCGTGTCGGCGGCGGCTGAGATGGCCGACGTGATCATGCTGCTGATCAACGACGAGCACCAGGGGCGGGTTTACGAGGAGCAGATCAAGCCCCACCTGAAGGCGGGCAAGGCCCTCGGTTTCGGCCACGGGTTCGCGATCCACTTCGGCCAGGTGCGGCCGCCGGCAGACGTGGACGTCTTCATGATCGCTCCCAAGGGCCCCGGCCATCTGGTCCGGCGGCAGTACCAGGAGGGGCGGGGCGTGCCCTGTCTGATGGCGATTCACCAGGACGCCACCGGTCGCTGTAAGGATGTGGCCCTTGCCTGGGCGAAGGGCATCGGCGGCACCCGGGCCGGCGTCATCGAGACCACCTTCAGGGAGGAGTGCGAGTCCGACCTCTTCGGCGAGCAGGCCGTGCTGTGCGGCGGCATGACCCAGCTGGTGAAGTACGGCTTCGAGGTGCTCACCGAGGCGGGCTACGCTCCCGAGATCGCCTACTTCGAGTGCCTGCACGAGCTGAAGCTGATCGTCGACCTGATGTACGAGGGCGGCATGGCGGCCATGCGCTACTCCATCAGCGACACCGCTGAGTACGGCGACTACGTCAGCGGCCCCCGGGTCATCGGCCCCGAGGTGAAGGAGCGGATGAAGCAGATCCTGGCCGAGATTCAGGATGGCTCCTTCGCCAAGGACTGGATCCTGGAGAACCAGGTCGGCCGGCCGAAGTTTACCGCCCTCCGGCGGCAGAACGCCGAGCATCCGGTGGAGCAGGTCGGCGCCCGCCTGCGGGCGATGATGCCCTGGCTGCCGAAACCGGTCGGCTCCGTGGGCAAGGAGTAGCCGGGCTGCTGTGGGTGGCCCCGCCAGGGGGGTCCCATCCGGACCCGGCTGGGTGTCCGCCCGGACCTTAAGGTCTGTTCTCGCTCCGTGTGGGTGCCTTGCGGGTGTGGCGGGTGCCCCGCGGGTGTGGTGGGTAGCCGCGGGTGTGGTGGGTCCCTATCCGGACTTGGTGGAGGGCTTGCCCCAAACCTTAAGCTTTGTTCTCGTTGCGTGTGGGTAGCCCTCGGGGAGTGATGGCCCCGCACTGAATGCCAACACAGCGGATGCGCCGTGGATAGGCCCCACAGGGGGCGCACAGCGAAAGCGAACAGAGCGGATGCTCCGGGGATGGGCCCCCACGGGGGCGGCCCCACAGCGAAGGCGAACAGAGCGGAAGCTCCGGGGACTGACCCCCACCGGGGGGACCCACAGCGGATGCGAACAGCGTGGAAGCGGTGGGGATCACACCCCCCTATGGACACAGACAGTACGAACATAAAGGAAAAGGATGGTGACGGCGATGACGCGGCGGATTCGGATCTTCGACACCACCCTGCGGGATGGTGAGCAGGCTCCTGGGTTCGGCATGACGGCGGAGGCCAAGC
>JAMNXV010000224.1 GCA_023623185.1 Bacillota bacterium
CCGCCCTGGCCGCCGCCACCCTGGCCGCCCTGGGTCCCCTTCGACAGGATGTCCTGCAACGTCTCGCGGATGGCCTGCTGCAGTTGCTGCTGGATCATCGGGTCTTTCAGCATCTCGGCAAACTTCTTCTGAATCACCTGCTCACCCACAGGCGAACTGATGGCGCTCTTCACGGCATCGTTGAGCGCATCCTTCCCCTCCTGCGTGTCCAGGGCCATCTCCAGCATCTCCACCCCGGCCTGCTCCTTGACCTGGGTGCGGATGTAGTCCTTCATCTCCTGCTGGCTCAGGCTCTCCCTGACCGCCTTCTTCACCTGCTCTGAACTGGGTTCCGGCGACTGCTGCGGCTGCGGCTGCGCCATACAGCCGTGCAGGAGCAGGGCGCAGAGCACCATGGCTGCCCACCGTGCGCGCACCGTACCAATTCCCCCTCCAACTGCCCTTTACACGCGTTTGCCCCTAGCGTTCGCCAGGCGGGGGGTGTTGATTCGGCGTGACGCCCTTTTGGATGGCTATGCGGCATGCGCGCGTGGATCAAAGGCACTATGCGGCTCTCCCGTGGGACTGGTTTCCCGGCACCTTGGGGCCGTTTCCAGCCAGCGGGCGGGAATCCACCGGCCAACTCCCGAATGTGTGAAGCAGAATGGTCAGATTGGGGGTTGGATTCAGTGTACGATCTCCTGCTCAAAGGCGGACACGTCGTCGACCCCGCCAACAACCGCAACGGACGCTTTGACATCGCCATCCGCGACGGTCGCATCGCGCGGATTTCCCCCGACATCGCCCGTTCCGAGGCAGCCGAGGTGCTGGATGTCTCCGGCCTCCTGGTGCTGCCCGGACTGGTGGACATCCATGTACACGCTTCCTCCGAGTTTCAGGGGCCCGTGGCCCACCGCATGCTGGCTCTGGCGGGCGTGACCACCGCCATGGATATGGCCGGCCCCATCGACGACGTGCTGGCCATCGCACGGGAGCACGGCGCCGGCATCAACCTCGCCTGCCTCAACCGGGTGAAGCCCGGTGAGATGGTGGACTCCGCAGACCCCTCGGCCAAGGAGCTGCGGGACGGGATCGCCGCCGCGCTGGACCGGGGCGCCCTGGGCGTCAAGATCATGGGCGGTCACTTCCCCCTCACGCCCGAGGCCAACGGGCGCGTCTTCGAGATCGCCAACGAGCTGGGCGCGTGGGCCGCGATCCACTGCGGCAGCACCGAGAACCGCAGCGATCTGACGGGCCTCAGGGAGGCCCTGGACCTGAAGGGCCGGAACCACGTCCACATCGCCCACATCAACAGCTACTGCCGCGGCGCCGTGAAGGATCCCCAGCTCGAGGCCATCCAGGCCATCGAGTGGCTCACGGAGGCCGAGAACCTCGTCACCGAGTCGTACCTGGCGGTGATCAACGGCACCTCCGGCATCTGCATCGATGGCATCCCGGAGAGCGACCGCACCCGGGCCTGCCTGCAGCAGGGCGGCTATCCTGCGACCGAGGAGGGGCTGCGCCGGGCCATTCTTGAGGGCTTCGGCCGGGTCAACGTGATCGAGGGCGACCGGGCCGTGCTCCGCACCGGTCCCGAGGCCGTTGCCGTCTGGGAGGCCGCGGGCACCAACGTGGGCATCAGCTTCCCGGTCAACCCCCCGATGCCGCGGCTCATGCTGGCCGCAGCCCGCGACCGCGCCGGCCGCTTCGTCGTGGACGCCCTGGCCACCGACGGCGGCGGCATCCCGCGCAACTTCACCATCTCCGCCGGCCTCCGCCTGGTCGAGCTCGAGGTGCTCACGATGGCGGACTTCGTGCTGAAGGCATGCACCGTGCCGGCGCGCCTCCTGGGGCTCACCGCAAAGGGCCACCTGGGCGAGGGCGCCGACGCCGACGTGGCCGTCGTCGACGCCGCCGCTGCGGAGGTGCGCACGACGATCGCGGCGGGGCAGGTCGTCGCGCACCACGGGGTCGTGACGGGCCGTTCCACCCGTATCATCACGCTGGAGCGGGGACGGAAGGCCGTGGAGGCCGCCGGCCTCCAGCCGATCGTCACGGATCTGGCAGAGAGCGGTTTCTACAAGCCCCACACCGCCTAGCCGCCGGGCGGAAGTGGGCCTCTGGCCGAGCTCCGGGCCAAAGCACCGCCCGGGCGTGCCGCTCCAGCGCTGAGCCAGGGTGGAAAGAAGGGCCCCCTGGGTGGAAAGAAGGGCCCTCGGGGCGGACCGATCCCGGTCTGCCCCGAGGGCTCAGCATTTGTGCGGGGCGATTCATCCAAAGTGGTTCGCCGGGGCCTCTTCGTCCGAATCTGTCGGCTCCGGCTCGCGCGCTCAGTCGAGAGCTGCCCGTACAGCGGCCTCCGCCAGGATGCGGGTCGGGTCGATCACCGGGACCGGCAGGTCGCCGTCACGGAGCACCAGCGGCAGCTCGGTGCAGCCGGCGATGACCGCCCCGGCGCCGCGGGCGATCAAGGTCTCGGCCACCTTGACGAGCCGCGCCGTCACCTCGGGTCCCGTGTGGCCGGCCTTCACCCCGCGCTCGCCGTAGATGCAGTCCATGACCACCTCCTGGCCCCCGTCGTCGGGAAGCAAGGTGCGCAGCGACTGCGCCTCGAGGAAGCGCTGGTAGAGTCCGGTGCGCACGGTGCCGGTGGTGGCGAGCAGGCCCACGTCGCGCAGTTCGGGATACCGCTCCCGCAGGTACGCGGCGGTCTCCTTCATGATGTGCAGCACCGGCACCTGCACGCTTGCCTGCACCTCGTCGCAGAAGTAATGCGCGGTGTTGCAGGGGATGACGATCAGGTCGGCGCCCCAGCGCTCCAGAAGCTGTGCCGTGCGGGTGAGCAGGGGCACGGGGTCGGGACCTTCGCCCAGGATGGCGGCTGTGCGGTCGGGGATGGCGGGGTTGCTGTCGATCAGTACTCTGAGGTGTTCCTGGTCGGTGTGGGCGGGCGTGGACCGGATGATCTTCAAAAACAGGTCTGCCGTGGCCTCCGGCCCCATCCCGCCGAGGATTCCGATGGTTTTGCCTGGCATGGCTCCATCGCCTCCCGTAAGCGCAGCGTCAATTTTTGAACCACTTCCGCTCCGGAGAGGCTCATCCCTGTAAACCGTGTATAGCTCAAATGTATCGAATCCCGACGACCCGGAACTGGTCACAGTGCACCAGTTGAGGTGCAAAGGGGCTAAAAGTGGCTATAAGAAATCGACGGTGGGCCGTGCGCTTGCACTTCCCACCGTCGATTCTTGCTGGCGGAGAGAGTGGGATTTGAACCCACGCGGGGCTTGCGCCCCCTACAGCTTTAGCAAAGCCGCCCCTTCAGCCACTTGGGTATCTCTCCACAGCTGTATGGCTCCACCGCCTTCGGGCGGTGCACAAGATAATATACCATGTCCGATCCCGTCGTGCAACAGGGTCGGACGAAGCGGAAGGCGGACGCGGCGCCCGCGGCTGCAGAGACACAATAAAATGCCGTGCTCGTATGAGCACGGCTTCTGGCGGAGAGAGTGGGATTTGAACCCACGCGGGGCTTGCGCCCCCTACAGCTTTAGCAAAGCCGCCCCTTCAGCCACTTGGGTATCTCTCCACGACTGCATGGCTTGGCCGCCTCAGCAGCGGCGCATGAGTTACTATACCACGTTCACGACTTCAGCGCAACAGGAATTCCTTGCACGGGCCTGTCAAGCCAAAGTGGGTACGTCTCACTTCCAAAAGTGTTCTGTATAAAGCTGGTTCTTGAACGGACGCTGACTACCGTTCTCGTTTTTTACCTGGTCACCAGACCCGCAAAC
>JAMNXV010000181.1 GCA_023623185.1 Bacillota bacterium
GTCCGGTAGTCGAAGCCTAAAGCAGCCGGCTGGGGGACACGAAGTGCGGCGGATTGCGACTTTGCCTCCGAGCAAAGTGGAAATCGACCGCAGTTGGGCGGCGCCCACGCCCGCCGCCCGGCGGCGTAGCAGCCCACTTAGGCTGCGGAGCACCAAGGAGCCCGAAGAAGAAGCCGGGTGCAGGGCTGCGCGGCGGCCCGCCGCCAGGATCTGAAGGAGACACACAAGCAGGGGCGGGATCACCCGCCCCCATGATCTCACAGCCGCTTGAACTTCTCCTGCAGCAGCTTCAGCTGCTCCTCCAGGCTGGTCGCCCGCTCCTGCAGCTTCCCCTGCAGGTCGCCGGGCCGGCCGCGGCCCTGGCCGCGGCTGCGCCGGGCGCCCCGGGGCTTCTCCTCCGCGGGCGGGTCCCCCAGCTTCATGGTAAGGCCGATGCGCTGCCGCTTCAGGTCCACCTCGATGACCCTCACCCGGACGACGTCGCCGACTGCTACAACGTCGGAAGGGTGCTTGACGTACTTGTGAGAGAGCTGGGAGACGTGGACCAGCCCGTCCTCGTGCACGCCGATGTCGACGAAGGCGCCGAAGTCCACCACGTTGCGCACGGTGCCCATCAGCTCCATGCCCACCTTCAGGTCCTCCAGCTTCAGCACCTCGGTGTGGAAGATGGGCTTCGGCAGCTCGTCGCGGGGGTCGCGCCCCGGCTTCCCCAGGGCCTCGATGATGTCCCGCACCGTGGGCACGCCGGCCCCCAGCTCCGCCGCCACCTGCTCGGGCGAGAGCTTCTTCAGCGCATCCCTGAGCCCCGCCGACCCGTGGCCGATGAGCTGCTCCCGGGTGGCGCCCACGGCTTTCAGGATCGCCTCGGCCACGGCATACGACTCGGGGTGCACCGCCGTGTTGTCAAGCGGCTCCACGCCGTCGGTTACCCGGAGAAAGCCCGCGCACTGCTCGAAGGCCTTGGGGCCCAGGCCCGAGACCTTCAGCAGCTCCTGCCGGCTCCGGAACTTGCCGTTCTTCTCACGGTACTCCACGATCGCCCGGGCGACGGAGGCCTTGATGCCGGCCACGTACTGCAGCAGCGACGGCGAGGCCGTGTTCAGGTCGACGCCGACGGCGTTGACCACCGATTCCACCACGGCCCCCAGCTGCTCGGCCAGCCGCTTCTGGTTGACGTCGTGCTGGTAGAGGCCGACGCCGATGGACTTGGGGTCGATCTTGACCAGTTCGGCCAGCGGGTCCTGGGCGCGCCGGGCGATGGAGACCGCCGAGCGCTGCGTCACGTCGAAGTCGGGGAACTCCTCCTGGGCGACCTTCGACGCAGAGTAAACCGAGGCGCCGGCCTCGTTGACGATCATGTACGCGGTGGGGTGGCTGCAGCGGGGGATGATGCCCGCCACCACCTGCTCGGTCTCCCGGGAGGCCGTGCCGTTGCCGATGGCGATGAGGTCCACCTTGTGCTTGTCGACCAGCCGCACCAGGACCTCCTCGCCCTGCTGCCGCTGCCGCTCGCCCAGGGTCACGTAGATCACGTCGGTCTCCAGCACCCGGCCGGTCTCATCGACCACCGCCAGCTTACACCCGGTGCGGTAGCCGGGGTCGATGCCCATCACCGTCATCCCCTTGATCGGGGGCTGGAGCAGCAGGTTGCGCAGGTTCACGGCGAAGAGGCGGATGGCGTGCTCCTCCGCCTTCTCGGTCAGCTCATTGTGGATCTCCGTTTCAATAGAAGGCGCGATCAGGCGCTTGTAGGCGTCGGCGATCGCCTCCCGCAGGTGGTCTGCCCAGATGGAGCGGCCGGTGATGTACTGCCGCTCGATGCGCGCGACGATCTCCTCCGCCGGCGCCTCCAAGGTCACCTTCAAGCACTCGAGCCGGCGGCCCCGGTTAAGGGCCAGGATGCGGTGCGGCGGCAGGGTGCGCACGGGCTCCTGGAAGTCGAAGTACATCTCGAACTCCCGGGCCTTCTCGGGATCGCCCTTCTCGTTCTCCGTCGACCGGATCACGCCGCGGGCGGCCGTCAGCTCGCGGACCATCTTCCGCACCGCCGCGTCATCCGAGACGATTTCCGCCACGATGTCCCGGGCGCCGGCCAGGGCATCCGCCGCCGTCTCGACCTGCAGTTCCGCATTCACGTAGGCGGCTGCAATCTCCTCGGGCGAGCCGGCGGTCTCCGCCTGCGCGAGCATCTGCTGTGCGAGCGGCTCCAGCCCCCGCTCCCGGGCGATCATGGCCCGGGTGCGCCGCTTGGGCCTGTAGGGCCGGTAGAGGTCCTCCACCTCCTGCAGCTTCTCCGCCTGGCGGATGGCCTGCTCCAGCTCCGGCGTCAGCTTGCCCTGCTCGGCGATGACCCGCAGCACCTTCTCCTTTTCGGCCTCGAGGTTGCGCAGGTAGGCCAGCCGCTCCTGCAGGGTGCGGATCTGCGTCTCATCCATCTCGCCCGTGGCCTCTTTCCGGTACCGGGCGATGAAGGGCACGGTGTTCCCTTCATCCAGGAGCGCGATGCAGCGCTCCACCTGACCTGCCGACAGCCCCAGTTCCCGGGCCAGCCTGGCCTGAATCACATCGTGGCTCATCTCATTCACCTTCCTGCGCGGGCGGCCCCCCGGGCAGCGCGAGCCGCTCCATATCGCGCCACATCTCTCCGTCCCAGAGCATCACGGTCATGATCGGCGGCTCTTCGTCCCACTGCCAGACGAAGCGTAGGTCGCCGTCCTGCACCATGTGCGGGAAGTCGTCGGGTCCGCTGGATTCCAGCTCACCCCAGACCGACTGGGCGAGCGCCGCGGCCCGCCCGTCGTCGTAGGCGGGGCCGCCGTGGTGGCGGATGGCCTCCGCCAGCCGCCGAAGGAAGCCGGCCTGGCCGACGCTAGCTGCGGACATAGCGCACGATCCTCTCGCCGTCGAAGGTGTACAGGTACGGGCTCACCGGAAAGCCCGCCTCCCGGTGCTCCAGCGCCACCCGGCGCGCCACCACCTTCAGCAGTTCCTCGTCGGCGTCGCCCACCGCCACCAGCCAGTTGCGGTGAGGCACGCCGAGCACCAGATTGCCCGGCACCGCCTCCGCGAAGTCGTGCAGCCACTCGGGCAGCAGGATCCGGGCCGCATCATAGCCGTCCTGCAGGGCCCAGATGAACATGGGCCTGCCGCCCTCCGGGGCGTCGAGCTTCGTCACCCGCTTCCCCTCGGTCAGCCGCTTCAGGTTCTGCACCGCGGTGACGTGCACGGTGGTGTGGCTCACGCCCCAGTCGCGCAGGTCCTGGTAGGTGACATACCGGATCTTGTCGCCCGGCTCCTCGATGCCGTAGATGACAAACAGCCCGTCGGCGATCTGGCCGCTCACCATCTGCCCCTGGCCCTTCGCCTGAATCTGCACCGGATCCATCATGAGCGGGTAGAGCCGACTGCGCACGTCGGCAAACTCCTGCTCCATCAGCTTCATCGTACATCCCTCCCGGGGCTCTGCGGGCCCGCCGCCGGACGGCGTTTAGACCGCCCGGTCCTGGTCGATACTCTCCGGTAGTGCGATGGAGGTGACCCCCGATGAAGGCCCGCGAGGCCATCGACCTGTATGCCACCCTTGCCGACATGAAGGCGGTCGACTACCGGTCCGTCCTGGCCCTGAGCGCCCTGATCGATCTCCTGGTGGCGAAGGGGATCATCACCCGGGAAGAGGTGGCAGAGCGGGCCGGTCAGCTTGACGCCGCAGGCGAGAAGAGTTTACCAATCGGCGGGTAGTACGTCAATTGACGCCGCAGGCGAGAAGAGTTTACCAATCGGCGGGTAGTACGTCAAGAAAAGCCGGGAAGGGGGCCGGAGCCCCCTTCCAGCATTTCCCGGAGGAGTCAGTCAGCCATGAGGCCAGTTACCGCACGGTACCGCCGTTCAGCTGCTGCTCGGCCAGGGCGATCATCTTCTTCACCATGTACCCGCCGACGGAGCCGTTCACACGGCTGGGCAGGTCGCCCTTGTACTGCTGGGCGTAGTTCGGGATGCCGAGCTCGGCGGCCGTCTCGAACTTCAGCTGCTCCAGGGCGTTGCGAGCCGAGGAAACCACGAGTTCGTTGTTATTGTTGTTGTTCGCCATTTCGTCTCTCACCTCCTGACGGTCTTATGTTTCCGCCGGAGGTGCCGCGTTATGTGACCAGTTGTTGGCGCGTTTATGATGACCGGTTGTCGATGCGGCGGCGCGCCGCGTCGACAAACGCGTCGAAGAGGGGATCGAAATTGCAGGGCCGCCCCTGGTGGTTCTCGGGGTGCCACTGCACCGAGAGGACGAAGCGCCTACCCGGATGCTCCATCGCCTCGATGACGCCGTCGGGCGCGTGCGCGCTGGCCACCCAGCCCTCCGGCACCTTCTTCACCGCCTGATGGTGCCGGCTGTTGACCAGCCGCTCCGTGCCAAGCAGGCGGCTCAGTCGCGTGCCCGGCGCAATGGCCACCGGATGGGTGGGGTAGTCCGCAGGCGCCTGCTGCCGGTGCTTGATGGCGCCGCTCACCTGCGAGGGGATGTCCTGCCAGAGCGTGCCGCCGAAGGCCACCGCCAGCACCTGGTGGCCCCGGCAGATTCCCAGGGTGGGCACGTCGCGGCCCACCGCCAGCCGCGCGTAGGCCAGCTCCGCGGCGTCCCGCTCCGGGTCGATGCGGCCGGTGGCGGGCAGCGGCAGCTCGCCGTAGAGCATGGGATCCAGGTCGTCGCCGCCGGAGAGCAACAGGCCGTCCAGCCGCTCCAGCACCTGCGCCGCCTCTTCCTCATCCGCGACGAAGGGCAGCATGACGGGCAGCCCGCCCGCCCGCCAGATGGCGCGGAAGTAGTCGTGCGGGGTGTAGAGCCAGTCGCGCCCCGGCTCCTCGCTCGCCCGGTTGCATGCGGTCACGCCGATCACAGGCCTCATGGCATCCCACTCCTCCTTATGTAAGTGAACCCGGGGTCCGCACTAGTTTGGACTCCCGGGTTCGCCGCGGAGGTGCCCCGGCGGCGCCTCAAAACTCTTTCAGTCCAAGGCTGATCATCAGGGCATCGTCCACCTGGCGCATGATGTCGCGCCCCAGGTGCGTCACCCGCTCGCGCAGCCGCCGCTTGTCGATCGTGCGAACCTGCTCCAGCAGGATGACAGAATCCCGCTCGAGACCGTAGGTTTCCCCGTCAAGTTCCACGTGAATCGGCAGCTTGGCCTTCTCGATCTGGCTGGTGATCGCCGAGACGATGACCGTGGGACTGTACTTATTGCCGACGTCATTCTGGAGGATCAGAACGGGCCGCACGCCCCCCTGCTCCGAGCCGATGACCGGGCTCAGGTCAGCGTAGAAGACGTCGCCCCGCCGAATCTGAAGTGGTTTGCTCATACGCCCGGGACCGCTCAGGGCAAACTGCCGATCCGCTCGAAGATCGGCCCTTCCTCCGCAAGAGTCAGGTTGATGCGGGACATCTCGCGATAGCCCCGCCTCATCTGCTCCCGCATGTCCCGTTTCTTCCTTTCTTCCACATAGATTCGCACGGCCTCTCGGATCAGGGCGTCCCGGTCGGTCCGCTCCAGGGCCGCGAGGCCGTCCACCTGCTCGAGCAGCGATGCAGGCACGGTGACCACAATGCGCCTGACGGCGGCCATGGAGCACCTCCTCCCGATACGACCCTCTTTCCAGTCTATACGCGGCCGGGTTCAGACGTTCTCCGGCGGGTAGAAGCGGGGCACCCGCCGGGAGATGCCGCAGACGATCTCGTAGTTGATCGTCTCGGC
>JAMNXV010000013.1 GCA_023623185.1 Bacillota bacterium
ATGTGACGCGCAGTAGTGGTGCATGCGTGGCGCAGCGGTTGCGTATGTGATGCTCAGCAAGGA
Organism: Bacillota bacterium; assembly: GCA_023623185.1. Classification (GTDB taxonomy): domain Bacteria; phylum Bacillota; class Sulfobacillia; order Symbiobacteriales; family Symbiobacteriaceae; genus Symbiobacterium. The sequence continues at coordinate 64 of JAMNXV010000013.1, forward strand.
GGCGGCGTGCGTGAACGAGAGGAGATCCCAGCGGTTCACCGCGGTGCGGCAGGCCCTGCGGCAGCAGGGGATGGCGGCCGGCGTGGTGACCGCGCCGGTCAGCATGCGCTACCTGACGGGCTGGTCCAACCCCAGCAAGCGGTTCGCCGGGCTGGTGATTCCGGCCGACGGTGATCCGACGCTTCTCCTGCCCGCCCTGGAGGTGGAGGAGGCGCGTTCCGCCTCTTCCATCCGGCTGGTTGCGTGGCACGACGGCGAGGACCCCTTCGTCGCGCTGGCAGGGCTCCTGCGCGCGGCCGGGGCCGACAGCGGCCGCATTTCATTGGAGGAAGCCGATCTGCCTGTGGGCCAGCTGCGGCTCATGGCAGGCGCGCTGGGGCTGAAGCCCGCCGCCCTGATCGATGCAGCGGCCGACCTGACCCCCGTGCTCTCGGCCATGCGGGAGTGCAAGGACGAGGACGAGGTCGCCCTGATCCGGCAGGCCGCCGACATGCTGAACCCGGCCCTGGATGCCGCCCTGGCGTCGATCCGCCCGGGCGTGACCGAGCGGGACATCGCCCGCGTCCTGGAGGAGGCCATGCTGGCGGCCGGGGCCGACGGGGTCGCCTTCGAGACGCACGTGCTGTTCGGGCCTGCATCTGCCCTGCCCCACGGCTCCACCGGCGGGCGTGTCCTTGAGCGGGGCCAGGTGGTGCTCATGGACTTCGGCGCGCAGTACCGGGGCTACCGCTCCGATATCACCCGCACTGTTTGCTGCGGGCCGTGGCCGGACGAACTGGCCCGAGTTTACGAGGTGGTGCTTGCGGCCAACCTCGCGGCGATCGCCGCCGTGAAGCCCGGGGTTGCTCTAGACGAGGTTGACCGGGCCGCCCGGCGGGTGATCGAGGAGGCCGGATACGGCGAATACTTCATCCACCGCACCGGCCACGGCCTGGGGCTGGAGATCCACGAGGAGCCCTACGTGGTGGCCGGCAATGCGAAAGTGCTGCGCCCCGGCCACGTGATCACCATCGAGCCCGGCGTCTACCTGCCCGGCGTGGGCGGTGTGCGCATCGAAGACGATGTGGTGGTCACCGAAACCGGCTGCAGCGTGCTGACCAGCTGGACGAAGGAACGGCTGTCGGTGGGGTAGTCTGACGGGCGTCCGCGCTCTGGAAAGGGGTTGACGAGCGCGGCGTTTCGGGTTTAGGATGGTTTCAGAACCCGTACCCCGTAGGGGTACACTCATGTGCAGAGGGAGCGTGTGAAGCGGATGACCACGGTCAAGATCGCCGGAATGAGCTGCGGCCACTGCGTGATGGGCGTGAAGAAGGCCCTCTCGTCCATCCCGGGCATCGAGAACCTGGAGGTTGAGATCGGCGAGGCCCGGTTTGAGGGCAACGCGGACATCGAAGCGGTGAAGCGCGCGATCGAGGAAGAGGGTTACGAGGTCGTGGAGGTCGCCTGACCGGCGGCCTGCAAACCGAATCGAAAGACGGCCGGGCCCGGTGGTATAACCACCGGGCCCTCAAGCGTTGTCGGCGGTTGCCGGCCGGGGGTCCGAGGTTCGGCGCCGTTTCACTTCCGGTTCGCTGCCCAGGTCGAAAACTTACGGTTCCAAGTAGGCGGAGTATCCGCGATTGGTCCAACCCCCGTCCCGTGGGTGCGTTACGTCAACCTGCGAGCCGACTTATGTCACCACGACTGCACTCGGCGGCGGGCTCTGGGGCCACGGTCGTCCGTGAGCGCCTTGACTCTGTCTCCGCCATCTCGGAACCGTCGCTTTTTCACTTCCGCCCCCGGACCCGAAGTCGAAAACTTACGGTTCCCAGTCGGGGGAGTACCCGGGATCGGTCCGATCCCCGCCCCGTGGCGCGTCAGGTCAACCTGGTAGCCGACTTATGTCACCTAGACCATGCTCGTCGGCGGGGCTCTGGGGCCACGGTCGGCAGTGCGAGCCTTTGACCCCGTTTCCGCCATCTTGGAACCGTAGCTTTTTGACTTCCGTCCCCGGGACCCAAGTCGAAAACTTGCGGTTCACAGCCTGAGGACCGTCGGGAATCCCTGAGGCACGCCAGGCCGCAGCGTTACGTCAACCTGCGAGCCGACTTATGTCACCGCGACTGCACTCGGCGGCCGGGCTCAGCGGCCACGGTCGGCAGTGCGAGCCTTTGACCCCGTTTCCGCCAGGTCGCAACCGCAGCCTTTTCACTTCCGCCTCAGGTCGCAAGTCGAAAACTGACGGTTCCCAGTCTGGGGAGTACCGGCGAGCGGTCCAATCGCCGCCCCGTAGGCGCGTTACGTCAACCTACGAGCCGCTCTATGTCACCCAGACCGTGTTCGGCGGCAATACCCTGGCGCCACGGACAGCCGTGTGAGCTCTTGACCCCGTCTCCGCCAGGTCGCAACCGCAGCTTATTCACTTCAGCCTCCGGCTGCAAGTCGAAAACATGCGGTTCCGACTCGGGGGAACAACGGGAGTCCCGCAGGATCCCGCCAGGTTGCCGCGTTATGTCAATCTACGACCCGGCTCGTTCACCAGGACCACGCATGAATGCGGCGCTCGTGCCCCCCGGGGCGGCCACGCCGCACCCGAGCCCGATCGCAGGCCTCGTAGACCCGCAACTTTTCCACCTTCACCCGTGCCGCCGAGTCGAACCCGTGCGGTGCCGGCCACCCAGCATGCGAACACACCAGACGCGCTGTCTCCGCAAAAGCTGAGGCCCGGTGGAGTGACCACCGGGCCTCAGCGCATTTCCTCAAGCCTCCACATGAACCGGCACCCGCAGCGGCCGGAAATCGGCCCGAAGGCGGCGCAGCGCGTCAATCCAGACCACCTCGCCCTCCTGCACCAGGGCCACGGGGTACTCGGCCTCCCGCAGGAACTGGCTCACCCGCGGGTCTTCCAGCGACGCCGCGATCCTCGGATCATCGCGCTTGAAGAAAGTCTCCAGCACCACGCGGCGGCCGCGGCGCCACCGGCCGAACTCCACGGTGTGCGGGGTCTCTGCCACGTAGCGCCAGCTGCTGAACCAGGGCACCACCCGCGCCCGCAGGCTGCCTGCGCGCAGCAGCCCGTGCAGGAGCCGCCGCGCCGTCAGGTGCCGCTTGGCCACGTAGAGCCACATGGCCGCGAACGAGGCGCCCACCCACCGGGCCGGCAGCACGCCGGCTTCCGCACCGACCGCAGGCACGCCCAGCAGCAGCAGGATCCAGGGGTCCGTGATGTGCAGAATGCCCAGCTCCACGGTGCGCGGGCTGAGCGGCCAGAAGGGACGGGCGCCGAACAGGTTGAGGCAGTCCACCGCCAGGTGGGCCAGGGCCCCCAGCAGGGTCCAGACAAACAAGGGAGCGAGGGCCGTCCCGGGAAAGGCGGCCCGGAGCACAAACGCTGAGGCCGCGGACAGCGCCGCTGCGCCGAACAGGGTGTGGGTGTAGGTGCGGTGCAGCTGAATGCCGCGCCGCAGGAGGAGGCTCAGGGGCACATCCACGTCTGGCAGGGAGTTGCCCAGGAACGCGGCCCAGTAAACGGCAGGGCCGGCTTCCGGCGACACCGCCGCAGCCAGCGCACCCATGGCATGCCCCATCAGGACATGGGTAACCGAGTCCACGGACAACACTCCGATCGTGATGATAGATCATTTCAATTGTAAGAGGGGGCAGCCTGGCCGCGCCATGATCAATTCCTGGGTGTCGCGGCGGCTGGGCGCCGCAGGGCGGGGCTTGACAGCGTTGGGTCTGCACGGTATCTTAATACCGTACCGGGTATGGAGTAAGCGAAGGGTGGGAAGCCGGTGGATCGGCGTGACCAGACCTGCACCAGCGGAACCTGAGGCGCGCCCAGGAAGGGCAGGCGTGGCCTGCCGCCGGTGTGACCCGGGGTTATCGTGTGGCTCCTGGTAGGAGCCCTGTGGCTGTTGCAGTCGTTCTTCCAGAGATGATTCGAGAGAGGTGAAGACGGGTGCCGTTTTATCGCTTTGAATGCGAGAAGTGCGGTCACCGGTTCGAGGAGCTGGTGTCTTACAGCAAGCGCAGCGAGGTGACCTGTCCGACCTGCTCGGGCAGCACTCGGGTGCTGGTCTCCGCCCCTGCTGCGCAGGTGAGTGGCTCCGGGTCTTCGACCTCCGCCCCCGTGCCGCGCTTCACCTGAGCAGGCTGCTGACATATCGGGCCGTGCGCCCGATCTCGGAAACAGCGAGGCCCCTGGCAAACGGCCAGGGGCCTCGACTTATTCCACGCCGCCCTCGCTGGCGATGGCGAGCCTCAGGAGCGACTCGGTGACCGGCGATGGTGCGACGCCCAGGTGGGCTGCCAGGGCTGCCTTGCAGGCCCTGTACTGATGGCGCACCCTGTCGGTCTGGCCAGCTCCGAGATAGATGCGCATCAGGGCCTGATGGGTGGGCTCGTGGTACTCCTCGATGGCGAGCCGGCGCTGGAAGATCTGAATCGCCTTTTCGGGAGAGGCCGCGTTGAGCCAGTAATAGTAGCCGAGCCAGTCCAGCGCCTCTGTGCAGCGTTGCCGCCAGAGGTCGCGCAGGTCGCCGAGCGCGTACGGGTCATCGGCCAGCAAGTCGCCCTTGTAGAGCCGGCACGCCTCCTCCAGAAGGCGCGCGGCCTCCTCCAGGCGGCCCGCGGCGCGGGCGGCATCCGCCTGCTGCAGCGCCGTGCGGAACCGGTCAAGATCCGCCGATACTTCCGGCTGCCGGCTGAACCAGATCAGGCCGCCCTCCGCCTGGATGTAGCGTGACCGGACCCTGCCGCCCAGATGCGGCTCCAGCAACCGGCGCAGGTGGTGGAGGGAGACCCGCAGCGACGTGGCGGCGGCGCTGGGGCTCAGGTCGGGCCAGAGCCGCTCGATGATCTGCTCCCGCGGCAGCGGGCCGTCGTGCGCAAGCAGGAGGGCCAGGAGCTCACCGCTCTTGCGCCGCTTCAGCGCCCGCACGTCCACGGGGGTGTCGCCGAGTTTGACGGCCACGTGGCCGAGCAGCTGGATGGTCACCGGCGTCGGCCCCGAGGCCAGCACAGCCACCCGCTGGCGCTGCTCCGCGGTCAGCAGTGCGCCGAGCGCGGCCCTTCCGGCCTCGTCAGGCAGGGCCTGCCACGCGGCCGGAAGGGCGCGCAGCTCGCTGCCTGACAGCGCGATCCCCTGCTGCCGGACCGCCGGAGGGAGTTCCTCGGCCATGCGCCGGATCAGGTTCAGACAGTAATCCGGCTCTACCTCGTACGCCAGGCCGTAGATGACCACGGCGAGGGCCAGGTGCCACTCGTGGAGCACGAAGAAGTCGGCCCCGCGCCGCCGGCACTCGACCAGCCCCTGCTGCAGGGTCTGCACGGCCTCCGGCCGCGACTCGGAGCGGCTGATGCGAAACCGGGCCACCGCAAGGCTGAGCGTGAGGAGCACTCGCTCCAGGGCCGTGGCCTGCCCTTCGGGCGAGGCCAGGCCTTGCTCCGCAACCTGCGCGGCGGCGTGCGCGTCGCTTGTGGAGAACAGGTGGAGCAGGACCGCCTCCAGGCGGGCGGGGACGCGCGTGTGCCCGTGATCAAAGCCGGCGGCCACCTGCAGCGCCTCGTCGACGAAAGGCGCGGCCACCGACGCCTGGCCCGCCAGCCGGTAGAGCGACGCCAGCGCAACGGTGAGCCACGCGCGGAGGTGCGGAAGGTCGAGCTCCTCCACCAGCGCGTTTGCGGTGGGCGCCAGCGCCGCCGCCTCCGCGAACTCACCCAGGCGTATGTGGGCGTAGAGCAGGCAGAGGAGGGCGTACGCCCTGCGCATCGCCCGCCGGGACGCCGTGGCGAGTGGCCGGCTCAGGCGGCACGCGTCGCGGAACCGGCCCACCTCGATGTACGCCCAGGCCAGGTTCAGACCCGTCTCGTGTTCCGGCAGGCCGGCGGAGCGCAGCGCGTGGGTCGAGCGCTCCAGCAGCCTGAGGCCGCTGCGGTAGTCGCCCCGGCGAACCCGCACGAGCCCCAGCATATCCGAAACCTCGGCCTCGCCGATGAGGTCGCCGGCTTCCACGTAGAGCGCGAGTGCCCGGCGCAACTCCGCCTCGACACCCTCGGAGCCCGCCCCGGCTATGAAGGCCAGCCCCGCACGCTTCAGGGCCAGGAGGGCGGCATCGTGCCGGAACCGGGGCACCAGGGTCTCGGCTGCTCGGTTCAGCTGCGCCTCGCTTTCGTCGAAGTCCTGGACCAGAAAATGCGCGTCGCTCAGCAGAACCCTGGCATAGAAGACGCCGCGCAGATCTCCGGCACGGTGGAAAGCCTGCAGGGCCAGCCGGCCCATGCCCAGCGCCCGTTCGGCCTGGCCGGTGCTCATCAGGTAGCGGGCTTCGCACAGGGCCAACCAGGGATACTGGGCCTTCTGCGACGGCGGCAGCTGCTGGACCACACGGCTCAGCCGGCCGGGCTCGGGGTCTGTGAGCCAGCCCGGCACCAGGCACTGCCGGCTCAGCCGGTTCAGGACCTCTGCCCCCCGTGCCCGCAGGTGCTCCAGCAGGAAGCGTTGAAGTAATGGGTGGTAGCGGTACGCCCCCGGAGCCACCGGGAGGAGAAGCCGGCAGACCCGGGTCAGCTGGTTCAGCATCTGCTCGCCGTCTTGCCGGCCCAGAATGGCCTCGCACGCCGCGGGCGTCACCACGTCGAGGATGGCGCTCTCCTCCATGAACGACCGGAAGCGCGGCTCGAGGCCGGCCACCACCTCGTCGGTGAGGTAGGCGATCAGGTCCTGCGGCAGGGGCGTGGCCAGGTCATCTGCAGTGGGGATGGCAGACAGCCCCCCGGCCCGGAGGGCGGCGGTGGCGAGCAGGACCAGGGCCGCGGGCCAGCCCTCGGTCAGCTGTTCCACCCGGTCCAGCACCCCGGCGGAAGGCGGCTCACCCGTGAGCGCGGCCAGCCATGCGGCGGCCTCTTCCCGGGAGAAGCGGAGATCTGGTTCGGCCACCTCCAGGGCGGCCTGGCTCACCTTCAGCCGGGCGGTCGGAAAGGGCAGGGCGCTGCGCGAGCAGATGAAGAAGTGCGTCCGCCTGCCTGCAGCCTCCACCAGCCGGCCGATCAGTTCGGCGAGCGGTGAGTTCCGGGGAACCCGGCCGAGGTCGTCGAGTACGATCAGATGGTCGCCGGCGATGGCGTTCAGGTCGGAGAGCAGGAGGGGGAGAGGGTCGTCGGGGAGCCGGCCGCCGTCGAGGGCGCGCAGGAGCGAAGCCCCGCCGCCCAGTTCCCGGGCGGTTCCCCGGGCCAGCCGGTGGAGGAACTGGCGCCATCCCATCTCGGCGGGCCTTTCCAGCCAGAGGGCGGGGATCTCTGTCTCCCGCACAAACTCCGCGAGCGCAGTCGTCTTGCCGTACCCCGGGGCGGCCAGGAGCACCGTCAGGCGCCGGGAGAGCCCCTCGCGCAGCAGGGCGGTGAGCCGCGGCCGCGGCAGCCTGATGCGGGCGGTCCGTAGCTCTTGAGTCTTCACGTCGACCCCCCTCGCAATCCGGGATGACGAACACCAGGTGTCCGCGAGCACGTCCGCGGTAATCTATCACAAAAATATTATAGTCAGATTATCGCCGTCTGAGCATATCCGGAAGCACACCGTCTGGCCCTGCTCACCGCCTCGCCGCCTTGGCATAGGCATATAAGAACGGTTCGAACGGAGGTGCTCCCCGATGGAAGAGATCCGGCAGCGAAGCCTGGCGACGCGCTGCATCCACGCCGGACAGCGTCCCGATCCGGTCACGGGTTCCATCGCGCCCCCCATCTATCAGACCTCCACCTTTGCCTTTGCCAGTCTCGAGCAGGGAGCCGCGCGGTTCGCCGGTGCGGAAACCGGGTACATCTACACCCGGCTGGGCAACCCGACGCAGGCGGCCCTGGAGGAGAAGATCGCCGACCTGGAGGGCGGAGAGGCCGCCGTGGCGTTCGGTTCCGGCATGGCGGCGATTGCGGGTGTGGTGACGGCGCTGGTAGGCGCCGGCGACCACATCCTTTTCGGGAGTCCGATCTACGGCTGCACGTACGACCTCCTGATGGACGTGATGCGCCGCTTCGGGGTGGAGGCCACGCCGGTGGACGCCGCCCGCCCCGAGCAGGTCGAGCGGGCCATCCGCCCGAACACCCGGCTCCTGCTGTTCGAGACGCCGTCCAACCCGACCCTGCGGCTGGCCGACATCCGGGCCCTGGCCGACCTGGCCCACCGGCACCAGATCACCGTCGTGGTCGACAACACCATCATGTCTCCCTACCTGCAGCGGCCGCTGGAGCACGGCGCGGATATCGTGGTGCACAGTGCCACCAAGTACATCGGCGGCCACGGCGATGTGGTGGCGGGGCTGGCCGTGGGCCCGGCCGAGATCATGGCGCGGGTGCGCAGCACCACCCTGAAGAACTTCGGCGGCATCATCTCGCCGTTCGATGCGTGGCTGCTCCTGCGAGGGCTGAAGACGCTTGCCGTGCGCATGGAGCGGCACAGCGAGAACGCGCTGCGGGTAGCCCGTTATCTCGAGCAGCACCCCTTAGTGATGAGGGTCTACTATCCCGGCCTGGAGTCCTCACCCCAGTACGAACTGGCCAGGCGACAGATGGACGGATTTGGGGGTCTGCTCTCTTTCGAACTATTGGGAGGCATTGAGGCAGGACGGACGCTGCTGAGCGCCGTACAACTGTGTACAGTGGCCGTCTCTTTGGGCGACACCGACACCCTGATCCAGCATCCCGCTTCCATGACCCACGCTGTGGTGCCGGCTGAGGCCCGCGCGGCAGCAGGGATCAGCGACGGCTTGGTAAGACTATCTGTGGGGCTGGAGGCTGCCGACGATATCATCGCCGACCTGGACCAGGCGCTCGCTGCGGTTGGACGGTCGCAGAGAATCGGTTGATACCACAACGAGGAGGTTGGCAAGATGCAGCAAACCCGTATCGAACGAGATCTGCTCGGAGAGAAACAAGTTCCGGCCGATGCCTATTATGGCATCCAGACCACCCGTGCCCTGGAGAACTTCCGCATCACCGGCCTGAAGCTGCACCCCGCCCTGGTTACGGGGCTGGCCCAGGTGAAGAAGGCCGCGGCGCAGGCGAACCACCAGTTGGGATATCTGCCGGCGAACGTCACCGACGCCATCGTGCAGGCGTGTGACGAGATCATCGCCGGCCAGCTGGCCGACCAGTTCCCTGTCGACCCGGTCCAGGGCGGCGCCGGAACCTCAGCCAACATGAATGCCAACGAGGTCATTGCCAACCGCGCCATCGAGCTCATGGGCGGCCAGAAGGGCGACTACAGCCTGGTCTCGCCCAACGACCACGTAAACTTCGCCCAGTCCACCAACGACGCCTTCCCGACTGCCCTGCGGCTGGCGATCATGGAGCGCGTGGACGTGCTGCTGGAGAGCCTGCGCGGGCTGGAGGAGGCCCTGCATGCGAAGGCGGTCGAGTTCGACGACGTGGTGAAGATGGGCCGCACGCACCTGCAGGATGCCGTGCCCATCCGGCTCGGACAGGAGTTCGAGGCCTGGCATACGGCGGTGCGGCGCGGGCGCCGGCGCATCGAGCAGGCCATGGAGGGTCTGTACGAGATCAACATGGGCGCGACCGCGGTGGGCACCGGCCTGAACGCCGACCCGGCCTACCCGCCGCTGGTCATCAAGCTGCTGAGCGAGAGCACCGGCCGCGATCTGCGGGCGCCCGAAAATCTGGTGGACGCCACCCATAGCCTCGACCCGTTCGTCAGCCTGAGCGGCAGCCTGAAGGCTCTGGCGGTCACCCTCTCCAAGATCGCCAACGACCTCCGGCTCATGGCCTCGGGCCCCCGCTGCGGCCTGTACGAGATCCAGCTGCCCGAGATGCAGCCCGGCTCCTCCATCATGCCCGGCAAGGTGAACCCGGTCATGGCCGAGGTGCTCAACCAGACCTGCTTCCTGGTGATGGGCCTCGACCTCACGGTCACCCTGGCTGCCGAGGCCGGCCAGCTCGAGCTGAACGTGATGGAGCCGGTGATGGGCCATGCGCTCTTCACCAGCATCGATTCGCTGGCCAACGTCATCCGGCTGTTCACCGAGCGGTGCATCACCGGGATCAAGGCCAACCGCGAGCGCTGCGAGGAGATGGTCAGCAACTCCGTCGGCCTCGTGACCGCGATCAACCCCATCGTCGGGTACAAGAACGCCTCGGCGGTCGCACGCGAGGCCATCCTCACCGGTCGCCCGGTGCGCGAGATCGTGCTGGAGAAGGGGCTGCTGACGGAGGAGGAGATCGACGAGATCCTCTCGCCGAAGGCGCTGACCAGCATGGGCATCGCGAAGCGGAAGCAGGGCTAGTGAAGCCGCCTGTCTGAGAGCAACATAACGAGAGACCGTCGGGCCTGTGTTCAGCCCGACGGTCTTCACGTTTCGGAGTCAAGCGGAGCCCCGGCGCCCGAGAGCCACCGCAGCCCCTTGGGGTAGTGGTTCTTCAGGATTCCGCCGGACGCCTTGGCCCATCCCAGGGGAAAGCCCTCCACCGTGACGAGCGTCCAGCCGGATTCCCCGTCAGCCGGCAGGGTTTCTCCCCGGAGGTAGGCCAGCACGGCCGGGGAGTCCGCGGCCAGATCGCGCACCTGCCGGACGTGCTCGGGCCGCAGCGCCAGGGCCAGGGCATGGGCCGGTTCGAACCGACCCTTGCGCGCACGCCCAAGCTGAAGGCCGGCGCGCGCCACGCGCAGCCCGATCAGCACGCTGCTGTCGTCGGGGGGAGCGAAGAGCCACTCTCCGTGCTGGCGCACCGCCGGCTCGGGCGGCAGCGCAGCCTGTGCGCCCGGGGCCAGCGCTTCGCGGCAGAAGGCACGGAAGGCGGCCAGGGCCTCCCGCGAAGGCTGCGGCCAGTCCGCATCTTCAGACGGGTGCCTTGCGGCTCCGTGGGCCTGGGGCCTCGCCGGTTGGCGCGCCTGGGGCCCTGCCGGTTCGTGCGCCGGGGGCGACGCAGGCCCTGAGGCTTTCTCCAACACCGCCACGAAGTGGCCCTCGCCCCGCACCCTGTGGGGCCAGAGCCGCCCGGCCAGCCCGATTCCCAGGGCGGCCGCGCGCGGCGGATCGCTCGTCCACTCCGGGCGCCCGGGCGCCAGCCCGGGAAGGGGGGGCAGGGGAACCAGCCGGAGATCGGGCTGGCGGGTGAGGAGGCGGAGGAGGACCTCCTCGTTCTCCTCCGGCGCGAAGGTGCAGGTGGAGTAGACCAGCCGCCCGCCGGGGCGGAGCATGGCGGCGGCGTGGGTCAGAATCTCCCCCTGCACGCGGGCGCAGGCGAGGGGAGCATCGGGCCGCCAGTGGCTCCGGGCCTCGGGCAGCTTGCGGAACATGCCCTCGCCGGAACAGGGGGCGTCCACCAGGATCCGGTCGAAGAACGCGGGCAGCCGGGCGGCCAGCCTCTCCGGCCGCTCGTTCAGCACCACGGCGCAGGTGGTGCCCATGCGCTCGATGTTCTCCACCAGGGCGCGCGCCCGGCCGGGATGGACCTCATTCGCCACCAGGAGCCCGCGGTTGGCCATGTGCGCTGCGAGCTGGGTCGCCTTACCGCCCGGGGCCGCGGCCAGATCCAGCACCCGCTCGCCGGGCCGGGCCCCGAGCAGCGGCGCGACGGCCATCGCGCTGGGCTCCTGCACATAATATAGGCCCGCGGCGTGGTAGGGATGGCTCCCGGGACGCAGCGACTCCGTATAGTAAAGGCCGTTCGGGTTCCAGGGGACCGGGTCGGCGGTGATCTCCAGGCGGGCCGCCAGCGCCTCCGGTGTGACCTTGAGGCGGTTGACCCGCAGACCTCTGGCCTGCGGCGCCTCGTACGCGGCCAGGAACGCCGGGAACTCGTCCTGCAGCAGGTCGGCCATGCGTGCGATGAACGCTTGGGGGAGCGCGTGACCCTCCAGGTGATTCACCCCCTTGCCAGGCGATTCGGACAACCATATAATAACAGCACAGGGAATGCGAGGTAAGGGGAGGCGTGATCGAGATGGCCCAGGCAGAAGAGGCTCTCAACAGCGTCGCGGAGCGGGCCCGGCGCGCACTGCGTGATAACGAGGCGGCGAACCTGCAGGCGCAGACCCAGCCGGAAGTCGCGAGGCCGGCCAGGGCGTCGGCAGCAGGCTCGCCGGCAGATCTCATCGCTCAGCGCATCCAGGCGATCGCCCGGGTGAAGGAACTGGAGCCCAGGCTGGCCAGCGCGCGGGCGCGGGCGGCGGAACTCTCCCAGCGGCTCACAGCCACGGCCACGGATTCGGTCCACTACGCCGAACTGCTCCGCTGGCTGGCCGAGGTGCACGTCCAGCTCCGGCAGCTGGAGGCGGAGTACGAGGAGGCCCAGCACATCATCCGCAACAGCGCCTGGGTCATGCAGCTTCTCGAGGATCCTGTTTCCAGGTGAGTCCGGGGCGGCCGGGCGTGCTGCGTTCGTGCGCTTGCGCCGGCCGCCTGCGGATCCTGAACTGAGCGGACCGGAATGCGCCCACGCCTGGCTGTCCCGGTCCGCTTCTGCTTCCTAGATGCGGCGAAGCACGCCGCGAACCAGCTTCTGGAACACGGGCTTAGTGCGCTCGGCCGTCTCGAGAACCTCCTCGTGGGTCAGCACGACGGGGGCGTCGGGCAGCGCCATGTCCGTGATGCAGGCGATCCCCAGGACCTTCAGGCCCATGTGGCGGGCCGCGATGACCTCGGGCACGGTGGACATGCCCACGGCATCGCCGCCGAGCCGCTGCAGCATGCGCAGTTCGGCGCTGGTGTTGAACGACGGTCCCGAGATGGCGGTATAGACCCCCTGCTGCAGCGAAATGCCGATCTCCCTGGCGGTATCGAGGGCCAGCTCGCGCAGCTCCGGCGTGTAGGCGCCGACGATGGCGGGGAAGCGGGGGCCGAGCTGCTCCTCATTGGGGCCCCGCAGCGGGTCCTGCCCCATGGTGTTGATGTGATCGGTGATGAGCATGAGATCGCCGGCGGAGAAGGCCGGGTTCAGTCCGCCCGCGGCACAGGTGACGATCAGGGTCTCAATGCCCAGCGCGCGCATCACGCGCACGGGGAAGATCACCTGCTCCATGGTGTAGCCCTCGTAGAAGTGGATGCGCCCCTGCATGGCCACGACCGGCTTCCCTTCCAGGTACCCCAGTACCAGGCGGCCGGCGTGCCCGGGCGCGGTGGATACGGGGAAGTGGGGGATCTCGCGGTAGGGAACGTGCACAGGAGCCTGCACCTGGTCCGCCAGGTCGCCGAGTCCCGAACCCAGAATCAGCCCGATGGCCGGCTTCACGGCGCTCCGCTGGGCCACGGCCGCACGGGCCTCCTCGATGCGCTTCAGCAGGTCTGACACGGGTCAACACCTCACTTTGTAGGGTATCTGGCCGGCAGCCGGCTGATACGCCTGCGCCTGGCCAGCAACAGAGGATGTGCAACTTCTGTAGAGGAACCTAACAAAGGTTGCCTTCCCAAGAAGGAGATACCGCATCGGCGTGACGAATACCTGCAATTGTGCAGAATCCGGGGTCTGGCGCGCGGTCAGCCGGCGGGAAGGCCAAGGGGCATACTATGGCCAGTGCCCGGCACTGGAAGCGAAAGGACGAAGGGGGCCCGAACCCGGTGTGGACGGTCATCTATGTGGCGCCATCTCCGGAAGTCGCAGAACGGTTGCAATCCGTGCTGGCGCAGGAAAGCATCGCGGTGAAACTGCATCCCACGGGCCTCTCTTCCAGCGGGGGTGGGCCCAGCATCGAGCTGCTGGTCCCCCGGACCGAGGCGCGCGAGGCCGCAGAGGTGCTGAACCGGATGCTGGTGCGCATGAACAAGCGGAAGTAGCCGGGAGGGACGGTGAGAGAGTGCCCTTGATTCGCAAGATCGGCGTTCTGACCAGCGGAGGCGACGCGCCGGGCATGAACGCGGCGGTGCGCGCCGTGGTTCGCCGCGGGATCTCGCTGGGCGCGGAGGTGGTGGGCGTACGACGGGGTTACGCCGGGCTGATCGCCGGAGACTTCATGGAGCTCACGGTCAGTTCCGTCGGCGACATCATCCACCGCGGCGGCACCTTTTTGCAGACGGCCCGCAGCGACCACTTCCTCACGGAGGAAGGGCAGCAGGAGGCCCTGGCCTCGGCGCGGGCGGCCGGAATCGACGGCCTGGTGGTGATTGGCGGCGACGGATCGTTCCGCGGCGCCTTGCAGCTCACCCGGATGGGGCTGCCTTCCGTCGGCATTCCCGCCACCATCGACAACGACATCGACGGCACCGACCGGACGATCGGTTTCGACACCGCCGTCAACACCTGCCTCGACGCCATTCGCAAGATCCGGGACACGGCCACCTCGCACGAGCGCACCTTCGTGCTCGAGGTGATGGGCCGCGACTCGGGCTGGATCGCCCTGGCCGCGGGACTGGCGGGCGGCGCCGAGTCGATCCTGCTCCCGGAGCGGCCGCTGCCGATGGACGAGGTGGTGACCCGCCTGAAGCGGGGTGTGGAACGAGGCAAGCGGCACACCCTGATCATCGTGGCGGAGGGGGCCGGCTCCGGCTTCGAGGTGGGACGGGAGATCCGGGAGAAGACCGGTTACGATACGCGCGTGATGGTGTTGGGACATATTCAGCGGGGCGGTTCGCCCACCGCGCTGGATGCCATGCTGGCCTCGCGCATGGGGGCGAAGGCGGCGGAGGTGCTGATGGAGGGCCGGGGCGGGCTTTTCATCGGCGTGAAGAACGAAGAACTGGTGACGGCGCCGCTGGAGCAGGTGCTGGGCCGGCGCAAGGACATCCCCGACGAGCTGGTTGACCTCGCGGAGATTCTGGCGATCTGACTGGATGAGGTGAGTGCCCAGATGCTGCGCAAGACGAAGATTGTGGCGACCATCGGTCCCGCCAGCGAACAGCTGGACGTGCTGACGCGGCTGATCGAGGCCGGTGTCGATGTGTGCCGGCTCAACTTCAGCCATGGGACCCTCGATGAGCACAGGCAGCGGATCGAGAACATCCGCGAGGCCGGCCGGCGGGTCGGTAAGGATGTCGCGATCATGATGGACCTGAAGGGTCCGGAGATCCGCATCGGCACGTTCGAGCACGGCAAGATTCAGCTGCGGGAAGGCGATCTCTTCACCCTGACCACGGAGCAGTGCGTGGGCAATCAGGAGCGGGTCTGGGTGCAGTACGAGGGGATTGTGCACGACGTATCCCCTGGCGGCTACCTGCTGCTGGACGACGGCAACCTGACGTTCCAGGCCGAAGAGGTGACGGCCACCGAGATCCGCTGCCGGGTAATCGTCGGCGGCACGCTCTCCGACCGGAAGAAGGTGAACCTGCCGGGGACCAAGGTCTCGCTGCCCGCGCTCTCCGAGAAGGACATCGCGGACATCCGCTTCGGGGTGGAGATGGGCGTCGACTTCGTGGCCGGCTCGTTCATCCGGAAGGCGCAGGACGTGCTGGAGATCCGGCGCATCATCGAGGAGGCGGGCGGCCACCAGCAGATCATCTCGAAGGTGGAGTCCCAGGAGGGGTTTGACAACCTGGAGTCCATCCTGCAGGTGTCCGACGGCCTGATGGTGGCGCGCGGGGACCTGGGGGTGGAGGTGCCCACCGAAGAGGTGCCGCTCATGCAGAAGCGGATGATCGAGCGGGCCAACGCCATGGGCAAGCCCGTGATCACCGCGACGCAGATGCTGGAGTCCATGGTCACCCGGCCCCGTCCCACGCGGGCCGAGGCCTCCGACGTGGCCAACGCGATCATGGACGGCACCGACGCCGTCATGCTCTCGGCCGAGTCCGCGGCCGGCCAGTACCCGGTGGAGGCCGTGCGGACCATGGCGACGATCGCCCGCCGGACCGAGGCTGCCCTGGACCATTACCAGATGCTGACGAGCCGCGGCCGCTTCGGCCGGATGGACAGCGTGACGGAGGCCATCTCCCACGCCACGGTGACCACGGCCCACGACCTGGGCGCCGCGGCCATCATCTCGGCCACGACCTCGGGCTTCACCGCCCGCATGGTGTCGAAGTACCGCCCGGCCTGCCCGGTCATCGCGGTGACCCCCGATCCGGCGGTCGCGCGGCAACTGCGGCTGGTCTGGGGGGTGGTTCCCATCGTGCGGCCGGAGGCCACGGGCACCGAGGACCTGACCCAGCGGGCCGTCGAGGGGGCCCTGATCTCCGGTCTGGTGAAGAACGGCGACCTGGTCGTGATCACCGCCGGCGTGCCGCTGGGGGTCAAGGGCACCACCAACCTGCTGAAGGTGCACACGGTGGCCGACGTGCTGGCCCAGGGCACGGGGATCGGAAGGCAGCCGGTCACCGGGCGGGCCCGGGTGGTGCGGTCGGAGGCCGACCTGGAGCGGGTGCAGGAGGGCGACATCCTGGTCACCCGGTTCACCGACGCCGAGTTCATCCCCGCCATGGAGCGGGCCGGGGGCATCATCACGGAGGAAGGCGGCCTGACCTCCCATGCGGCGGTGGCCGGCATCTCGCTGGGCAAGCCGGTGATCGTGGGCGCCGAGGGTGCGACGGAACGCATCCCCGACGGCACGGTCGTCACCCTCGACGTGGCCCACGGGCTCGTCTTGCGCGGGGAGGCCACGGTCAAGTAAACTGGATGGTAACGGCGGCGGCGCTGGACACGGCGCCGCTTCCGCTGTGTCAGCAAGCGGTCCGAAACGGAGGCGGCCGAGTTGGTGAAGACGCAGGTGCGGGTACGCTACGCGGACACCGACGCCATGGGCGTCGTCTACCATGCGAACTATCTGGTCTGGTTTGAGGTGGGCCGGAACGAGCTGATGCGCGCCTGGGGGGCGCCCTACGTCGACTTCGAGCGGCGGGGCGTCCTGGTGCCGGTGACCGAGGCGCAGGTGCGGTGGGTGCACCCGGCCCGCTACGACGACCTGCTGGAGGTGGAGACGCGGGTTGAGCGGCTGACGCCGGCCCGGATCGTCTTCGCTTATCGCATCGTCCGGGCGGAGGACGGCAAGCTCTGCTGCGAGGGAAGCACCACCCACGGCTTCCTGGGGCCGCGCGGCCGGCCCGCCGCGCTGCCGAAGCTGGCGCCGGATCTGTGGAAGCTGTTCAGCGACCGGTTGCAGGCTGGAGCTTGATCCCGTGTTCAGGGCGGCGTTTGTCCCCGTATTCAGGCAGGCCCCGGTGGCCGTACTTGCGGCCGGTGTGTGTCTCGTATTCAGGCAGGCGCCGGTGGCCGTACTTGCGGGCGGTGTGTGCCCCGTATTCAGGCAGGCGCCGGTGGCCGTACTTGCGGCTGGTGTGTGCCTCATGTTCAGGCAGGTGCCGGTGCCCGTACTTGCTGCCGGTGCCGCCACGTCTAAAGGTTGTGGCGACGTGTGACCGGCGTCACGCCGTGCCTGGCTGAATCCGGGTATGCTGTTAGGTAGTGTGTTGACGAATTGCCCTCATCGGGCCCCGGGAGGAGAGCGAACAGAATGGCGATTACCCGTGAGCAGGTACTGGATGCGTTGAAGGTCGTCAACGACCCCGAACTGCACAAGTCCATTGTCGAACTCGACATGGTGAAGGATATTGAGATTGACGGCGGCCATGTGACCGTGACCATCAATCTCACGGTGCCGGGGTGCCCCCTGAAGCACCGGTTTGAACAGGACGTCGCGGCCGCCCTGAAGGACGTGCCGGGCGTGGAGCGGGTGACCACCCGCTTCGGCGCCATGACCGACGCGGAGCGGGCCGCCGTCGCCGCGAAGGTGCGGGGCAGCAGTGCGCCCCACGCCGACGCGCGGCAGTCCACCATGGCCCTGGCGACGCGCACCACCATCATCGGCATCGCTTCGGGCAAGGGTGGTGTCGGCAAGTCCACCACCACCGTCAACCTGGCGGTCGCCCTGAAGAAGCTGGGCTACAGCGTGGGCATCATCGACGCGGACATCTACGGCTTCTCGATTCCGCGCATGATGGGCAACATGTCCCGCCCGCAGGCGCTGGATGATCAGATGCTGCTGCCCGTCTGGGCGCACGACATCCCGTTCATCTCGGCCGGCAGCCTGGTGAACGAGGACCAGGCCATCATTTGGCGCGGCCCGATGCTGGGCAAGATGGTCGAGCAGTTCCTGCTGAACGTTCAGTGGGGCAAGCTTGACTACCTGCTGATCGACCTGCCGCCCGGCACCGGCGACGTGGCGCTGTCGGTGTCGCAGATGCTGCCTGGCACCGACCTCGTGCTGGTGACCACGCCGCAGGCCGCGGCCTCGCAGGTGGCCGCGCGGGTCGGCTCCATGGCGGAGCGCACCAAGCAGCGCATCGTCGGCGTCATCGAGAACATGGCCTACTTCCTCTGCGACCAGTGCGACAAGAAGCACTTCATCTTCGGCAAGGGCGGCGGCCAGGCCCTCGCGGCCAGCCTCGGCTGCGAGGTGCTGAGCGAGATTCCGCTCACGGCAGACGTCCGCCTGGGTTCCGACGTCGGCGATCCCATCGTCGTCGACAAGGAGAACCATCCGGCCGCGCAGGCCTACCTGGAGGCGGCCCGCAAGCTGGCGCAGCTGGCGCCGCCCAAGGTGTGGAGCGACGAACTCAGGGTGCTCTAAGGGGAAATGGGAGGGGGCGTTGCGCCCCCTTCTTGCGTGAGAACCAGGGAGGGGGGATATGCCGCCCTCATGCATGAGGAGCTAGGGGGGCGTGTTGCCCCGCTCTTGCGTGGGACGCAGACGGCGGGCGTCTTGTCCCGCTCTCACGAGCAGCGAGGAAGGGAGTCGCTGCGCCCCCTCTTGCATGGGAAACAGAAGGGGGCGTTTGGCCCCGATGTTGCACGAGCAGCGAGGAAGGGAGTCCCTGCGTCCGCTCTTGCATGTGAAGCAGAAGGGGGCGTTTGGCCCCGCTGTTGCACGAGCAGCGAGGAAGGGAGTCGCTGCGCCCCCTCTTGCATGGGAAACAGAAGGGGGCGTTTGGCCCCGATGTTGCACGAGCAGCAAGGAAGGGAGTCGCTGCGCTCTCTCTTTCATGGAACCAAGAAGAAGGCGTCTTGCTCCCCTCCCACATGCGCGGGCAGGAAGGGCATATCGTGGGTCGAAGAAGGAAGTGTCTGACATCGAATGCACCCCGGGGGGTGAGCCCATGCGCTGTGAGATCCGATACCAGCCCAGCTACTCGCTGGCGGTTGTGCATCTGGAACCGGGCGAGGAGGTTCAGGCCGAGGCTGGGGCCATGGTGGCCATGAGCAGCAACGTGGAGCTGGAGACAGAGATGAAGGGTGGCTTCTTCGGCGCCCTGAGCCGGTCGGTGCTGGGCGGTGAGTCGTTCTTCACGTCGAAGTACCAGGCGCGGGGCGGCCCCGGTGAGTTGGCCCTCGCGCCCACCCTGCCCGGCGACATCGGCTACATCGAGCTGCAGGGCGAGACCTTCTATCTGAAGTCCGGCGCGTACCTGGCTGCAGACGCCGATCTCTCGATCGACTCGCGCTGGGGCGGCGCCCGCGGCTTCTTCGGTTCCGGTGGCCTCTTCCTGCTCCGGGTGCAGGGCACTGGCGGCCTGCTCTTCAACTCGTACGGTGCGCTTCACGAGAGGGAGCTCGCCCCCGGAGAGCAGTACAAGGTGGACACTGGCCACGTCGTCGGCTTCAGCGACGGCCTGAGCTTCAGCGTGCGGAAGGCCGCCAGGGGCTGGTTCTCCACGGTGGCCAGCGGCGAGGGGCTGGTCTGCGAGTTCACGGGGCCTGGCAGGGTCTACCTGCAGACCCGCTCGGAGGAGGCGCTGGTCAACTGGATGGCGGCGCGCATGCCCAGTAAGAAGGACTGAACGTGAGGACCCCGGCGCATTCCCGCGCCGGGGTCGACTTTTGAAAGTACATACCTACCCCTGACTCAACCATGTCCCGAGCACCGCTAAACCGGCGCTCGGGACCGGTGTTCTTTCACCTGGGTTTCCTGCGCCAAGTCGAATACTGCCGGTGGTCAGTCCGGGGATCAACTGGGATGCCGCAGCCCCCCGGCTCACGGACGTGTTACGTCAACCTGCGAAACGTCACCTGGACCGCGCCCGGAGGCGGCTCTCTGGCGTCGGAGGCGGCCACGCAGCCCTTCAATTCCACCGCAGCCATCTCGCATCAGGCGCTTTTTGATTTTCGCCTTCACGCCCGAAGTCGAAAACGTGCGGCTCCCAGACGGGGGAACAACGGGGCTCACGTAGCCCCCTGGCCAGAGACGCGTTACGTCAACCTGCGAGCCATCTTATGTCGCCAGGACGTCACCTCTACCGTGCCCGGAGGCGGCCCTCTGGCGTTGGAGCCGGCCACGCAGCCGTTCGACCGCACCGCAGCCGCCCTGGGTCCGGCGCTTTTTCATGTTCGCCCTCGCGCCCGAAGTCGAAAACCTGCGGTTCCCGGACGGGGGGAACAACAGGGCTCACGCAGCCCCCTGGCCAGGGACGCGTTACGTCAACCTGCGAGCCATCTTAAGTCGCCAGGACGTCACCTAGACTGCGCCCGGCGGCGGCTCTCTGGCGTTGGAGCCGGCCACGCAGCCGTTCAACCTCACCGCAGCCATCTCGCATCAGGCGCTTTTTGATTTTCGCCTTCACGCCCGCAGTCGAAAACCTGCGGTTCCCCCTGCGCCGGCGTACGTCCGGCGTGCGCTGACGAATGCGTCCAGCATGCGCAGCGCCGCCACAACAGACGCCTCTGCCCCAAAACCAAACCCCGGCGCCTCAGGCGCCGGGGTCGACTCTTCGCAGCGATTCGCGATTCGGCATTCGCCAGACCATCAGGAACGCGTCCACCTGGTCCCAGAAGGCCTCCGTTCCCATCGCGGCCTCCCGGGTGTCGTAGGAGTTGGGGCGGCCGATGCCGCCGCCACCCACGTCGATGATCTGCCCGTCCCGCAGGGCCAGGGTCAGGTACTGCACGTGGCGCGGCGTAACGGCCAGTCCCGTGCGGTCTGCCAGCCAGTTGGCAATCGTCTCGTGCGTGGCCACCAGCTCGCGGCGGCCGGCGGCCTTCCGCTCCTGGATCAGGTCGATGAACGCGTGCAGCAGCAGGGCCTCCAGGTCATCGCGCATCGCTCACGCCCCCCAGTCTTACGAATCGACCTTCCAGGCCGGGAAGCTGACGATGAAGCGAGACCCCCGGCCCGGCTGGCTCTCCAGCCGCAACTCGCCGCCGTGCTCCTCCACCATCGTCCGCACGATGGGCAGGCCCAGGCCGGTGCCGCCCACTTCTCGGACGTAGGGGTGTTCCGCCCTGTAGAACTTCTCGAAGATCCGCTTCTGGTCGGCGGGTGAGATGCCAATTCCCGTGTCCGTCACCTCGATCTCCACGCGGTCGTCGGCGGCAGAGACCGAGATGGTGACACCGCCTTCCCGGGTGTACTTGACGGCGTTGGAGACCAGGTTGGCGATGATCTGCGTCAGCCTGTCCTGGTCCGCCCGGATCGGCGGCACATCGTCCGGCACGTTGACCGTGAAGGAAAGCCCCTTCTGTTCCGCCTGCACCCGGAAGGTCTCCGCCACCTGCGTGACCACGCTCGCGAGCGACGTGGGAGTGAGCTGGACGGGTATCCGGCCCGACTCGATGCGCTGGATGTCGAGCAGGTCGTTGATCAGGTTGGCCAGTCGGTTGGTGTTCCGGGAGACCACCTCCAGGAACTCCCGCTGCTGCTCCTGCAAGGGGCCGGCCGTCCCCGCCAGCACCAGGCTGAGGTAGCCCATGATGGAGGTGAGCGGCGTGCGGAGTTCGTGGGAGACCGTGTTGACGAACTCGGACTTCAGCCGGTCCAGCTCCGCCAGTTCGGTGACGTCCTGGAAGGTGAACAGGCGGCCGACCCGGCTCTGGCCCTTGCCCACCGGCGCCGAGGACCACTGCAAGGTGTAGCCGGTGGTAAGCCGGAGCTGCCCCTCGGCCACGGCCTGCGGGTCGTGAATGAGGTCGCGCACGGTGTGGGGGAAAGGATCGCCCTCGGGCAGGACGGCGGCGATCTGCGCCAGCATCTGGTCCAGGGGCTCGTCGGCCACGGTCTCGCCGAAGAATTCCTGGAACATGGAGTTGGAGACCAGCAGGTTGCCGCCGGTGTCGCAGAGCCAGGCGCCTGCCGGCATGGTCGAGACGATGGAGAGGTAGATGTCAAGCTGCGCCGCGGCACGGTCCCGCTCTTCCTCCAGCTGGGCGTTGAGGATCTCGATCTGCGCCGCCTGCTCCTGCAGGGCCGCAAAGGCCCGCTTCACCTCCAGGTGGTTCTGGGCGGCCGCGAGCGCGACGGAGGCCTGTCCGGCCACGGCGTGCCAGAGGGCCTCGGCCTCGGCGGCGGGCTCCGTGGGCTCAGCGAAGGCGATGACGACCACACCGATGGCCCGGCCGGTGTGGACGAGGGGAACGTAAACCTCCTGCGCCACCGGCATCTGCTGGAGCCAGACCGAGAAGCGGGTCTGCGTGTTCGGATAGCGGGCCACGACCACCTCGCGGAGCTCGACGCAGCGGGCGACGGGCCCCGACCGGGGAATGAACTGGCCCTTCAGGTCGGGCGAAAGCCAGCGTTCGGCCACCACCTTCAGGCGGTCGGAGTACTCGTCGACCATGAGGAGCGCGCCGGCCACGCCCCCGTACAGATCCAGGTACTCGTCGAGGATCAGCTTGGAGAGCTGGTCCATTTCGATGGAGCCGACCATCTTGCTGGAGAGGCTGTGCAGCCGGCTCAGGTGGCGCTCCTTCCGCTCCAGCTCCGCGGCGTGCCGCTGGACCGACTCCTGCTGGGCGAGCAACTCCTCGTTCTGGGCGATCAGCTGCTCCTGCTGGGCCTGAAGCTGCTGCTCCTGCTCCGCCAGTGTGACCGACATCTTGGCGAAGGCGTCCGCGACCACCTGGAGTTCGCCATCCAGGGGCGCTTCCAGCACCACGCCGCGCTCGCCCTGGGAGATCCGGTTGGCTGCATCGGCCAGGGCGGCCGTGGAGCGGGTGACGCCCCGGGCGAACACCAGGAAGCCGCCCAGGGCCAGCGCCGCCGCCAGCGAGATCGCCAGCCACGTGATGCGCACCACCTGGTCAGAGGCCAGTCTGGCCCTGGCCACGTCCTGATCCATGCGCACCGTCTCCGCATGGATGAAGTCGTCCCGGTACTTGTTGATCCGCTCGGTGTAGCTGACGCCGTCGTTCATGAGCAGGATGCCCACCTCGGATGACCCCTGCCGCATCATCGCGATCTCCGGCTCCGCCACCTGGATGCGCCAGGTCTCAATCAACTGCTGCAGTTGGTGGACCCGGCCGACCTGTTCGGTGTCGCCCGCCACGCTCTCTTCCAGCTCCGAGAGCAGCAGGCGCAGGTCATCCATCTTGGGGCCGTACGGCTCCAGCATGGCCTCGTCGCCGGTGACCAGATAGCCCCGCAGGGCGGCCGTCAGTTCGGCGTACAGGGTGGCCACCTGCTCCGCGCGCCGCACGTTCTCCTGGGTGAGCCGGGCGCGCTCCTGGAAGTTGTTGAGCTGGGTGAAGGTGAAGGTCAGGATAAGCCCCAGCCCCACCAGCAGGGAGAGCAGGAAGAGCAGCAGGCCGAAGACGCGCAGCCGCAATCCGGTATCCCAGCGGTAAGGCGACTGGCTCATCCGACCGCCTCCTTGACCGTGCGGATCAGGTGATCCAACTCGAAGGGCTTGACCAGGTAGGCCGCGGCGCCGGCCGCGATCCCGGCCTGCACGTCGGCCTGCTGGGCCCGGGCGGTCATGAGCACGACGGGGATGCCGCGCGTGGCCGGGTCGCCCTTCAGGGCCGTGAGGCACTCCAGACCGTCCATCCCTGGCATCATCCAGTCAAGAAGAATAAGGTCGGGCGACGTCTCCCGGGCGCGGGCCAGGGCCTCTGAGCCGTCGTGCGCCAGGGTCACTTCATAGCCGCTGTGCTTCAGCTGGAAGGCGACCAGTCGTGCGATGTCAAGGTCGTCGTCCGCGACCAGAATGCGTGCCATGCCTCTATCCCTCCATCTCAGGCGAGCGGGAGGCCCCTGAATGGCATACAGGGACCATGTCTTGAGTGTACCAGTATCCAAGGCATTTGTGTGGATATGTTTTGATCTACGGTCCGGACCTGATAGACCGTCACCGCACGAAAGGTCCGGCGCGGCATATACATAGGCGAAGCGGGCTGTAGGGGGAAAACCCTACAGCCCGCCTGCAAGCTGGTGCCGAAGGCGGGACTCGAACCCGCACGGGGGGTTACCCCACTCGATTTTGAGTCGAGCGCGTCTGCCATTCCACCACTTCGGCTTGAGTGCTTCGTTATGATAGCACATTGCGTGACTGGCTGGCAAGAACAGACGGTTGGCGAATCGTGCCACAGAAGCCCTGCGCGCAGGGAAACGTGATGCGTTTACCGAAGTATCCTCGCAGGTGTGCACCTGTACCCTGCGGCGTTTGCAGTATAAACAGTGTGCACGTTATAGTATTGGGTTGGAACTTCGTGCCCCACGACAGCGTCTGGAACATTGCCCCGCACAGGGGGAGGAGTGAAGTTGGTGTCCAAATCCCTCGACGAACTCCTGGTAGAGAGGGCCAAACGGGGGGACGTTGAGGCGTTTGAGAAGCTGATCAGCCAGCACGAGAAGACGGTGTACAATATCGCCTTCCGGCTGACCGGCAATCACGAAGACGCCTCAGATGTCGCCCAGGAAGCCTTCATTCGCGCATATAGTTCGTTGGCCGACTTCCGGGGCGACTCCTCCTTTGCCACCTGGCTGTACCGCATTGTGAACAATGCGTGTCTGGACGAATTGCGCCGGCGCAAGCGGCAGAAGGTCACCTACCTCGACCAGACCGTCGAAATGGAAGACGGCGAGGTATCCCGGCAGATCGCAGATCCCTCGGACGGGCCCGAGCAGGCCCTGGAGCGGGTGGAACTGCGGCGTGCGGTTCAGGAGAGCATCCTGCAGCTTGACGAGGAGTACAGGGTCGTTCTGGTGATGAGGGAGCTGCTGGGGTACTCATACAATGAAATCGCAGAGGCGCTTGACCTCAACCTGGGTACGGTGAAGTCCCGGCTCAGCCGGGCGCGGGGCGCCCTCAAAGAAAAGTTCATGAGCCTGGAACTTTTGTCGCCGAAAGTCGTCTACAGCCCTAGGAGGGGAAAAGCCCATGAACTGTGACGGAGTTCGTCCGCTCCTGTCCGCGTACATCGATCAGGAGCTGTCCGGCGGAGAGTTGCTGCGCGTGGAGCGGCACCTCCGGCGGTGCCATTGGTGCGCGGCGGAAGTGGACGCCCTCCGGCAGACGGTTGCACTGGTCGCTTCCCTGGATGAGGTTGAGCTTCCTGCCACGTTTCACGCAGAACTTCACCAGCGCCTGATCTCGGAGGATCCGCCCATCGCCAAGGCGCGCAGGGCGGGGCGGGGCCGCTCCCGGCTGCCTTCCTTCCGGCGCTGGGCGATTCCTGCGGCTGCAGCCGCAGCCCTGGTCATCGGCGTTGCCGGCCTGAACCGGTTGGCGCCGCCTGAACCGCAGGCAGAGCCGCGACACGGGGATACCGTCGCGGTTGTACCCGACGATCACGTGGCCACGGAAGAGGTGCCGGGCACGGTTTCGCCGCCCGACACATCGGACGTCACTGAACAACCGCATCATCCGGTGAACGGTCCCGAAGAACAGCCGCCGTCTAGCACCGGAGGAGTGAATAACCAGTCGGATGATCCGTTGACCGAACAGCCGGAGCCGGGCGCCCCCGGCGCGGGGGAGACCGACCTGCCGCCAGCTTCCGGTGAAGAAGGTCCCGCAGATCCGCCCACACCGCTGGGGCCCACCCGGCCCGGCAGCGGCGTGACGACCGCCTCAGTTTCCGGTGAGACCGGGGAGCAGGGCGAACTGCCGCCTGAGCCGCAGTTTTCCGCCATGGCCGAGGTGACGGTGGCCAACCCCGGCGCCGAGGCCGAGCAGGTGCGCATGCGGCTCGCCCAGTGGCGGGTACGGGAGAACGGGCGGATCGGCACCGTCGAGTTGCAGATCTTCGTTCCTGCAGATGACTTCCAGGAGGCCGTGGCGCTGGTGAACAGCGAGCTGTCGGCCTACGGCGCCCAGCTGGCGGTGCAGGAGAAGGATGTGGCCAGCCAGCTCGCCGAGACGGCTGAGCGTATCGCGGCGCTCGCGGAGGAGCGCGACGCCCTGGCAGCCCGCCTGGAGGGCGAGGGCGGTGAGGACCGCCTGGAGGAGCGCGAGCTGGCTGAACAGGAGCTGGCCGAGCTCGAGCAGCAGCTCGCCACGGAGCGCACCAACTACGAGAATCTGCGGGAGGCGGTGGAGACCAGCGTGATCGTGCTGACCTTCAAGCCTCAGCCCGCACAGTAACACCAGAAGAATTGAAGGGCTTCCGCCGGTGCGGAAGCCCTTCACGGTGCGTCTGCGGCGCATGCAAGGCGCCGCACATGAGGGCCCCGGGCGGGCCCTCATTCTTTCCTTCCCGACCCGGCCCGGGAGCCGGAAGGACTCACGGAAGGCCGCATTGAAATAAGTGCAGGCGCGCCCGGTGAAGCTACGAGGGTGCAGCAGAGAGGTGACCATCATGTCCAAGCCCGAGAAACTGCTCCTGCTGGACGGGAACAGCCTGGCCAACCGGGCGTTCTACGCCCTGCGGCTCTTCTCCACCAGCGACGGGGTGTACACCAACGCCGTCTACGGCTTCCTGACGATGCTGTTCAAGCTCCTGGACGAGGAGAAGCCCGAATACGTGGCCGTCGCCTTCGACAAGGGGCGGCAGACCTTCCGCACCGCCATGTACGAGGAGTACAAGGCCACCCGCAAGGCGCCGCCCGAGGAGTTCCGGCCGCAGCTGGACCTGCTGCGGGAGGTGCTGACCGCGCTGAACATCCCCTGGTTCCGGGTGGACGACTACGAGGCCGATGACATCCTGGGCACTCTGGCCCA
This sequence comes from Bacillota bacterium, assembly GCA_023623185.1. Classification (GTDB taxonomy): domain Bacteria; phylum Bacillota; class Sulfobacillia; order Symbiobacteriales; family Symbiobacteriaceae; genus Symbiobacterium. Next base: position 26,841 of record JAMNXV010000013.1, read on the forward strand.
CCAGGCCGCCGAGCAGGGGCTGCAGACCCTGATCGTCACCGGGGACCGGGACGCGCTGCAGCTGGTCAGCGATCAGGTGACGGTGGTGATGACGAAGAAGGGCATCAGCGAGACCGTCCGCTTCGACCCCGAAACCCTGAAGGCGGAGTACGGGCTGGCGCCGGAGCAGGTCATCGACCTGAAGGCCCTCATGGGCGACGCGTCCGACAACATCCCCGGCGTGCCCGGGGTCGGCGAGAAGACGGCCCTGAAGCTGCTGGCCCAGTACGGCTCCGTCGACGGCGTGTACGCGCACCTGGACGAGATCAAGGGGGCGCTGCACAAGAAGCTCAGTGAGAACCGGGACAAAGCCGAGCTCTCCCGCGAACTGGCGACCATCGCCCTGGACGCCCCGGTCCGGTTCGACCGGGAGGAACTCCGCCGGCGGGAACCCAACTACGCGGAGGCCTACGCGCTGTTCCAGAGGCTGGAGTTCAAGTCGCTCCTGAGCCGTGTGACCCCGCCGGAGGGCAGCGCGGCGGCAGAGGCCATCGCGGAGGCGGCGGAGGCGGCCGCGGTGGAGGTCGTCACCGCTGAGGTGGTGGACAGGCCCGGGGCCGTGCGCCTCTCCGGCGACGCGGCCGTGCTGGCGCACATGACCGTCGACCCGGGCAACCCCGGCCGCCCGCGCCCGGTGGGCGTGGCCGTGGGCGATCCGCCCGCGTGGGTGGAGGGAGAGGCCCTGGCGGATCCCGCGGCGCTGGTGGATCCGGACGCCCGGCTCACCGGCCACGACCTGAAGCCCCTGTACAACTGGCTGTACGCCCGGGGGGCCGAGCCGCCCGCGCCGGCCTTTGACACGGCGCTCGCGGCCTACCTGCTCGACCCCACCCGTTCGACCTACGACCTGGCCGATCTCTGCCGGCAGCACGGTCTCGGTGAACTGCCCCCGGCGGAGACCCCCGACTTCTGGGTGACCCGGGCCTCCGTGCTGCCGGAGCTGCGCCGGCGCCTGGAGGCCGAGCTGGCGGCGCAGCGCATGGACCGGCTCTACCGGGAGGTGGAGCTGCCGCTCATGCCGATCCTGGCCGAGATGGAGGCCGTCGGCGTCGGAGTTGACCCGGCCGCGCTGCACGAGATGTCGGTGGAGCTGGAGCGGCGCATCCTGCACCTGAGCCAGGAGATCTACGAGCTGGCCGGGACGCAGTTCAATATCAGCTCGCCGAAGCAGCTGGGCGAGGTGCTCTTCGTGAAGCTGGGCCTGCCCCACGGAAAGAAGACGAAGAGCGGGGGATACTCCACGGACGCCGAGGTCCTGGAGGAGCTGGCGGTGGAGCATCCCATCGCCGCGCGGGTCCTGGACTACCGCACCCTGACCAAGCTGAAGGGCACGTACGTGGACGCGCTGGGTCAGCTCATCGCCCGGGACGGCCGCATCCACACCACCTTCACCCAGACCGTGGCCGAGACGGGCCGGCTTTCCAGCAAGGATCCCAACCTGCAGAACATCCCCATCCGCATCGAGGAGGGGCGGCGCATCCGCAAGGCCTTCGTCGCCCGCCCCGGGCACGTGCTGCTCTCGGCCGACTACTCGCAGATCGAGCTGAGGGTGGTGGCCCACTTCTCCGGCGACCCGGCCCTGCGGGAGGCCTTCCTGCGGGATCAGGACATCCACACCCGCACGGCTGCCGAGGTCTGGGGGGTCCCCATGGAGGCGGTCACCCCCGACATGCGACGGCAGGCCAAGGCCGTCAACTTCGGCCTGATCTACGGCCAGACCGACTACGGCCTGGCCCGTTCGGTGGGGATCACCCGCGCCGAGGCCCGGGCCTTCATCGAGACGTACTTCGCCAAGTTCGCGGGCGTGAAGCGCTATATGGAGGAGAAGAAGGCGGAGGCGCGGGAAAAGGGCTACGTGACAACCCTGGACGGCCGCCGGCGCCCCCTGCCCGAGATCACGCACCGGGTCTTCAACGTCCGGCAGAACGCGGAGCGCATGGCGATCAACACGCCGATCCAGGGCACGGCGGCCGACCTGATGAAGCGGGCGATGATCGCCGTCCGGCGGGCCATGCGCGCCGAGGGGCTGTCCGCCCGGATGATCCTGCAGGTGCACGACGAGTTGGTCTTCGAGTGCCCCACCGAGGAGCTGGACCGGCTGGCGCGGCTGGTGCGGCGGGAGATGGAGGGGGCCATGCAGCTGGATGTGCCGCTGAAGGTCGAGGTCAAGGCCGGGCCCGACTGGTATTCGGTGGAGCCGTACGAGGTGCGCCAGGATGCCTGAGCTGCCGGAGGTGGAGACGGTCCGCCGCACCCTGTACCCGCGGGTGGTGGGGCGGCGCCTTGAGCGGGTGGAGATCCTCACAGAGCGCCAGATCTTCCACCCTGATCCCGGGACCTTCCGCGCTGAGCTGGAGGGCGCGGTGTTCGATGACATCGAGCGGCGGGGCAAGTACCTGCTCTTCTCGCTGGGGCCCCTCCTGCTGGTCGCCCACCTGCGCATGAGCGGCCACCTCTTCGTCTGCGGGCCGGAGGCGCCCCGCCAGAAGCATCTGCACGTGGTCTTCCACCTGGACGACGGCCAGGAGCTGCGGTATGTGGATCAGCGGAAGTTCGGCGGTTTCCACCTGCTGGGCCCCGACCGGCAGGGCATGCCCCGGGGGCTGGCGAACTTAGGGCCGGAGCCGCTTTCGCCGTCCTTTACCCCGGATGTGCTGGCCGCTGCCCTGGCCGGACGGCAGACCTCGGTCAAGGCCGCCCTGCTCAACCAGGCCCTGGTGGCGGGGCTGGGCAACATCTATGTCGACGAGGCCCTGTTCTGCGCCCGCATCCACCCGGCCAGGCCGGCGGGCACGCTGACGGAGGAGGAGGTGGCCCGCCTGCACGGCTGCATCCGCCGGGTGCTGGCACGGGCGGTGGAGAAGCGGGGCACCACGTTCTCCCTCTATCGGGACGGGGAGGGCAACGAGGGCGACATGTACGACGAGCTGCAGGTCTTCGACCGGGCGGGCGAGCCCTGCCCCGCCTGCGGCACGACGATTCAGAAGGTGGCGGTGGCCCAGCGCGGGACCCACTTCTGCCCCCGCTGCCAGCCTGCGCCCGAGGGCGTCGCGCTCACGCCGGTGCGCGCCCGGCCGGGCAGGCGCGGCCGGAGCGTGCGGGTGGCGGCGGAGCCGCCGGGTACGTACGAGTGAGTCTTCCGGGGCCGGCCATCTGCCGGACGAGTATCGCTGAGTCGTCCGGGGGCCGGCGCAGCGGCGGCGTGCGGGTGGCCGCCGACGTTTCAGGCCGTACCGCTGCGCAAGTATAAAGCGGAGGGTGAACCCTGTGCAGTATCTGGTGTTCGAGTTTCCGAGCGAAAAAGAGATGCGCGATACCGTGAAGAAGCTGTGGGACGGCTACAACGTCTCCGGCGAGATGGCGATCAAGCCGCTGGGCGGCGGCAAGTGGCGGGTGGAGATGTACACGGAGAAGGAGCTGAGGGAGTCCACCCTGGACAAGTTCGCCGATTACCGCATCGAGGGCGACTAGAATGCGTATCATCGGGCTGACTGGCTCTATCGCCAGCGGCAAGTCCACCGTGTCGGCCATGCTGCGGGAGATCGGCGCGGCCGTGGTGGACGCGGACGCCATCGTGCACGACCTGCAACGTCCCGGGACGCCCGTGCTCGGGGCGATCGTGCGGGAGTTCGGGCCGGGGGTGCTGCGTCCCGACGGCTCGCTGGACCGCCAGGCGTTGGGGCGCATCGTCTTCGCTGACGCCGGCCGGCGCCGGGCGCTGGAGGCGATCGTGCATCCTGCCGTGCGGGCCGAGATGCGGCGGCAGATCGAAGAACACCGGAGGGCCGGCCGCCCTGCGGTGGTGCTGGACATCCCGCTGCTTTTCGAGAGCGGCTGGGACCGCATGGTGGATGAGGTCTGGCTCGTTTACGTGGACGGCGCGACGCAAAAGGCGCGGCTGATGGCCCGCAGCGGCCTTTCGCCGGAGGAGGCGGAGGCCCGCATCGCCGCCCAGATGGACCTGGAGGAGAAGGCGCGGCGGGCCGACCGGGTCATCGACAACCGGGGTTCCCTGGAGGAGACCCGGGCGCAGGTGCTCGCGGCCTGGCAGGCTGTCACGGAAAGGAAGGGCAGTGGGACGTGAGGCGGAGGGGCCGCATCCGGCGGCGGCTGATCGCCCTGCTTGCCCTGCCGTTGCTCGTGCTGGGGGTCAGGGCGGCGCTGATGCAGGGGTATCCGATCGCGTACCGGACCGTGATCGCGGACTGTGCGGAGGAGCACGGGCTCGATCCGTACCTGGTCGCCGCCGTGATCCGGGCGGAGTCCCGCTTCCGGCCGGAGGCGACATCTCCCCAGGGCGCCCGGGGGCTGATGCAGATCATGCCCGACACGGGGCGCTGGGTGGCAGAGCAGATGGGACTGCCCTACGACGATGCCTACCTCTACGACCCTGTCTATAACATCCAGTTGGGCTGCTGGTACCTCGCCGCCCTGCTCCGGGAGTTCTCCGGCGACCCCGTGCGGGCCCTGGCAGCCTACAACGGCGGCATGACGAACGTGTACAACTGGCTCAACGACCAGCAGTGGACGGGCGAGCGGGACACGCTCGGGCAGATTCCCTTTGCGGAAACCCGCCACTACGTGGCCAACGTGCTCCGGGATCAGAGGCGTTACCGCCTCATCTATGGCGTGTGGAAGCCAGCGATGACGGGAGGCGATGAAGATGCGTAACTCAAACACCGACGAACTGGCCCGGCGCAGGGCTGCCCGCGCCGGCCTGGCAGACGAGGAGGACCTGCCTCGGTTCACCTGGACCGACACGCTCGCGATGATCATCGCCGCCTACCAGGTGCTCATGCCCGTCGTCCTGGTGATGATCGGCGTGCTGCTGGCTGTTTACTTCCTGTTCCGCCTCGTCTTCATGTGACCGAAGACCGCATCTGTCTGCCCCGGTCGCGCAGAGGCCGGGGCTCTTCTGCGCCCTACTGTCCTCACCCTAGTCTGAAGAAGGGGCTTCCGGTGAGCAGCGTATTGAACCCCTTAGGCAATCGCACTAAACTCGAATTATCCCTATTGACTGTCGGTTTGGGGGGAGGGGGATTCTGGGGTGCGTACGCGGTCTCGCGACTGGCGTCCGCTGCTGTTCATCGTCCTCGGCGTGGGCGCCGTGCTGGCTTCACATTTCTTCCTGCACACCTGCCAGGATCACGGCCACATGGTGGAACTGGCGAACGGCGGCTTCGCGCCGATGCGCTGCCACTGGTCTGAGCGGGCGTTCCAGGGAGTGGGGGTCCTGGTGGCCTTCGCGGGCCTGGCCATGTATTTCTTCCCGGATGCGGCGCGCGGGCTCTCGCTGGCCGCGGCGGGCGCCGGCATTCTAATGATCATCATCCCGATGTGGCTCGTGCCCACGTGCGACATGCCCGGGATGGTCTGCAACCTCAGCTTCAAGCCCGGGGCTTACCTTACCGGCGGCATCACGACGCTCGCCGGGCTGATCGGTACGCTGCAGCTGCGCCGGCTTGATGCGGCGGGGGGAGAGCGGAGTGCGGTTTAGCGACAGACCGGGAATCCTTCGGCTGGCGGCCCGGAACCTGCTGCGCAACCCGGGCCGCACCCTGCTGGTGCTGCTCGGGGTCATGGTGGTGGCCGGCACCGCCTTCGCGGGCGGGCTGATCGGCCGCGGCGTGGCCCACGCGGTCGGCCTCGGTCTGGAACGGCTCGGGGCGGACCTCATGGTCGTGCCCGAGGGCGCGGCGGAAAAGACCCACACCGCCCTGGTCATGGGGCTGCCCGCAGCTTTCTACATGGAAGGCGCGTCCCGGCTGGAGGCGATTCGGGCGGTGGAGGGCGTGGAGGCGGCCTCGCCGCAGATCTTCGTGGAGACCCTGGCCTCTTCGGCCTGCTGTACGGGCCACCTGATGCTGGTGGGGTACGATCCGGACACCGACTTCACGGTGAAGCCCTGGCTGCGCCGGAACCTCAACCGTGAACTGGCCCCCGACGAAGTGCTGGTGGGCAACCACATCCTCGGGGTGACCGGCGATCCCCTGATGTTCTACGGCTCCACCTTCCGGTTGGCGGCCCGGCTCGACCCGACGGGCATGGGGATGGACGAGACGGTCTTCCTCCCGGCGCCGGCGGTCTGGGAGATCGCCGCGCGCTCGCACGAGCTGGCTGACGAGCCCCTGGAGATTCCCGACGGCCACGTTTCGGCGATTCTGGTGAAGCTCCGCGACGGGGCGAATGCGACCCAGGTGGCCGCGGAGATCGCGCGCAGGCTGGATGGCGTCACGGTGATTACCGCCGGTGAGATTGCCCGGTCGGTGGCCGACGATCTGGCCCTCCTCATGGCCAGCCTCCTGCCGGTCACCGTCTCGTTGCTGCTGGTGGCCGTGCTTCTCTTCGTGATCCTGTTCTTTGCCATCGCCCGGGAGCGGACCCGGGAGATCGGCCTGCTGCGGGCCATGGGCGCCACCGCCGGGCAGGCTACCGGCGCGCTGGTGCTGGAGGCGACCTTGCTCAGCGGTCTGGGCGGCGCCGCCGGGGTGCTGGGCGGGTCCGCGGTGTATGGACTGTTTAAGGAGGCCATCATGGTCTCGTACACCCTGCCGTTCCTCTACCCGCCCTCCCGCGAGCAGGCGATGCTGGCGGCGGCGGTGGTGCTCGTCGCGGCCGTGGGCGGTGCCCTGGCCGCTGCGCTGCCGGCCCGGCGGCTGGCCCGGCTGGAGCCCCACGAGGCCATCCACGCGCGCTAGAGGAGGAAGATGCCCCGTGATTCAGCTCTACGAGGTAACAAAGACCTATCAGACCCGAGCCCAGCGCGTCGTGGCCGTGGCGCCGCTCAGCGGCCGCATCGCGCGCGGCGAGTTCGTAATTGTGACGGGCCGTTCCGGGGCAGGCAAGTCGACCTTGCTCTCGCTGATGGGCGGGCTGACCCGGCCGGATGAGGGCAGGGTCACCGTGATGGATCAGGATCTCTGGGCGCTCTCGGACGCGGAGCGCGCCCGTTTCCGCGCCCGGCACATCGGCTTCGTGTTCCAGTTCGCCAGCCTGATTCCGACGCTCACCGTGCTGGAGAACCTGCTGGTGCCTGCCTCCTTCCTGCCCCCGGGGGAGGGGGGCGACCGAAAGCGGGCCCTGGAGCTTCTGGAGCGGGTCGGGCTCCCCGATTGCGCCGACCGGCTGCCGTGGCAGCTCTCCGGCGGGCAGCAGAAGCGGGTGGCCGTGGCCAGGGCCCTGCTGAACCGGCCGGAGCTGCTCCTGGCCGACGAGCCGACGGCCGACCTGGATGAGGAGACGGAGCGGGCCATCGTCGACCTCTTCCTCGAGGAGAACCGTGCCGGCACCACCGTGGTGATGGTGACGCACAGCACTGAACTGGTCCCGCTGGCCAGCCGCCACCTGATCCTGAGCCAGGGGCAGGTGCACCTTGCGTCCTGACATTCGACCGCCCGGGATGCGCGACCTGATCTGGGCGGGGCTGCGCCGCTCCCCGGGGCAGGCGGTCGCCGGCCTGCTGGCCGGCGTCCTGGCCGCACTGGCCCTGGTGGGCGGACTCAGCCTCTTCCAGGGGATGGCGCGCATGCTGGAGCGGGACCTGGAACAGCTCGGCGCGGACATGGTGCTGGCCCTGCCGGAGCACAGGCCGCTTGTGGAGCAGTGGCTGGCGACGGGCACCACCGATCCCATTCCGGCCACCATCGACGTGGCCGAGTGGCAGAGGGGCATCGACAACGCGCTGATTCTCGGGCTGATCGGGGTGGAGGCGGTGGATCTTTCCGCCGGGGGCCGGGGCGTGCCGGCCGGCGAGCGTGCGTCGGTCCTTGTGATGCGGCTGGAGTTCTGGGATTCGGCGATGATGGCCCGCGCGGCCCTGGCGGACGTGCTGCCGGAGGCCGACGCTGTGGTCGGCGAGCAGGCGACGCGCCATGTGCTGACGGACCTGCAGCCGTTGGTGCGCCACCTGGGCCGGGCGGCGGCCGTGGCGGCCCTGGGGTCGGCGCTGGTTTCGGGTCTCCTGGCCTCCATCCGGGTAGGCCAGCGGCGGGCGGAGCTGGGCATGCTGCGCGCCATGGGCGCCACCCGGGGGTATCTGGTGGCTCTGACGCTGGGGGAGACGGCCGCCCTGGCCCTGGGCGGCAGCCTGATCGGCGGCCTGCTGGCCGCCGGGGCGCTCTGGCTTATCCCGGCCACGGGGGAAGCGCTGCGGCACCTGGGCATCGCAGTGGTGCTCTCGCTGGTCGTCCTGGCGGCTGCGGCGATCACCCTGCTGTCGTCCGCGGCCTCCCTGCCCCCGGCCCTGCAGGCAGCCTGGCTGGACCCCCTGGAGGCGGTCCGGCGCCATCGGTGAGTGCGGCGCGTGTGGTTTGGTCGGTACCGTGAGTGTGCAGCCCGCGGCTTTGCTGCCGCGGGTGTCTGCTCTTTCCGGGGCAGCGCCGTTCGACCACGCACCTTAACCCCTGGCGGAGGCCCTCCGGTACCACTCTGCCCGCTGTTCGAGAAAACGGATGACGTGCCAACGCTCCTCTCTCATGCCTTTGAAGCGGAGACGATGGCCCAGCGCGCGCACGATTCCTTGACAACTCAGGTCTTTGGCCCAGAGGGGGATCACTTCAATGCCCTTCTCCTGGCACAGTCCCCGCTTGATGAGGTCCCGTTTCCGCCGTGCGTGGAACTCCTCGACGCTGGGGTAGCGTTCGGTTGGGCCCGCGTGCTGGTTTCCCTGAAACTCCACGCCGAGTTTGTGTGCCGTAGCGTACACATCGATCTGGAGCCGCCCACCGGTCTCGATGTTGTCGACACCGGTTATTTCTGCATTTTCGATAATCTCCACTCCGGGGAACAGCTCCCGAATCATGCGCGCGAGGATGTATTGGCCCTGCGAATAGCCGGGGGTATTCCTGGCGACCCGCAGACCGCGCTCCAGTTCACGCAGTTCCTGCGCACGCCCGATCGCGTGCGGGTTCGCTCCGCGAACCGAGTAGACCACGCGCCGCGCCTTGCGCTGCGGCCCGCCCACCAGCCACCGGTGCGCGAGCAACTGCCTGACGTGCTTGCTCAGGGTGTCCTGGCTGTACCCCGTGGCCCTTCGCAGGTCCCGGTACTCAAACCTGCCGCGCATGCGGAATATGAGCCCCCACGTCCAGCAGGCTCCCCGGGGGAGACGGTGGTCGAACAGGATGTCCGACGGCAGGACCAGGCGGGGCCCGGCCTCAGGCTGGACGACCTGGCAGCGGACGACCCGAAGGCTCACCCGCTCATATACGAGCCATCCGTGCCGGGACAGCACGGCCAGGTACTTGTGCAGGCTCGGGAGGCTGATGCCCGCGCCGCTGTACAGCTCCTTCAGCGTGAACTCGCTCCGGAGGTGCGTCAGGGCGGAAATGTAGCACCAGACCAGCTTGGCGCCTTCGGGTATCGCACGATCGGCCCAGAGGCGATCCGGAACCGTGACGAGCCGCAAACGCATGCCGATCACCAGGAGGGAATATTCGCCAGATCTGGTGCGAATTCCTTCTGCGTTTCGAGCGCGTGTTCGATTTTCCGGCGCTGTGTTCGGGCTGATTTTGCTCAACTGTTGATTATCTGTGCGATCATCGTGTCCAGGTTCCAACCGCTTACTGTGTTCCTTCGCGACCGGCCGAATTTCGTGTTCCTGTTCGGCGCGAAACTGGAAAACCCGCGGATGCCGCCACGGCGATGTGTTGTTCAAGCTCCGTTTGTGTCGCCCTGAAAGCGCGCGGTGCCGGTGTTCGGGTGTTGCGCAGCGACAGAATGTTGCCGGTAACCTGGCCGGTGAGCCCGTGTCGGCGCCGGTGTATGTTGGGTCGCCGTTGCAACCGTCCGGATTCGACTTCCTCGGTTCGAGCCAACTCGAAAACCAACGGACGCGACCACCTCGGTGCGTCTCGAAGCCCGGTTTCGCGTCGGCCTTCAAAGCTTCCCATTCGACCTGGCAGACGCCGTCTGAGGACCCCACGCGCGTCGGTTCCACCGGCTACAAGAACTCGTCCGCTTCGCGATCCTGTACGCAAACGATCAAAAACAGAATCGGGGCTGCCCCGGCAGATTGGGCGAGCCCCGCTGTTTCATCAAATACCGTACTTGGACCATCCCCACGGCAGGATCTTGAAATAGTAACTGGGGATGAACTTCGAAAATCCGGAGAGCTTGGTGGCCGGAAACTTGGACCCGTAGAACATGTGGGGCCACCTCCTTCACGGGGCGTCGGCAGGATGCGCCATTGCAGTTTATGCTCCCACCCACCCGGTGGTCACCGCGGCAGGATGACCGCGGTGCGAGTCTGATCAGGGTCCGAGGTGGCGCGCGAGTTCGTCCCAGGCTGTCGCCGGCGGGGAGCACGTGAAGTTGCGGCAGACGTAGGCGGTGGGGCCGTTCGCGGCGCTCTTCCCGGCCCAGATGGGCGCGTCGTCCCGAGGCCCCGGGATGCAGGTCAGGACCAGGTTCGGCTCGTACCGACGCCCCAGCTCTGCCAGCCAGACCTCTGGCGCGTCGCCGACCAGCGTCACCTCGGTGGGGCTGCTCAGGTAGAGGTCGAGGGCCTGCAGCAGGGTGGCCATGCCGCCGGGGGCCCGGGCCATCAGGTCGCGGTGAGCGCGGAAGACGGCCTCGGCCACCTGGCGGAACTGGTCATCGCGGCGGTAAGGCTGCAGCCGGAGCAGGTTCATAACGGCCACGGCGGCGCCCGACGGCACCGATGCGTCCATGATGTCGCGGGGACGGTGAATCAGTGGCTCGGCCCCCGTCTGCGTCAGGTGGAACGAGCCATTGCCGTCGTAGAAGCGGCGCAGCGTCTCCTCGGTCAGCCGCAAAGCTTCCTGCAGGTAGCGCTCGTCGAAGGAGGCCTCGTACAGGTCAATCAGGCCGGCGGCCATGCAGGCGTGATCCTCAAGGTAGCCGGGGATGCCAGCCTGGCCGTCCTTGTACCTGCGCAGTAGCGCGCCCTGGCCGTCGGCGAGGTGCGCAAGCACGAACTCGGCCGCGCGGCGGGCGGCCTCCGTGTACTCCGGCCGCCTGAGGGCCCGGCCGGCCCTGGCCATGGCAGAGATCATCAGACCGTTCCAGCCGGTGAGGATCTTCTCGTCCCGGAACGGCGGCACGCGCAGGGCCCGTGCGGTCAGCAACCGGCGCCGGCCCTCGGCCAGCTGGCGCTCCACCTCCTCCAGAGGGAGGTTCAAGCTGGCTGCCAGGACCTCGGCGGGCTCGGCGATGTGCAGCACTGTCTTGCCGGTCCGCTCGAAGTTCCCCGCCTCCGTCACGCCATAGTGGCGGCAGAGAAGCGCGCCCAGGTCAGGGCCGAGGATGGCGATCACGTCCTGCCGGTCCCAGACGAAGTACCGGCCCTCCTCGCCCTCGGAGTCGGCGTCGGTGGCGCTGAAGAAGCCGCCATCGGGGTGGGTCATGTCCCGGATGACGTAGTCCAGGGTCTCCTCCACGATGCGCCGGAAGAGAGGCTCGCCGGTGGCCTGCCAGGCCGAGAGGTAGAGGGGGGGCAACAGCGCGTTGTCGTAGAGCATCTTCTCGAAGTGGGGCACGGCCCAGCGGGCGTCCACGGAGTAGCGGTGGAACCCGCCGCCCAACTGATCGTAGATGCCCCCTTCGGCCATCTTGCGCAGCGTGAGCGTGACGAGGCTCAGGAAGAGGTCGTCTCCGGTGGCCTTCCAGTGGCGCAGCATCAGCTCCAGGGCTGCTGCATTGGGGAACTTGGGCGCGTCGCCGAAGCCGCCGTGCTTCCGGTCGACGCGTTCGGCCATGGCGCGGGCCGCATCGGCGATGAGCCGGCGGTCGGGAACCGGACCGGTGGGGGGAGGCACGGCGTCCATCTGGACGATGCCCTGGGTCCAGTTCTCGGCAACCTGTTCGACCTCGCCGCGCTTCTCCTGCCAGGCCCGGGCGAGCGCGAGGAGCACCTGCCGGAAGCCCGGCCGGCCGTAACGCTCGGCGGGCGGGAAATAGGTGCCGACGTAGAAAGGCTTCTGGTCAGGGGTAAGCCAGACGGAGAGCGGCCAGCCCCCGGAGCGGGTGACCAGCTGGCAGATGGTCTGGTAGACGTCGTCGAGATCTGGCCGTTCCTCCCGGTCTACCTTGATGCAGACGAAGTGCCGGTTCATGATGTCGGCGATCTCCGGGTCGTCGAAGGATTCTCGTTCCATCACGTGGCACCAGTGGCAGCTGCTGTAACCAATGCTCAGGAAGATGGGTTTGTCGTCCCGTTTGGCCCTTTCCAGGGCTTCAGTCCCCCACGGGTACCAGTCGACGGGATTGTACGCGTGCTGCTGGAGATACGGCGAGGCCTCATGAATGAGGCGGTTGGGCTTGGCGGTCAGGGCGATCATACCCCCTCGTTGAGCGGTGGGCGGCGGGAAGTGAGATCTGAGCCGTGGGAAGTGTGAAGTGGGAAGTGGGAAGCGGCGTGTGAGATGCGGTGGTCAGCCGTTCGCAGTGTGCAATACGCCGCGCACGGGTCTGTCGGTAGCCCTTTAGACGAAAAAATGAGGCCAGTCGGTATTGGATTCCCTTGTCTGGTGTTCCAGTAAATAGAACCCGTTCGTGGCAGTGGCGGACGCCGGGAGCGCCGCCACTGCCGCTCCTATTCTGTGCAGCGGTACAAGAGCATCATCCATGGTCCACGTTGGGGCGGTGGTCGCGCACCGAGGGTGACGGTGTTGTGGGAGGGGAGTGGGCACGAAGCCGCCACAGCAACGCGGCCGCTGCAGTTCACATAACGCAGCAGGCTGGCTACGTACAGCCATCTCAACCGACCGTGCGACGTGCACCCGGAGGGTTTCGACTTCTGCAGCGACGCGGAAAGTGAAAAAGGACCGGTTCGGTGATGGAACACGGCCCCGTTACCCCCGCTCAGCTGCCCACGGCGGGCGTTTGACCCTTGCGTAGTGGCCCGAAGTTTACATAACGCACCTTCTGAGTCGGCCACTCATGGCCATCTCAGCAGACCGGCCGTCCCGCATCCGGCGGTTTTCGACTTCTGCGGCGACGCGGAAAGTGCAAAGGGGCCGGTTCGGCGATGGAGCCAAGCCCCGTTACCCCCGCTCAGCTGCCCACGGCGGGCGTTTGACCCTTACGAAGTGGCCTGGAGTTTACATAATGCACCTGCTGAGTTGGCCACTCAAGGCCATCTCAGCAGACCGGCCATCCCGCATCCGGAGGTTTTCGACTTCCGCGGAGACGCCGACGTAAAAAAAGGCCGGCGAATGCAACCGGCCTGCATCCTCGGGCGTGGCTGGCGGGCGCATCCCAGACCGGCTCTGCGCCGGTGAAGCTGATTGTTGGCCCATTAACGCGCGTCCGCTTACGCCCACGTATGCGCGCGCCTTCGCCACCTGCCCCCCGCCATTCACCGAGTCCGTTCCCCGCGGCATACCATAATACACACGCCCACGGGGAGGAGGGGAATGCCATAAGCCGCATCAAGACCACACGAGAGGACCTGGAACTGATGGCGCGGTTGATGCGGGCGGAGGCCGAGGGCGAAGGCGATCTGGGCATGCTCATGGTCGGAAATGTGATCACGAACCGCATCTTCGCCAACTGCGCCGAGTTTCAGGGGTTGCGCTCGGTGCGGGACCTGATCAATCGCGATCTGGCGACGCAGTGCGCAACGGGGTTTGAAGCGGTGTGCAAGCCCTACTTCTGGCAGGGCGCTCGTGAGCGCGACATTCGTCTGGCGGAGCGGAACGCCAGGGGTGAACGGCAGCATCCGGCCACGCATGCGCTCTGGTTCTTCCGGCCGCCGGGCCAGGCGTGTCCCGCCACCTGGTGGGGCAGGCCACTGGTCGGCCAGTATAAGAACCACTGTTTCTACCTGGCGGATCCCCAGGTGTGCCCACGAGTCTTTTCGTAGGTGAGGAGGATTGTTCTGAGCGGAATGATGCCGATGGGCGGAATGGGTCAGATGGGTCAACCGATGATGCCCTACGGGCGGCCGGGCTGGCCGATGGCACCGCAGATGATGATGCCGCAGGGCCCGCCCCCCGAGCTGATCTTCGGCGGCCAGGTAGCCTTGCCGCAGGAGCAGAGCTACCTGGAGAACATCCTGCGGATGAACCGCGGCAAGATGGCGACCATCTACACCACCAACGACAACAACCCGGAATGGGCCGCCAGGGTGTTCAGAGGCGAGGTGGAAAACGCGGCGCGCGATCACGTCGTGCTGAGCGATCCGCAGACGGGTATGCGCTATGTCATCCTCATGGTGAACATCGACTACCTCACGTTCGATGAGCCGCTGCGCTACCAGGAAGAGATTTATCGCCCTCCGGGCGGGTACTGAAGCGAAGGAACCGACAAACGTCCAGCGGGCACCCCCGGGGTGGTGGGGGGTGCCCGCTGTGTTCCGTTATGCTCCGATAAGCATAACGCTTGCTCACATCATACTACGGCAGATGAGCCCGGTCAAGGTCCGTGAAGGTTGAGCTGTTCCCGGACCAGCGCGCGCTGCTTTTGGAGCAACGCGATAGCCTCCCCGCTGATCTCGTCCAGGTTCTCGTAGAGCTCCCTGGCCTCACGGGGATCGGCCTCCGCGCCGGACATGATCTGCTCGACGACCTCCCGCCGCTCATGACCGAGCCGGCGCAGCTCCTCGCCGATCTGTTCCAGCCGGTCCCAGCCCATCGGGTTCCCTCCTCCGCTACTGGAGCTTGCTGTCGGGGGGCATAGGCCGGTTGCCGGCCATGTCGTTCTGCCCGTCCAGAAGGTGCGTCATGCCGCGCACCAGAGTGTCGTCCTCCAGGACGCTGTACAGGTGGTAGGCCAGGTCCTCCCGCTCGACCAGGATGTCCTCCAGCACCTCCACCGTGCCCCAGTCGCCCAGCTCGTGAGCCCTGCGGATCGTCTTGCGGAGCATCTCCTGGATCTTCAGCTCGTGCTCCAGGTCGTTGCGCAGGAAATCGCGCATTGTGAGACGGCCCTCGACCTCGTGCTTGATGTACGAGAGCTCGTGCTGGGTCACGGGGTGGGCGGTGGGCACGCCGCCCAGCCGCGCCACGCGCTCGCCGATGTCGTCGATGTGCTTGGACGTCTTCTCGATGTGCTCGTCCAGCAGGTGGTGCAGGCTGTGGAAGCCCTCGGCGCCCTCGCTCATCCAGTGGTGCTTGCGGTACTGGTGCAGGGCCACGTTCAGGGCGCACTGGTGGTCGTCGAGCTGCAGCGCCATTTCGAGCCTTGTCTCGTAGGGGAGCCCAATACCGGCGCCGATCTGCTTGACCGTGCGCGGCTGCTGGCGAACGATCATGTCATGGTTGGTGCCATGCCCCGGCATGTTCGGGTTGTAGCCCGACTTGTCGAGGTTGAACTGTCCCTGGAAGTTGGCCAGGTTGGTCATCGTGGCGGTGAGCTGTCCCGCCGGCGTGTTGGGAAGCTGGAGTTTGTTTGGCATCGGCTGTCCTCCTGTCGTGTGCTGCATCCTCCCCTATTGTGGGCGGGCAGCCGCTTCCATATGTGGGCGGGCAGTCGCTTCCATATGTGGGCGGACAGCCGCTTCCGTATCCCGGCGCGGTTACGTAACGACAATGTTACAGAAGGAAGTACGTTACAACTGGGGGTAATGATCGTATGGATGCACAGGTGAAGAAGCAGGTACTGCGGAAGCTCACGTACGGCCTGTATGTGGCCACCGCCAAGCAGGGCGACCAGGCCGCGGCCGCCACCGTCAACTGGCTCTCCCAGGCCTCGTTCGAGCCGCCCCTCGTGATGATGGCCGTGAAGAACGACAGCGGGCTGCACGCCCTGATGCAGCAGGGGGCCACCGTCGCGGTCAACATCCTGGGCGCCGATCAGAAGGGCATGGCCGAGACGTTCTTCCGGCCGACCAAGCTGGAGGGCAACACGCTGAACGGCGTGCCGTTCACCGACGGCGAGACCGGTGCGCCGCTTCTTGAGGGCGTTCCCGCCGTGTTTGAGGCGAAGGTGGTGCAGACCGTTCCCGGCGGCGACCACACCGTCTTCGTGGTGGAGGTTGTGGCCGTGCACCTCCGCGACCCCCAGGCCAAGGTGCTGGAGATGTGGGATACCGGCTGGTTCTACGGCGGCTAGTCGGAACGGCCGGCAGCGGGTCACACCAGCCGCAGCATGCGGAACAGCATGATGACGCTGACGGGGATCAGCAGCAGGTTCTTCAGGGCCAGCAGCAGAGCCTGGCGGGCGCGCAGCGGGTCCAGCGCATCCAGTCCCAGTGACGACAGCAGTGCCTCCACGTTGGCCTCCCGCAGTACCGCGGCAAACAAGAGGTTCATCAGGCCGACGACCAGCGCATAGCCGAGGAGTTCCCACAGAAACGCCTGCAGCGTCATGCGGCCGGCTCCCTGCAGGATCTCGATCCACGTGTCGCGGGAGCCCATCGCCCGCAGGGTTTTCCCGGCGCCGATTGCCAGCACCAGGACGTACTGGAGGATCCGTCCGCCCTCCACGAGCAGTTCTGCGGCCATGAAGGGCAGGCTCCATGCTGCTG
Source organism: Bacillota bacterium (assembly GCA_023623185.1). Lineage (GTDB taxonomy): Bacteria > Bacillota > Sulfobacillia > Symbiobacteriales > Symbiobacteriaceae > Symbiobacterium. Next base: position 43,309 of record JAMNXV010000013.1, read on the forward strand.
CTTGGTAGCCCTGCCACATCCGCAGGAGCGCCACCGGCACCGAGAGCGCCCACACGGCCGGGTGCCGGAAGTAGAAGCCGAAGCCGAACGCCGCGGGCCCCATGATCCGCTGAAGCAAGGATATCTCCTCCTCGTTCGGGCGCTGCCGGCGTGCAGAGCACGCCACCCACTCATATGACCGTGCCTGACAGCGCCTTCACGCCAAATCGCCACGGGCTGCCTTGCACCAGCCCGTGGCGATTTGCGTGTCCTGCCCGCGCCCGCGCGTCCTGCCCGCGCACCCTAAGTCGTCCGCATGCCTGTCCGCAGGAGCACCCGGTTGCTGAGCAGGAGAAGGCCCTGCACGGCCATCAGCGCGCCGGTGCCCACCAGCATGGCCTCGATGGGGAACAGGTCAGCGAGCGGTCCGAAGACCAGCATGCCCAGGGGCATCATCGCGCTGGCGAGCATGTTCAGCACGCCGAAGACCCGGCCCAACATGTTCTCGTCCACGTTCTCCTGCAGCAGAACCGTGGCCGGCGTGTTGAAGAGGGGCATGGTCACACCGCTGAGCCCCATGAACGCCAGGTAGACCCAGAAGTCCGGCACGACCCCCAGCGCGAAGGTGCACGTGCCGAACAGCAGGGTCGCCAGGGCCATGGTGTGCACCCGGTTCCGGAAGCCGCCCCACGCCGCGGCCAGCCCGCCGCCCAGGATCATGCCGACCGAGAATACCATCTCGATGGCCGTCAGGTGCCACACATCCCCGCCGAAGCTGCGCGTCACCTGCAGCGGCGTCAGGAACGACACGGGCGCCGCCAGCACGAAGAAGAGCGCACAGAAGGCGAAGAAGGCCTTGATATACGCCTGGCCCGCGATGTAGCGGAAGCCCTGCGCCATGTCGGCGAAGTAGCCGGTAGCCTGCGCCTCCCGCGCCTTGGCGTGCACCGGAACGTGAACCAGCGCCAGGAGGATGGCGATGGCGGCGGCGGCCGTCACGACGTCGATGAAGAAGATGGCCTCCAGCGGCGCCTGGGAGAACAGCGCCCCGCTGAGCATGGGCGATACGAGCGTAACGAACGCCTGAATGCTGCTGTTGGCGCCGTTTACCCGGGTCAGCTGCTCCTGCGGGACGATGTCGGGGATGAGGGCGCCGACGGCCGGCCCCTGGACGCCGCTGCCCACGGCCCGTATGGCCGACATCAGGTAGAGCAGCCAGAGCGCGTCGTACCCGGCCATGAAGAGCAGGGCGAGCACGAGCGTCGTGAGGGCGATGGCGGCATCCGACAGCGCGATGAGCAGCTTGCGGCTGTACCGGTCGGCCCACACCCCGGCGAAGGGGGAGAGGAAGAAGGTGGGGAGGAAGCCGCAGATGATGGCCACGGTCATCGCGGAGCCGGACTGGGTGGTCAGGGTGATGTGCCACAGGATCGCGTACTGCACCAGAGACGAGCCCAGCAGCGACAGCGTCTGACTGCCCAGGAACAGCACGATGTTCCGTTTCCAGCTGGTCTGCACAGCCGTATACATTCCTCCCGAAAAGAGTTCCCGGTCGCAACAGCGGGGCTGCCCCCAGGGGCAGCCCCGTTCACGCCATCACGACACCTGGATTCAGTGCACCGCCTCAAAACCGTTCTCTGCGAGCAGCGCATGAAACAGGCCCTGCAGCCCCTCTCCGGCGCGGTCGCCGAGATACTCCTTGATCTTCTCGGCGTCAAAGAGCGTTTCGGGCACCGGGTCGGAGGAGTAGGTGATCTCGAAGGAGTCCGGCCGGTCGTCGCACATGGCGAACCTGGCCAGGATGGTGCCCTTGCCGCGGCCGGCGCTGGCGCGGACGCACCACCTCAGGTTGGCTTCGTCCAGCCGCCGCTCGTACTCCTCAGTGGAGATGCCGGGCTCCCAGAGGGGGGGCTGGTCCTTATCCACCGGCTCCATGACCGGCTGGATGACCCAGCGCGACGACTTGGTGGGCTGTTCGGCCCTGAAGGGCTGCAGCCACTCCCGCACCATGGCCGAGGCCACCTTCCTGAGGGTCCAGCCTTCCGGCAGCTGATACGTCATGGTGGACCGGATGCTCATTCGGCATTCTCCCCTCTCCAGGACTTTCATAAGCGCACAAGACGACCTGATGCGTCGGCATCAGGTCGCAGCGTACACCGGGCGATGCTCGTCTTCGGCCATTGTACACTACCCCGGGGGGAATCGCAAGCAATGGAAACCGGCGGCCCGGCCGGGGGCACGGGCCGTCATAGACAGCCCGTCCGCGCATACCTCTTTCACATGAGGGAGGGAGGCGTGTGCACAGGGCACAGGTGGCTTGGGTGCTGTTCATGTTTGTGGTGGTGCTGCTGCTCAGGACGGGGCCGGAGGTGGTGAGCGCCTTCGTGCCTGCGGGAGACCACGCCTCCGTTTTCTGCGACGCGCGCCCGGTTCCCGGGCAGCCCCCCCTTCTGGCCATCGTCATCGACGACCTGACCACTGGGGCGGCGGGGCTGGAGGAGATGCTCGCCCTGCCGTATCCCCTCACGTTTGCTGTCCTGCCCGACCGGCCCGATGCCGGGGCCCTGGCGAAGCGCGTGAGCGCCCTGGGCCATGAGGTGATCCTGCATCTGCCCATGGATGCCGGGCAGGTCGACCCCCAGTGGTACGTGGGCCGGCCGATTTCCGGCCAGCAGTCCGATGCGGAGATCCAGCGGCTGGTGGCGGAGTGGCTGACCGCCGTGCCCGAGGCCCGCGGCATGAACAACCACATGGGCACGGTGGCCACGCAGGACGAGCGCGTGGTGCGGGCGGTGCTGGAGGTGGCCCGCCGCCACGGCAAGTACGTGCTGGACAGCCTGACCACCGAGAACACGGTCATGCCCCGGGCAGCCGCGGAAATGGGCGTGCCCTGCATGCGGCGGTCACTCTTTCTCGATCACGTGAACGGGAAGGAGGAGGTGGCCGCCCAGCTCTACAAGCTGGCCGACTGGGCACAGCGGCACGGCGCCGCCATCGGGATCGGGCATGTGGGCGTGGGGCGGCAGGGCACCGCCGAAGCCCTTGCGGAAGTGCTGCCCGAGCTGGAGGCGCGGGGCATCCGCCTGGTGACGCTTTCGCAACTGCTATCCTACCAGCAGGGAAATTAGACAATTTAGGTCGAACCATTTGGGCAGCCGGACGGATCCTATGGACAGGAGCTCCAAAACCGGTGCTTCTGGATCCCACACAAAGGAGGTCTGCGATGTGAACGTGGGGCAGGTCCTGCAGCGCTACTTCAACGACTGGCAGAAGTTTGCGCTGGTAGGATTGGGCGCGCTGCTGGTTGAACTGGCGTGGGGAATCATCACATTCTTCCTGAGCTTGCTGATGATCGGTCCCGCCGTGGTTTCGATGCTCCGTATGGACTATTACGGCCTCGAGTACGGCCCCGGCCAGGTCTTCGGCATGCTGGGGGCCCTGGGCGGGGTCGCGATCGTGGCCCTGATCGGCGGCGTTGTGGCCGTGGGCATGGCTAACGGCGGGCTGGTGGGGTCGGTCGTGGCCTACCGCCGGGGCGAGGACGTGGGCCTCAGCACGTTCTGGTCGTACGCCACCCGCTACTTCACCAAGATGATCCTGCTCGGCATCATCCTCTTGGCCATCATGCTGGTCAGCGCCATCGTGAACATCATCCCCATCCTCGGACAGCTGGTGTACGTTCTCTGGGCGCCCGTCGCGTTCGTGACGCTGGGCATCTATCCCGCCTACCTGGTCATCAACGACGGCTACAGCGTGGGCAGCGCCGTAGGACAGGGCTTCCAGATCCTGAAGTCCCAGTTCGGCCCGAGCGTGCTCGGCGGCCTCATCGCTCTGCTGTTCGGCGTCATCTTCGCGCTGGTCGGCTGGGTGCCGGTCATCGGCTCCCTCGTGGTCGTCATCTTCGGCCAGCCGCTGTTCCTCTACTTCTTCGTCGAGCGGTTTGAGCACGACGTGCGCCCGCACCTGGCTGCCTGATCCAGCTCAGAGCGCAAGGCGGCCCTCCCGGTGAACGGGAGGGCCGCCTGCGCGTCTACGTGCGCCCGGCCGCTGCAGGGCCCAGCGCGGGCGCCTTCCGCTTCCAGCGGCCGGTGGCGTAGTAGCCCAGGTGGAGCAGGAAGCTCACGACGGCCGAGATCAGGATGCCGGTCCAGATGCCCGCCGGCCCCATCCCCAGGTTCCGGGCCAGCAGGTAGGCGGCGGGCACCCGCACGACCCAGAGGCCGATGATCGTGAGCACCAGGGTGGCCATGGTGTCGCCCGCGCCCCGCATCACGCCGCCCAGGACGAAAACCAGGGCGAAGAAGATGTAACTCCAGCCGTTGATGCGCAGGTAGAGGCTGCCGGCCGCCAGCACGTCGGCCTCCCGGTTGAAGAGCGAGATCAGGATGGTCGGCTTCAGAATGGCCACCAGCGTCACCATGCCGGTGATCGCGACGCCCAGGGCGGCGCACCATCTGACGGCGGAGGCCACCCGGTCCAGCTTCCCCGCGCCCAGGTTCTGCGCCACCACCGAGGTGACCGCGAGCCCCATCGACATCGAGGGGAGGAAGGCGGCCTGGTCCAACCGCTGCGCCGCGCCGAAGGCGGCCACCACGTCGGGCCCGAAGCTGTTGATCAGGGCCGTGACCGTGACCATGCCGAAGGAGACCACCGCCTGCTGCAGGCCGGCGGGCAGGCCGATCCGGAAGATGCGGCCGGCCAGGGTCCAGTCGATCCGCCAGTAGTCGCGGCTGAGCCGGAGCAGGTCGGTCTTCTTCAGGATCCAGCGCACCAGCCAGACGGAGCTCGCGCCCTGCGCGATCACAGTGGCGATGGCCACGCCGGGCACACCCATGGGGGGCAGGGGGCCCAGCCCGAGGATGAAGACGCCGTCGAGCACGATGTTGAGGACCGTCGCCAATGCCAGGGCGATCAGCGGCGTCGTGGCGTCGCCCAGGCCCCGCAGGATGGCCCCCAGGGTGTTGTAAAGGAACAGGGCGAGGATTCCGCCCATGAAGACGCCCAGGTAGGCGGCGGCGTCGTGGATGATCTCCTCCGGCGTGGCGATCAGTCTCAGCAGCGGGTAGCGGAGGATGATGCCCAGCACGCCCACCAGGGTGCCGAGGGCCGCCAGCAGGATGAGCGAGGTGCCGATGGTCCGCTGCACCAGCTCCTCCTTGCCGGCCCCCCGGTACTGGCCCACCAGGGTGGTCGTGGCCATGGTGAGGCCGATCACCAGCGAGATGAGGGCGAAGATGAGGGGCTGGGAGACCGACACGGCGCCGAGGGCGTGCTTGCCGATCACCTGGCCCACCCAGACGGAGTCGACGACGTTGTAGAGCATCTGCAGCAGGTTGCCGGCGAACAGCGGCAGCGAGAACATGATGATGTGGCGGGGAATGGATCCCTGAGTGAAATCACGCTGGGAACCGCGACGCATACTGCGCCTCCTTTGCCAAAGTCTGCCGGGGCGGGCGCCTTGCAGGACCTTCCCCTGCAGTGGTCCATAGAGTGGAGCAGACAGAAGTCCAGCCAGTCGGGAGGGCCGAAGACGCCAGATGCATAGGTGGTTTGCGTTACTCCTGGTTGTGCTTCTGCTCGCCGGCTGCTCGGCCAGGGGGGAGGGGCCGGAGCAGCCGGGTGCGCCGCCGGGTGAAGTCCGCGTCGGCTACATGCCCAATCTGACTCATGCCCAGGCGGTGCTCGGCGTGGCCGGGGGCACGTTCGCGCGCTACATCGGCGCCGAGGTGCGGCCGCGCCTTTTCACCTCGGGTTCGGCGGCGCTCCAGGCGCTGTTCGCCGGGGAGGTGGATTTGCTTTACGTGGGTCCTGCCCCGGCCGTAAGCGGCTACCTGCGCTCAGACGGCGCCGCGCTGCGGGTGATCGCAGGGGCGGCCTCGGGCGGTTCGCTCTTCGTCCTCCGGCCGGAGGTTGACCGGCACGATCTGCGCGGCCTGCGCCTGGCCACGCCCGGGATCGGCAACAGTCAGGACGTCGCCCTGCGCCACCTGCTGGCGCAGGAGGGCTGGCGCACCAGGGAGCGGGGCGGCGACGTGACGCTCTCGCCCATGGCTCCTGCGGAGATCCTCACCCTGTTCGAGCGGGGCGAGCTGGACGGCGCCTGGGTCGCCGAGCCCTGGGGAAGCCGGCTGATCCTGGAGGCGGGGGGCGTTCTCGCTATTGACGAGCGGGATCTCTGGCCCGAGGGGAGGGTGCCCACCACGCTGCTGGCGGTTCGCCCCGATTTCCTGAGCCGGCATCCGGAGACGGTGCGCCGCTTCCTGGAGGCGCACGTGGCCATCACCCGGGAGATCCAGGCGGACCCTGAAGGCAGCCGCGCGCGGGTGCAGGAGGCCCTGGCCGAGCTGCAGGGACGCCCCCTGAACGATGAGGTGATCGCATCAGCCTGGGCGCGCATCGACTTCACCATCGATCCCATGGCGGACGCCGTGGCCGAACTGGCCGACCGCGCGTTTGCTGCCGGGCTGCTCGGGGCCCGCCGGCCGGACCTCGCCTCCCTGTACGACCTGACCCTGCTTCAGGAGGTGGCTCCATGAGACAGCCGGCAGTCCAGCCGGTGCCGCCAGAGCTGACCCTAAGCTCGGTCACCAAACATTTTGAGACCCGCCGCGGGCGGATGAAGGTGCTGGACCGGGTGAGCCTGATCGTGCGCAGGGGGGAGTTTCTCTGCCTGCTCGGCCCCTCGGGATGCGGGAAGTCCACCCTCTTCAACATCATCGCCGGACTGGAGGAGCCGGATTCAGGGGAGGTCCTGGTGGAAGGAGAGCCCATTTCCGGGCCGGGGCCCGACCGGGTGGTCGTCTTCCAGGACGGCGCCCTCTTCCCCTGGCTGACCGCCCTCGGCAACGTCGAGTTCGGCCTGAGCCTGCAGAACATTCCCCGGGCAGAGCGGCGCGAGCGGGCCATGGCGGCCCTGGAGATGGTGCGGCTTGCGCGCTTCGGCGACGCGTACATCCACGAACTGTCCGGCGGCATGCGGCAGCGGGTGGCCATCGCCCGGGCCCTGGCCCTGGAACCGAAGCTCCTGCTGATGGATGAGCCCTTCGCCGCACTCGACGCCCAGACGCGCAACCTCATGCACGAGGAGCTCCAGCGCATCTGGGCGCGCACGGGACAGACGATCATTTTTGTGACGCACAATGTGTCGGAAGCGATCCGGCTGGGCGACCGGATTGCCGTGCTCTCGTTCCGGCCCGGTCGCGTCCGGCGCGAGGTGACCATCCAGCACCCGCGCCCCCGCAAAGCCGACGACCCGCGCCTTCTGGAGATCCGCACCTTCCTCGTGCGCGACCTGCGCAGCGACGTCGAGGCGGCGGTGGAGGAGGAGCTGGGCGATGGCTAGGTGGAAGGCCGGCCTGGTTTCGGCAGCGCTGCTCCTCCTCTGCTGGCAGGGCCTCTGCTGGGCCGGCCTCTGGCCCCGCTACGTGTTCCCCTGGCCCGCGGACGTCGCGGCGACCCTGTGGCGGCTCATCTCCACGATGGAACTGGCGGTGGCCTTGCTTCACACCGTGAAGCGCATCGGCCTCGGTTTCGGCCTCTCGGCCGCGGGAGGCCTGCTCCTGGGGCTGGGTCTGTCACGGTCCCGGACGCTCAGCGACCTGCTGGGCCCCCTGGTGCAGGGGCTGCAGTCGATGCCCTCCATCTGCTGGTACCCGCTGGCCATCCTCTGGTTCGGCTGGAACGAGGGCGCCCTGCTCTTCGTCACCACCGCGGGTGCGCTCTTCGCCGTCGCCTCCGCCGCCGAGTCGGGGGTGCGGAACATCCCGCCGGGGTACATCAGGGCGGCGGCGACCATGGGCGCCCGGGGCTGGCGGCTCTACACGCGGGTCGTGCTGCCTGCGGCCCTGCCCTCGCTGCTGACCGGGCTCAGGCTGGGCTGGTCCTTCGCCTGGCGCTCGCTGATGGCGGGTGAACTGCTCTTCCTGAACCTGGGGCTGGGGCACCTGCTGGCGATGGGGCGCGACCTGGGCGACGCGGCCCAGGTGATGGCGGTGATCGTGGCGATTCTGGCCGTTGGCGTGCTGGTGGACCGCGCGTGCTTCAGCCGCGCCGAGGCCGCCGTGCGCCTGCGATTCGGGTTCGACAAGGCAGCATGAAGAATGGGCTGCCGCTCCTTGTGGGGCGGCAGCCGAACGCTTTTCAGGCCTTCTTTACGCTGTCCTTCTCTATGCTGTTCTTCTCCCGGCTATGTTGGCGGAACCACTGTGCAAGCTCTTGCAGATCGCTCTCTCTCACCGCAAGGGCCCAGGCTGTCTGCTCCAGCTCCTGTTCCGATGCGGTGATCTCACGGCCGTTGAGCATCAGGAACAGGCACCCCGCCGCGATGGCCACCCGCTTGTTGCCATCCACGAAGGGATGGTTGCGGGAGATGCCCTCGGCCAGTGCGGCGGCCTTCTCCTCGAGGGTCGGGTAGAGCGCCCGACCGTCGTAGGTACGGAACGGGCGGGCCGCAGCCGACTGCACGCCGCCGCGGTCACGAACACCGTGAGGGCCCCCGGTTTCGGCGATGATCCGCCGGTGCAGCCCGATGAGGTGATCCGCGGTCAGGCAGATCAGCATGTGCCCAGCCGCTCCAGCACCCGGCGGTAGCGCTCGAAGAACGCCTCCACAGCGGCCTCCACCTCCTCGTCCGTTGCCGGCCGCATGTCGCGCTCGCCGGCACCCTGCGCCGGGGCTGTGTCTGCACGTGGCTCAGTCCCCCACACCACGGCAATCCCCCTTTCCCCTTTCCAGCGCTGTCTCAATGCTACCATCTGCGCGCCTGCCCCCTCAAGCGCACCCGTCACTGCCTGTTCCTGGTGAAAAGCCCGGCGGCGCTGCCCTGCGTGAGCGGCCACGGGTCCACCGGGGTGTTGCCCACGGTGGCCGTCCAGTGCAGGTGCGGGCCTGTGGAGAAGCCGGTGGAGCCCACGGTGCCGATCAGCTGCCCGGCCTCCAACCAGTCGCCGGGCTGCACATGGATCTCCTCGCAGTGGTAGTACGCCGTGAAGAGGTTGAGGCCGTGGTCGATGACGATGGTCCGGCCGGAGACGATGAACTCCTCGGCGAGGATCACCTTGCCCCGGGCCGGCGCGTAGATGGGCGTTCCCAGCGGCGCGCCGAAGTCCATGCCGCTGTGCCGGCCGGTCTCGACGCCGTTGACGATGCGGATCTCGCCGAAGTAGGTGGTCACCCAGAGGTCGCCTTCCAGCGGCGGCCGGAAGACGTCGCGCCAGAGCGGTTCGGGTTCGCTGGTGGACCGCAGCCGGTACAGCTTCTCCCACTGCTCGGCCTGCCGGGGATCGTAGTAGATGTCCTCCTGCTCCTCGGTCACCTCCAGCCGGTCGACGGTGAAGTCCTTCTTCACGACTTCGATGGCGCCCTCCCATTCACCGCCGTCCCAGGTGAGTCGCACCGGGTAGACGCCCACCGGGGCTGCCGCGGGAATGCCGATGAAGGCGGTGGGCTGCCGGTCCAGCAGGAACAGCTTGGGCTGTTCGGCGAGGCCCTCCACGTGGAGGGCCGGCTCACCGGGCAGCGGCTGGTCGACCCGCAGGACGGCGAAGTCCCCCTGCAGCACCTGCCGGGGCTGCAGGTCAACGACGGGGGGAGAAGCTGGGATTTGCAAAGTCTCCGCAGGGACAGGGCGGGGCCCCGTCGAAGTCTCCCCTGTGTCCACTGGGGCGGGGGCGCATCCGGTCACCAGGAGCGCGGCCAGCGCCAGCGACGCGGCCAGCGCCTGGCGCGCGGCGCATCGGTTCATGTTCATCGTTCTTTCCCTTCGAAGCGGGCGATCTGCGCCCGCAACTCTTGTGGAATGGGCACGGGGCGCTGCTGTTCGTAGTCGAAGTGCACCAGCACCGCCCGGCTGGTGGCGACCAGGCGCCCGCTGGTCTTTTCGATGATCTGACCGTCGATGACCATACTGGAGTTGCGGATCTCACTGACCCGCAGACCGATGAGGAGCCGCTCCCGGAGGTAGGCCGGCGACTTGTACGTGATGGTCAACTCTGCGAGGATGAAGGAGAATTGCTCCGACAGCTCGCGGGTGAGCTCGTGGAGATACTCCACCCGCGCGGTTTCGAAGTAGGTCGCGTAGACGGCGTTGTTGACGTGGCCCAGCATGTCAATATCGCGGAAGACGACCTGCTGCTCCATGACAAAGGGGAAACCCTCCAAACCGATGACCCTCCCTCTCGTCTCTCTCCACTCACTTCCATCCCGCAGTTGACAGATCCTGCCCAGAACCATTACAACGAAAAGGTCAAGGACTGACGCGGACAGGGGGGCTTTCCTGTGATCTGGTTCCTGTTGGCTGCAGGCTTGCTGCTCATCGTTCTCGGCGCATGGGGCGGACCCGCGACGCGCCGGCGCCCGGAGAAGGCCGAGCGCATTCCCCGGGAGGCCACTGTGCAGGAGGCATGGGATATTCTGACCAGCCCGGTAGAGTACGATGACGAATTGATCAAGATTCCCGATCACCGGCCGTGGTTCCTGCCGGGCAGCGACCGGCGCTTCCAGCGCGGGGTGCTGGTGGGCCTGGGCGCCGGCCTCTTGCTGTCTGCCCTTCTGATGCCCCTCTTCGTCCGCCCGGCGGCGCCCGACGTTCCGGAGCCCGGGGAGAACCCCGGCGTGGTGCAGGGCCCGGGGGAGGAGGAGCCCGGTGCTTCGCTGCCTGACCCCACGACCCCGCCGGCTTCGCAGCCCGAGGATGAGCCCGAACCCGGGGCAGGTGACGAGCCCCCCGCCGGGTCGGAGGAGGAGCCTGAGCCTCCCGAGGAGCCGGTCACCGTGACCGTCACGGTCGAAATGGGCTCGAGCTCGCAGGAGATCGCGGCCCTGCTCCGTGAGGCCGGTCTGATCGAGGCGGAGGAGGACTTCCTCGCCGTGGTGGCCGAACTGGGCGTGGAGACCCGGCTTCAGGCCGGCACTTTCGTCATCCCGTCGGACGCGACGCCCATCGAGATCGTTAACCTGCTGACGCAGTAACGGCGGCGCTGCGCCGGCGTGATCGCAAGCTGCTGACGCAGTGATGGCGGCCCTGCGCCGGCGTGATTGAGGCATCTACGGCGGCCCGCCGCTGTCGCGAGGAGCCTGCACTCCCACTCTTGCGGGGGTGCAGGCTTTCCGTTTGCATCAAAGATGCTCGGAACGCCGGCAAGAATGCTCGGGGAACCGGCCGGCAGGCTGGCCGCCGACCGTGCCCGTGCAGATCGGGTCTGCGAACAGGCGGCTCATTCCCCGTCCGCCAGCCGCTCGAACCGGGTGATCACGTAGTCGTGCTCGTGTTGCTCGACCTTTGCGAGAAACTGCGCGCTCCCCTCGGTGACGAGGAAGGCGCCCGGGGTGCCCTCCATCGGCTTTATGGAGTCCGGGCCTGTGTACCCGCCGGCGTGGAGCTCCTGGAGGAGCCCGAGGACCCCCTCCGCGGTTGCTGGATCGCGGAACATCGCCACAATGTCGGCCTCCCGGAGGAGCGGCGGACCCATGAGGCGGCGGATGAAATCCATCTCAGACCGCGCCCGGAACACCTGCTCTTCCGCCGGATCGGCGCGCATGGCCTCCCCGTCGAAGCGATAGACCTGGATCCGGGTGGGGTATCCGAGGAAGTCCTCGTGATGGAAGGCGCCGCCCGGTCCCCATCCGCCGTCTCCCGCCACCGCCTGCACTGTGCCGGCCTCCGACACCCAGTCCAGTTGCCGGAAGCGCCCCTCCTCCGGGTCGTACCGGAAGGCGGTGAATCGGTAGATCCCCCAGGAGCCCGGGTACAGGGTGTGTGCCAGCAGGTCGTGTTCGCCTGCGTCTGCCCAGTCGTACCAGCTTCGCCAGTAGACGTCCGGCGCACGGAAGAGCTCCTGCTTTCCGTCGAGGGTGGTGATCCAGTATTCGTCTCCGTCATCCCAGAGGAGCGCCTGCATGCCCGGCGCCAGCCGGCCGATGACGGCGGGCAGCTCCGGCTCCAGCATCAGCTCCCGCTCCGCGCGCCAGGAGAAGGACCCGTCGGTGTAGCCCACCAGGCCGTAGCCGGGCACCCACCACTCCGTGCCCGCGGACCAGCCGTTGCGCGTCACTTCGATGCGCGCGGCCTGCCGCACGCCGCCGGGAGTTTCCACCGGCTCGATGGCCGCCACGGTGTAGGTGTAGCCGTCGCCCATCGGGCCTGGAATCCGGACCGTCCAGATATCGCCGACCTGCACGGGCAGACGATGCAGAAGCGCCGGCTCCGCCAGAAGGCTGAACCCGCCCCTTATGCTGTTGACGCCATGCAGGTAGACGGCGTCGCCTTCCACCCGCACGTACGCCGTTCCCTGCCGCAGCCGCACGGGCTGGAGCGTCGTCCCTAACAGGTCAAGGGGGGCGTAGGCGAAGGCGGACCCGCGCCTCCCCTGCTCCCGCACCAAGTGGAGCCCTGGTTCGCCCCAGAGGGGGAGAGCGGGCAGCTGAGCGGGCGTGTTCTGGGATGGGTTGTTCTTCCGCTCCGCCGTCGCCGGTTTCTTCTCGGGCGGGGCCGTTCCCAGCTCGGCCGGAGCCGGTTTCACGGGTCGGTGGCCGGGGGGCGTTGCTTCGTGTTCGGGAGGCGTTGGTTCCTGTTCGGGAGACGCGGATTCGTGGCCGAGAGAAGCGTAATCCCCGCCGGGAGACGCAGATTCCCGCCCGGCAGCAGTTCCATACTCAGCTGCGCGGCAGCCTCCGGAGAGAACGGCGGCGGTCAGGAGGCAGGCGATGAGCTGACGGCGCATCCTAAGACCTCCTACAGGAAGATACTTCCAGTTTGCTTGTTATGACGTCTACGTACGGCCCTCGGTTGCGCCGCTCCAACCTGGTTGGCAGTTTCGCCGACCGTGGCTGTGCGAACAGGCGGTTATTGACTTTGGCGCAGGCGATGAAGCAAAAAAGCGTCGGTTGCGAGGTCGGGTGGGGCGCTTGTCCAGGTGTGGGTGCACGCCATCGCCCAGAATCTTACCCCGTGCCCGACGCTGACCCCCGTGTTACCCCGCGAACGGCGGTCGCCGGTTGACATAACGCGGCGTTCTGGTTGATCAGCATGGCTATGCCGCAGGACCGCAGTTGTGGGAATCGGAGGTTT
>JAMNXV010000199.1 GCA_023623185.1 Bacillota bacterium
GTGACAAGGACTTGCGGAAAGTGCACATTCATTCCCGTGAAGCCCCGCCATGAGCAGCGGGGCCACCAGGGGCAGCCGGCAGCCTGGGGTGAGTTGGGGTTGCCCAGGCAGGTTGGCAGCACGCAAGGACAGCCTATGGGTGGGGAGAGTGTCAGCTAGCTCACCACCCCAGGCGTTGGTAGCAATGTGCACTTTCGTAGAGTCCAAGTACCATGTGGGATGCAGCGATCGCGGCGCTGGAAACACTTGCGGGACAAGGACTTCGAGAAAGTGCACATTCATTCCCGCGCAGGCCACTCCGTGAGATAGGGGCCTGGTCGGAAACGACGATAGGATGTCGCGCTCGACCGACAACGCCGCAATCGGCGTTGCCCCTTGCCAACCGGAAGCCAGTGGAGTAGTCGTAGATACAGAGGCCCGCGACGACTGCGAGGAGGTACGCGCATGCGTTGTCCGCTCTGTAATGTACCGATGCGGGAGGTTGAACGCCGCGGCGTTCGCATCGATGTGTGCCCAGAATGCCGCGGCGTTTGGCTGGACGGCGGTGAACTGGACAGGCTGCTCGCCGCCGGGGAAGCGTGGGATGAGGAGTACGGATACGCTCCCCGCCCGCCGCATCACGACCGGGACGACCGCAAGTACAGCGATCGTGACCGGTATGACGACCGGGATTACCGGCGCAAGCGCAAGCGGAAGAGCTTTCTGAGTGAGATCTTCGACTTCGACATCTTCGATGACTGAGACACAGACAGGCCACACATGCAGGAGGTAAGGCAGGCTGTGCGGCAGGTTGACGTGGTCGGCGCAGTGATCGAAAACGAGGCCGGCGAGGTGCTCTGCGCCCGCCGGGACCCGGAGATGGCCCGGGGCGGGCTGTGGGAGTTTCCCGGGGGCAAAATCGAACCCGGCGAGCGACCCGAGGAGTCGCTGCGCCGGGAGATCCGCGAGGAACTGGGATGTGATATCGAAGTAGGAGCTCCGGTGGCCGAGGCCACGCACCGGTACCCGGACATCACGGTCCGGCTGTTCACTTTCCGGGCGCGGCTCGTCGGCGGCCAGCCGAAGCCGAGGGAGCATGCGGAGCTACGTTGGGTGCGCATGGCCGACCTGGATCAGCTCGACTGGGCCCCCGCCGACCTGCCGACCGTCGCCCGGCTCCGGGCGGAGGCCCGCGGCGACGGCGAGCGCCCTCTCGACCCAGGTGGATGACGCCCATGCGGCGACGGCGAGCGCCCTCCCGACCCAGGTGGATGACGCCCATGCGGCGACGGCGAGCGCCCCCTCAACCCAGGTGGATGACGCCCAGGTGGACGGCGCCGCCGTCTTCCCAGAGGGGCCCCCTGAGCTCCTCGGGATAGACCGGCTCGTCCAGCGCGGCCACCTCTTCCCGCGCAAACCAGCGGCACTCCCGCACCGGCCCGTCCGGGTCCTGGATGCGCCACGCCTGCCAGGGCCGCGCCGCCGGCCCGGCGTGCTCCACCCTGCGCCCGCCGGCCGATGCGGCGGTCGGATGGGCGGCCGCGGCCTCCGCACGGAAAACCACCTCGACCACGTGCTCCGAGCGGCGGGCCGCGCGGAATTCCTGCACGTAGGCCAGGCCGCCGACCCGCACGGGCACCCCGGCCTCCTCTGCCGCCTCCCGGACGGCGGCGGTCTTCAGATCCTCGCCGGGGTCCAGCGTGCCCCCGGGCAGCACCCACGCCGACCCGTCCCGACTCCGGCAGAGCAGCAGCTCGCCGCTTTCGTTCAGCACCATCACCCGAGCGACGACCCGGATCTGTCTCACTCGCTCGCCCATCCTGTCATACACCCTCTTCTGCCCGTGATCAAATGTCCCAGTTGCTGCGCCATAATAGCACGAACTGCACGCGCCATCAAAGCACCAAGGCACGAACTGCACACACCATCAAGGCACCAATCGCCCGTGCCCGGCCTCTTGAAAGGGGGGATCCGCCTGAACCCGCGCACGCAGCCCGACCTCGAACGGCTGAAAGCCGAGATGAAGGCCCACGCCCGGGAGATCGGCATCGACCTGGTGGGCGTGGCGCCGGCGGAGCCCTTCCTGCGGGAGCGAGAGCTGCTGGAGGAGCGGGCGGTCCGGGGCCACGGGCCCAGCCCGTACGAGCACCCGGTCATCGCCGAGCGGGTCTACCCCGAGCAGTGGCTGCCCGGGGTGAAGGCCATCATCGCCTGCGGCATCTCCTACTACCACCCCGATGCCCCGCTGCCGCCCAACGACCAGCGCGCCTTGCGCGGGTGGCTCTCCCGCTACTGCCGGGGCCGCGACTACCACCAGATCCTGAAAGCGCGGATCGAGCAGCTCGCCGCCTGGCTGGAGAGCCGGGCGCCGGGCCACCGCCACCTGGCCTACGTGGACACCGGGCCGCCCCTGGAACGGGCAGTCGCCGAGCGGGCCGGAATCGGCAAGTTCGGCAAGCACACCAACCTGATCACCCGGGAGTACGGCACCTGGGTCTTCCTCGGGGAGCTGCTCACCACCCTGCCGCTGCCGCCCGACGAGCCCCAGCCGCCGGCCTGCGGGTCCTGCACCCTCTGCATCGACGCCTGTCCCACACAGGCGCTCACCGAGTGGCGGCTGGACGCCAACCGCTGTCTCTCCTACATCACACAGATGAAGGGGATCATCCCCCCGGAACACCGGGAGGCCATGGGCAACCGCCTCTTCGGCTGCGACGACTGCCAGGACGTCTGCCCCTACAACCGGCGGGCGCGCTCCTCCCCCCATCCCGAGTTCGCCCCGTCTCCCGAGTTGGGCTGGGGCGAGCCGGACCTGCTGAAGCTGATGGCGATGACCAAGGGCGACTTCCGCCGCTGGTTCCTGCCCACGGCCGCGGGCTGGCGGGGCAAGACCACCATCCAGCGCAATGCGCTCATCGCCCTGGGAAACAGCGGCGACCCGTCGGCCCTGCCGGCGCTGGCCGAGGCCCTGCAGAGCGTGAGCGCCGTCCTCCGCGCACACGCAGCGTGGGCCCTGGGGCGCCTGGCGCGCCTCTCGCCCGCCGTTCGGGAAGACGCCCGGGCCGCCCTCACCCGGCACGCCGCGCGGGAGACGGATCCCGCCGTGCTGCTCGAAGTGAATGCGGCGCTGGAATCGCTGGGAGCCGATGAATAGGTCCGCCAGGTTCCGGCCAGAATAGCAGGCAGAGGCAGCCCATATTTCGGCGCCTCTGCTATGCCCATTCTTGGTAGCAGGGGGCCGTCCCAGCGGTGAGGGACGGCCCCCTGTCCGTGTTGTCAGTCCCCGGTCTGTGCCGCGCGCTGCGTTCCCAGCCGGCGCGCGACGGCCTGCGCCGACTGCTCGTCCGCGTGGTAGGAAGAGCGCACCAGCGGTCCCGATTCGCAGTGGGCGAAGCCCCGCTTCAGGGCCTCCTCCCGCAGGTGGTCGAACTCGGCCGGCGTGTAGAACTTCTCCACCGCCAGGTGGCGGGCGGTGGGCCGCAGGTACTGTCCGAAGGTCACGATGTCCACCCAGGCCGCGCGCAGGTCGTCCATCGCCTCGTACAGCTCGCTCATGGTCTCGCCCAGGCCAACCATGATGGAGGACTTGGTGGCGATGTGGGGCTTCATCTCCTTGGCCCGGCGGAGCAGTTCCAGCGAGCGGTCGTACTCGGCCCGGGACCGCACCCGGTCCGACAGCCGCCGCACGGTCTCGATGTTGTGGTTGAGGACGTCGGGCTCCGCCTCCATCACGACGGCCAGGGCGTCCCAGTT
>JAMNXV010000209.1 GCA_023623185.1 Bacillota bacterium
GAGCAGGTGGTGCCGGGGCGCCCCGTCTGTGCTCGCCTATTGTTCGAGTTCCGATCCAGCGGGGCCACCCCCCACTCCCTGTGATGAAACACTCACCCTGGTGAACCCGGCCTGGGTTCTCCTGACGGAACCCTCCATCACTCCCCCGGCGTCACCCGGGCCAGGCGGGCCATGCCCGGGGTCATGCGCACCTCGCCCGAGTCGCTCACCAGGAGCCCCTCCACGCCGTGTTCCAGGAGGAAGCGGTACCCCTCCTCCATCCCCAGGACGAAGGCGGCGGTGGCGTAGGCATCGGCGAGCTCGCCGCGGGACGCGACGACGGTGACGCTGGCCATCCCCGCAGCCGGCAGGCCGGTGGCGGGGTCCAGGATGTGGTGGTAGCGCACGCCGTCATGTTCGAAGAACCGCTGGTAATCCCCCGCCGTGTCGGCGAAGCCCTCCTCCAGCGACAGCGTGGCCAGAAAGCCCTGCGGATCGCGCGGATGCTGGACGGCGATCTGCCACGGGCCGCCCTGTGGCCGCTCCCCCAGGAGCGCGATGCTGCCGCCCAGCTGCACGAGGGCCGCCGAAACGCCCGCTTCCGCGAGATTATCCCGCACCAGCCGGGCCGCCAGGCCCTTGGCCACCGCGCCGAACTCCACCTGCATCCCGGGCCGGGCGAGGAAGATCGTGCCGGCCTCCGAGTCCACGTGCAAGTCGCGCCAGTCCACGAGGGCCCGGGCGGAGGCGAGCTCCGTCGCACCTGGGACCCTGCCGCCCTCGCCGAATCCCCAGGCCGCCGAGAGCGGGCCGATGGTCGGGTCGAAGGCGCCGCCGGTCTCCCGGGCCACCTGCACGGCGATCTGCGCCAGTTCCAGCGTCTCGGGGGCGACGGACACCGGTTCGGTCCCGGCGGCAGCGTTCACCCGCGCCACATCGCTGTCCGGCCGCCCGGGGTGCCACAGCGACTCGAGCCGGGCGATCTGCTCGATCGCCGCGTCAGTTGCGGCCCCGGCCTCGCGGCGGCCTGCGTAGACCACCACTCTGACCGGCGTGTCCATCAGCAGGGCCGTTCGCTCGACCCGCTCCAGCCGGCTATGCCCGAGCGCAGGTCCGAGCACCTTGGCGAGTGCAAGCAGAAGAGCCGTGGCCGCGAGCAGGGCCACCAGCGACCTGGCGACCGTCGACCTGGCCAGCGTCGACCAGGCCGCCGTCAACCGGGCCATCGCCGACCGGGCCATCGCCGACCGGGCCATCGCCGACCGGGCCATCGCCGACCGGGCCACCGTCAACCGGGCCATCGCCGACCGGGCGACCGTCAACCGGGCCGCCGTCGACCGGGCCACCGGCGACTGAGCTGGCCGGTCCCCCCACTTGCGACGCACGGCAGATTCCCCCTCTACACCGCCTGCACGACCGGCACATCCTGCGTGGCGACGATGCACTTGGTCGGGCACTTCTCCACGCAGACGCCGCAGCCATCGCAGCCGCTGGGGTCGATGTAGGCGACGTTGTTCACCATCGAGATGGTCTTCTGCGGGCACTGGCGCACGCAGAGGCCGCAGGCGATGCAGCCGGCGGTGCAGGCCTTGCGCACCTGCGGGCCGCGGTCAAGGCTCCGGCAGGAGACCACGGTGGGCTGGGAGGCCGGCACCAGGGCCAGGATGCCCTTCGGGCACTCCTGCGTGCAGATGCCGCAGCCGGTGCACTTCTCCCGGTCCACCACGGGCAGGCCGGTCGCATCGTCCATCGACAGGGCGTCGAACGGGCAGGCCTTCACGCAGGTGCCCAGCCCGACGCACCCGTAAGAGCAGGCTTTCGGACCCCCGCCGGGCATGATCGCCGCGGCGCGGCAGTCGTCGATGCCCTGGTACTCGTAGGATCGCCTCGCCTTCTCGTCCGTACCCACGCAGTGGACGTGGACGACCAGCCGCTCGCCCACCTCCGCCTCCAGCCCCAGCACGTCGGCCACTGCCGCAGCGGTGGACGGGCCGCCCGCCGAACACGCGTCGGGCTTCGCCTCGCCCTTGACCAGGGCGGAGGCCAGGCCGTCGCAGCCGGGATAGCCGCAGGCGCCGCAGTTGGCGCCGGGGAGCCGCTCGCGCACGGCCGCCACCCGCGGGTCGGGCGGGACGGCGATCTTCACGGCGACGAAGGCCAGGCCCGCACCCAGCACCAGACCCGTGCCTCCCAGTACAAGCGCTGCTGTCATCATCGCGCAAACACCTCGCTTAGAAGAGGATCCCGCGGAAGAGACCCTGGAAGCCCATGAATGCCAGAGCCATCAGTCCGGCCGCCACGAAGGCGATGGGCATGCCCCGCATCGCCTCCGGAATGTGCAGGCCCTCGATCCGCTCCCGCACGCCGGCGAAGAGCACCGTGGCCAGAGTCCATCCGAGGCCGCAGGCGAAGCCGTTCACCACCGACGCCATGAAGCTGTAGTCCTGGGTGATGTTGAGCAGGGCCGCGCCCAGCACCGCGCAGTTGGTGGTGAGCAGCGGCAGGTAGATGCCCAGCGCGGCGTAAAGTGGCGGGCTCACCCGCTGAATCACCATCTCCACCGTCTGCACCAGGGCGGCGATGACCAGGATGAAGGCCACCGTCTGCAGATAGCCCAGACCCAGCGGCTCCAGGAGCAGGTGCTGCAGGGGCCAGGTGATGGCCGAGGCCAGGGTCATGACGAAGACGACGGCAGCGCCCATGCCGTAGACCGTCTCCAGCTTGTTGGAGACCCCGAAGAACGGGCAGAGCCCCAGGAAGCGGGAGAAGATGTAGTTGTTGATCAGGATGCCGCCGATCAGTATGGCGATGAACTCCATTTACACAGCCGCCTCCTCTCCGCCGCCGGCACCGCCGGTGGCACCGGGGCCACCAGGGCCGCCGGCAGCCCCTGCGCCGCCCGCCCCCGCAAAGGCCCCGACCTGTGCCCGGCGGGCCCGCTCCTGCTGCCGATTCTGCATCCACGCCAGCCCCGCCATCAGGAACCCGATGACGAAGAAGGCGCCGGCCGGCAGCAGCATCACGACGATCTCCAGCGGGAGCCCGGGCCCGAGCAGAGCGAAGCCGAACAGCTTGAGATTGCCAGTGCCCAGCAGCTCCCGAACGCCGCCGATGGCCATGAGCGACACGGTGAAGCCCGCGCCCACGCCCACGGCGTCCGCGACCGAGAGCAGCGGGCCGTGCTTGGAGGCAAACGCCTCCGCCCGCCCGAGGATGACGCAGTTCACCACGATCAGCGGGATGAAGATGCCCAGGATGGCGTGCATCTCGGGTAGGTAGGCCTTCATCACCATGTCGACCACGGTGACGAACGTGGCCACGATCACGATGTAGACCGGTATGCGCACCCGGTCCGGAATCACCTTGCGAAGAAGGCTGATGAGCAGTTCAGAGCACGCCAGGACGAAGATCACCGCCATGCCCATCCAAAAGCCGTTCTCCATGGCCGTGGTGACGGCCAGCGCCGGACAGAGGCCCAGCAGCAGGCGGAACGGCGGCGCCTGCCTGAGGCCGTCTCGCAAGACACCGACGAACGTGGCGTTGGAAGTGGACTCGTTCACGGCCTTCACCTCCCGGTCTGAAGCTGGCGCGCGGCATCGAGCGCCGCATTTACGCCGTCGAGCACCGCCTGGGACGAGATGGTGGCGCCGGTGACCGCCTGCACCTCATTGCCGGCGGGGGGCCGGTTCCGCACGAGCTCGATGGAAGGGCTCAGCCCCAGGAACTGCTCCACGAAGGCGGGCTCGGTGGCCTTGGTGCCCAGGCCGGGGGTCTCGCCCGCGGCGCTCAGGATCTTCATCCGGTGCACGGTTCCGCCGGGCTCGACACCCACCAGCATCACGATCGGGCCGCCGTAGCCGCCGGGAGCCGCCTGCACGACGACGCCCACGGGCTCGCCCTCAGCGTCAACCCCGCGCCAGGCCGCCTGCACCGGCGCACCCGCCCCGGCCAGCGCCTCGGCCGGGACCTCCTCAAAGGACGCGGCGGAAGGCAGCACCTCGGCCAGACCCGCCTGCAGGGCCCTCGCCTCCATCTCCGCGATGATCGGTGCCGTCAAGCCGTTCACCCCGGCCAGGGCGCCGCCCGCCACCACGGTGACCACTAACAGCGTCAGGATCATGCGCAACGCCTCACGCACGGCCTTTCACCCCCCCGAAAGGCGCCGGAACGATGAACCGGTCGATCAAGGGCGTCACCACGTTCATGAGCAGAATGGCAAACAGCACGCCCTCCGGGTAGCCCCCGTACAGGCGGATCAGGACGGTGATCAGGCCGCAGCCGACGGCGAAAATCCAGCGGCCCTGCGGCGTGATCGGCCCGGTCACGTAGTCGGTGGCCATGAAGAACGCGCCCAGAATCGCGCCGCCGGCCAGCAGGTGGTAGAGCGGATCGCCGGTGAAGAGGCCGGCCTGCCCGCCCAGGGCCCAGCTAAGCAGGGCCAGGGTGCCCAGAAAGCCCACGGGGATGCGCCAGTCGATGACCCGCTTCACCAGCAGGTAGACCGCCCCGATCAGCAGAAGCAGGGCGGAGGTCTCGCCCAGCGAGCCGCCCACGGTACCCAAGAAGAGGTCACGGTATGAGGGCAGGGGACCCGCCAGCACGTCCGGGGCGAAGGGAGTCGGGAGAACCGCCAGCGGCGTGGCGGTGGTGACGGCGTCAAAGGGGCTCGTCCAGGTGGTCATCGCCGCAGGGAAGGCCGCCAGCAGGAAGGCGCGCGCGGCCAGGGCCGGGTTGACGAAGTTGTGCCCGAGGCCGCCGAAGGCCACCTTCACCACGGCGATGGCGAAGGCGGCGCCCAGGACGGGCAGCCAGACGGGCGAGGCCGGCGGCAGGGTCAGAGCGAGTAGCAGGCCCGTCACCAGGGCGGAGCCGTCGCCCAGGGTGGAGGGCTTGCCCATCAGCCGCATGCAGCCCCACTCGGTCAGGGCGGCGGCGCCCATGCTGAGCGCGATGACCAGCGCCGCGCGCCAGCCGAAGAAGTAGACCGCCCCGAGGGCAGCCGGCGCCAGGGCGATGAGGACATCCCGCATGATCTGGCTGGTGGACACGCCGGCCCAGAGGTGCGGACTCGATGCGACCAGCAGTTCACCGCTTTCGGTCTTGGCCATACGTTATCCCCTCCCTCCACGGGCGCGGCGCCCGAGTTCAGACTTGGCCAGCCGGATGGACTGGACCAGCGGACGGCGGGCCGGGCAGACGTAGCTGCAGCTGCCGCACTCCATGCAGGCCCGCACGTGGAACCGCTCCGCCCTCGCCCAGTCGGAGGCCATGGCGGCGTCGCAGAGCTGGGCGGGCAGGAGGCCCATCGGACAGGCCGTCACGCAGCGCCCGCAGCGGATGCACGGCCCCGCAGGGGTCTCATGCAGGTCCTCCGGGCCCAGCAGGATCACCGAGCCCGTGGTCTTGATCACCGGGACGTCCAGGTCGGGCTGTGCGATGCCCATCATGGGTCCGCCGGCGATGACGCGTGCCAGCGCGCCGGTCAGTCCGCCTGCGGCCTGCATCAGGTCCACGAAGGAAGTGCCGAGCGGCACCCGCCAGTTGCCCGGGCTGGCCACCCGGCCGCTGACGGTGACGATGCGGTGGGTGAGCGGCCGGCCCTCGGCCAGGGCGACCGCCGCCGCGGCGGCCGTGGCCACGTTCTGTACGACCACGCCCACATCCAGCGGGATGCCCCCTACCGGCACCGCACGCCGGAGCAGGGCCCAGACCAGCATCTTCTCCGCGCCCTGCGGGTAGCGCACCGGCAGGACCTCCACCGAAAGGGCGGGGTCTCCCGCCACCAGCTGGGAGAGCTTCGCGGCGGCGTCGGGCTTGTTGGCCTCAACGCCGATGACGCCGCGCCTGGCGCCGCAGGCCCGCATGAAGAGCCGGAGCCCCAGCACCACCTGTTCGGGCTGTTCCAGCATGAGCCGGTGGTCCGAGGTAATGGCCGGCTCACACTCGGCGCCGTTGAGGATGACCACGTCGGGCTCCGAGCCCGGCCTCGGGGTCAGCTTGACGGCGGCCGGGAAGCCCGCGCCGCCCATGCCCACCAGCCCCGCCTGCCGCACGCGGTCACGAATGAAGGCCGGGTCCAGCGACTCGGGGTCGAGGTCCCAGCCAAGCCCTTCCGGAAGCCCCTCCCAGGGCACATCCTCAGGGGCCGCTTCGATGACCACGGCCTGCTCCGTGCGTCCGCCGGGGGTGAGCCGGGGCTCCACGGCCACCACCTTGCCGCTGACGCTGGCGTGCACCGGCGCCGAGACCGGGGCGTCCACGTCGCCGATGGGCTGGCCCAGGGCCACCTCGTCGCCCTTCTTCACCAGCGGCTGGCAGGGAGCGCCGATGTGCTGCCGCAGGGGGAGCACTACCCGCTCGGGGCGCGGCAGCGGCTGCGTCGCGCACTGCGCGGTCGTCTTGCGGGCATCGGGATGGACTCCCCCGCGAAAGCGGGCCCACAGATTCATGAGTTACGCCTCCCTCTCTTACGTAGGTGTCGGTGACTCGAACGGACGATGAATGCTCGTGCGTATCAGGAGGGGTCATCGGCCGGTTCTTCCGCTGCGCGCGGACAGGCTGCGCCGGCTGCGACGCCGGTGGAAACCACGCGGGCGCGCCGGCTGCGTTCCAGGAAGGCCACCGCGCCATAGGCCACCGCGCCCCCGGCCAGGCCCAGGCCCAGGGCCGGAAGAGGGGCGCCGCCAAACGCGGCGTTTCCGATGAAAAGCCCTGCCATGAAGCCCGCCAGCGGCAGCACGTAAGCCAGGGCCACCGCACGGGCCGGAGAGGGCAGGGCCACGTCCACCAGTACCGATTGCCCGGGCAGCAGCGGTGACGGCGCCTCCGCCAGCAGGTAGCGCCCGCCGTCTCCGAGCCGGGCTGAACAGTTGTGCGTGCAGGCGGAACAGGCGCTCACCGCGATCTGCACCTTTGCGATCCCGCTGCGCCACTGCACGACGGTTCCCTGCAGCTCCATGGACAACACCTCGTCTCCGTTCCCGCCACTCAAGGTACCTGCAGAATACTTCTTACTCCTATATTTTCAACCGTCGAGGCGATGGCGGTCAACGCGACCTCTCCCCCATCCTTGGATAGGCATAACGGTACGGTCCGATGCTCCGACCCCTGTTCGAACGTGCTATAGACACAAAAGAAAGGCGGGCACTCGCCGGATGCCCAAAGTGGACATCCGATATGGACACCGGAAAGCGAGCAAGCCCCCGAGCACAGGAAGGACACGCTCCCAGATGCAGAAAGGGAGCGCCCCCGAGCACGCGAAGGAGACGCTCCCCAATGTAGAAAGGGAGCGCCTCCGACCACGGGAAAGAGACGCACCCCCAAAATGCCGAAAGGGAGCGCCCCCGACCACGGTGAGGGACGCTCCCGGACTCCGCTCATCCTATGGACTTCAGCCGCTCCGCCACCGCCCGGTGCAGGGCGGCGCGGTACGTGAAGAGCCCCCGGGGTGTGGCCAGCATGGCCGTCGCGATGGGGCCGGAAAGCTCATCCAGCGAGCCCCAGGCCACGGCGGAGATCTCCCCGGGGTCGCGGGTGGCCGGCTCGCCGTCCGCCTCGGCCAGCACCACGTGGGTGGTCCAGGGCTGCTCGCGGTCGCCGTCGGTGAAGGTGACATGGACCCGCAGAAGGTACCGGGTGATGCGCACCGAAAGCCCGGTCTCCTCCAGCGCCTCCCGCGCCGCGCCGGCGGCCAGTTCCTCGCCGGGGTCCACGCCGCCGCCCGGGGCGCGCCAGATGCCGGGCGGGTAGTTGTGCTTGCGGATCAGCGCGATCTGCCCCGCCGGGTTGAAGATGAACAGCGTCACGTCGTGCAGGCGAGTCTGGCCGCGGGTGGAGGAGACCACCATGTCCATCTCCGCGGGACCGATGGGGTACCGCCAGCGCAGGACATGCGGCCTGCCCAGTTCGGCCTCGGCCCGGGTCAGCACGGGGCCGGTCAGGTGAGCCACGCCTCCATCGCCCCCTTTCGCAAAGCTTCAGGCCGGCGCACCGGTCGGCGCCGCAAGGTCAGGTGGCCGCAGGGTCACGCCACAGGTCGGCGACGAAAGGTTACGTTGCCGCAGGGTCACGCCACAGGTCGGCGCCGCGAGGTCACGTTGCCGCAGGGTCACGCCCCGCGTTCCCGCACCTACAGGTCCGCCGGCCAGGCGCCCGCCCGCAGCGCCGCGCCGTACCGCTCGGGATCGGCGTAGAAGTCCCGCGCCCGGGCCGCGGCCACCGCCGCGTCCACGTCGTACGCCACCCGCCTGAGTTCGAACCGGGACCGCTCGGTGTCCAGCACGGCATACGCCGCCCGGCCGTCGCCGTCCAGCGAGAAGCCCACAGCCCCGGGATTGGCCAGCCAGCGCCCCCCGAAGCGGAAGGCGTACGGCTGGTGCACATGGCCGGCGATGATCCAGTCGGCCTGCTCGCCCCTGAGCAGCGGCCGGATCTCGTCCGGGCGCATGGTGGGCACGATGCCGGTGGCCGCGTCCTGCGGCGAGGCGTGCACGAAGAGCACAGACTGTCCGTCGGCCTCCAGCCGGTGGGAGAAGGGCAGTCCGGCCAGGTAGTCCAGGTCGGCGTCGGTGAGATGCTGAAGCGGCCAGGCGATGGCGGGCGGCAGCGGATCGGGCAGCGAAAAGCCCCCCGGAAGCGGCCGCTTCGGCTTCCGGCCGGCGGCCATCAGCAGGAACACGTCCGTATTCCCGTGGATGCAGGGGATGCCCAGCTCACGGATCCGCCGGATGCACTCGGCGGGCTGCGGACCCTTGAAGGCCAGGTCGCCCAGGCAGACCATCGCATCCACCGATTCGGGATCGATGTCGGCCAGCACCGCCTCCAGCGCCGTCAGGTTCCCGTGAACGTCGGAGAAGATGGCGATGCGCACAGCGAACACCTCGCTTACAGGCACTGTCCTCATCTTAAGGCCGGTGGGCTGGCGCCGGCAAGCCAGAAATCGCCTGCCGCAGGCGGGAATTCGGCGGAAGCGGGGCGAACAGGATGATGCTAGAGGTCGATTTGGGGAGGTTGAACGTGACGGCAAGGGAACAGGCCGCCGCCCGGGCCGGGCAGGGCCGGGCGGCCGCCAGTGAGGGTTACAGGTGGCTCGTCCTGATCGTGGCCGGCACCAGCGCCTTCATGTCGGCCCTGGATGGCAGCATCATCAACATCATCATCCCCCAGATCCAGGGGCAGTACCAGGCGACCATGGGCGACATCAGCTGGGTCTCCGCCGCCTACCTGGTGACCATCTCGTCCCTCCTGCTCTCCGTCGGCCGGCTCGGGGACATGTGGGGGTACAAGTGGGTCTTCGGCAGCGGATTCCTCGTCTTCGGCCTGGGCTCGCTCGTCTGCGGCCTCGCCCCCACCCTCCCGGCCCTGATCGGCGGCCGGGTGATCCAGGGGATGGGCGCCGCCATCCTCATGGCGCTCTCGCCGGCGCTCATCACGACCACGTTCCCCGGCAGCGAGCGGGGGCGCGCCCTGGGCCTGCAGGCCACCCTCACCTACACCGGGCTCACGCTGGGCCCCAGCCTGGGCGGCTTCATCTCCGGCCAGTGGGGCTGGCAGTGGGTCTTCCTGATCAACCTGCCGGTGGCCGCGATCGGGGCCGCGCTGGCCTTCGCCAAGCTCCGGCCGACCGAGAGGCGGCGCGACCAGGTCTTCGACTTCGCCGGCGCCCTGCTGTTCGCATCCGGGCTGGCCTCCCTGCTGCTGGGCCTCAGCCAGGCCGAGACCTGGGGCTGGGGCGACGCCCGCACCCGGCTGTTGCTGGCCGGCGGCGCGCTGCTGCTCCTGCTCTTCCTCTGGCAGGAGCGGCGGGCCCGGCAGCCGATGCTGCCGCTCTGGATGTTCCGCGAGCCCGCCTTCACCGGCGGTGTGGCCGCCGCCTGGCTGCAGTACGCCGCGGTCTTCGTGCTCTCGTTCCTGCTGCCCTTCTACCTGCAGCAGTACCGCGGCCTCAGCCCGGCCGCGGCCGGCGCGGTGATGACGGCCCAGCCGGCCGCCATGGTGGCCCTGGCCGCGTTTGCCGGCTGGCTCTCCGACCGCATCGGCACCCGCATCCCCGCCACGGTGGGCATGGCCACCATCGCCGCGGGGCTCTGGGCGGTCGCGGGCCTGGGCCCGGCGGCGTCCGCAGGACAGGTGGCAGCCTTCCTGGCCGTCATCGGCCTGGGGGCCGGCCTCTTCACCGCGCCCAACAACAGCTCCATCATGGGGGCGGCGCCCCGCGACCGGCAGGGGGTCGCGGCGGCGCTCCTGGCCGCCGCCCGCAACGTGGGCATGGTCACCGGCGTCACCATCGCCAGCACCCTGTTCGCGCACCTGCGGCTGCAGACGGACTTCCTCGCCGCCTTCCGCGGGACGCTCTCGGTCGGCGTGGCGCTGGCGGCGCTGAGCGCCCTGCTGTCGCTGGTGCGGCCCACGCGCCCGCGGCCGTGAATCAGGCACGCCCCCCCCGCTGGAAGCGAGAGCACCCAGGCTCCGGCCGTAACCGGCCAAGGACAGAGAGGAGTGACGACGCACTTGCGACTGGCCACCAGGGCACTGCTCGCCATGAACAAGCTTTTCCCCCCGCCCGTGCACCCGTTCAACCTGGCCAACCAGGGCACGATGCGCTACGCCGACTGGCAGTTCGAGCGCGGGCACCTCACCCTGGAGCACTACCGGCCCTTCATGGAGCCTGAGGAGATCATGAAGGGCAAGACCGTGCTGGACATCGGATCCGGCGCGGGCGGGAAGACCCTCTACTACGCCACCCTGGGCGTGAAGAAGATCTACGGCGTGGACGTCGTTCCCCACTACGAGCACGAGGCCCGGGCCATGGCCGCGGAGAAGAACCTGACCGACAGGGCCGAGTTCCTCACCGGGGACGCCACCGCACTGCCCTTTCCAGACGACTATTTCGACGTGATCATCGCCAACGACGTCATGGAGCACGTCGCCGAACCCGAGGCGGTGCTGCGGGAGGCGCACCGAGTGCTGAAACCCGGCGGCCGGTTCTTCACCAACTTCCCGCCGTACTTCCACCCCTACGGCGCCCACCTCTCCGACGTCATCGGCATTCCCTGGGTCCACGCCCTCTTCAGCGAGCCCGTGCTGATCGAGGCCTACCGCGAGCTGGTGAAAGAGCTGCCCGACGCCGACATGCGGCTCCGCCTGCGCCTGGGCGACCCCGAGACCAACACGACCAGGATCACTTACATCAACCGCATGACCATCAAGCGGTTCCGGCACATCGTGGAGGAGTCGCCCTTCAAGATCGCCCACTGGCGGCTGGTGCCACTGCGCGCCTTCCTGCGGCCGCTGGCCGCGCTGGCCCCGGAATTCTTCATGAAGGCCGTGGTCTGCATCCTGGAGAAATAGCCAGCCTCACTGGACGGATCGCGCCGCATTATACAGCAGCCTCCGGCCCCTCGCAGCGGCGAGGGGCCGGAGGCTTTTGCACATAATACCGCAAAGGAGGTCTGAAATTGAACTTCTTGTTGGAAGCGTGCGTGATCCTGATCGGCGTCCTGGCCGCCGGCCGGGTGAGCCAGCGCCTGGGCCAGCCGGCCGTGCTGGGCCAGCTGCTGGTAGGGGTGCTCTTCGGCCCCGCGCTCCTGGGCTGGCTGCAGCCCGGCCCGCTCATCAGCGAGATTGCGGAAATCGGCGTCGTGCTGCTCATGTTCATCGCAGGCCTCGAGACCCGTTTCGAGGACATTCAGCGCAACGCCTTCGCCGCCACGCTGGTGGCCGTCCTGGGGGTCGCGCTCCCCTTCGTCGGCGGCTGGCTGATCACCACCCTGTGGGGATTCGATCCGACGACGGCGATCTTCACCGGTGTGCTGCTGGTGGCCACCAGCGTCTCCATCTCGGCCCAGACCCTGAAGGAGCTGGGCTACCTGCAGTCCCGGCCCGGCGTCACGATCCTGGCCGCGGCGGTGCTGGACGACGTGCTGGGCATCGTGGTGCTCTCGGTCGTGCTGGGCAGCCTGGGGGCTGCAGACGGCGGCCACGGCGCCGCACCTCTGCCGCTCCTGCTGGGCAGGATGGCGGGCTTCTTCGCGGTCGCGATCCTCGTGGGTTACTGGCTTCTGCCCCTGCTCATGCGGCCCGTCGCCCGCATGGAAGGCAGCCTGCCGCTGCTCACCGTCGCCATCAGCGTGGCGCTGGCCTTTGCCTGGGCGGCCGAGTTCGCCGGGCTGGCGGGCATCATCGGCTCCTACCTGGCCGGGCTGATGCTCAGCCTCACTGAACTGCGGGAGAAGATCATGCACGAGGTGGAGCACATCGCCTACGCCTTCTTCGTGCCCTTCTTCTTCGCCAACGTGGGGCTCTCGGCCACGTTCGCCGGCATGACCGGCCCCTTCCTCTTCTTCGTGCTGTTGCTGGTGCTGGTGGCCGCGGTGACGAAGATCGCCGGCTGCGGCGTCGGCGCGCTGCTGGCCCGCTTCCCGGTGAGGGACGCCACCGCGGTGGGGGTGGGCATGATGGCCCGCGGCGAGGTCGGACTGATCATCGCCACCATCGGCCTCGACCAGGGGCTCCTGCAGGCGGAGCTCTACACAGCGATGGTCTTCGTCAGCCTGGGCACGACCCTGCTCACCCCGCCGCTCCTGAAGGCGGTCTTCCGGGGGCGGCCCGCGGTCGCGGGATAGGCGGTCTCGCCGCAAGGGCGGGACTGCCAATCGGCGCGCCGCCGGGACCGGATCGCCCGGGCACCCCCGGGACCATCAGCCGAAGAGCGCGTTCACGATGACAAGCAGAATGCCCGAAGTCGCCCACATGATCGTCGTGGGCACCGACCAGGTCATGATCTGCTCGTTCGCCTCCTCGATGCCCAGCATGCGGTTGACCACCCAGAAGAGGGAGTCGTTGAAGTAGCTGAAGACGAAGGCGCCCATGGCGGCGGCCTGCGCCGCGAAGACCGGGTTGACCCCCAAGTCGTTCAGAATGGGCGCCGAGATGGAAGCCGCCGTCAGCATCGAGGTCGTGCCCGAGCCCTGTACCAGCCGCAGAGCCGTGGCGATGACGAAGGGCAGCAGGATCGGCGGCAGGGCCGAGTTCGCCAACAGCTCCGCCAGGTAGTTGCCCGTTCCGGAGTCGCGGATGACCTGGCCCAGCGCGCCGCCGGCTCCGGTCACCAGCAGGATGATCCCGGCGGAGGTGACGCCCTCCTCCATCTCCTTCAGGATGGTCCGCCGGTCCATCTTCCGCCCGAGGCCGTAGATGGCAAAGAGCAGGCCGAACAGCACGGCGATGACGGGCGTACCCAGGAAGATCAGGAAGCTGATCAGCGGCCCCTCGAGCCCGAGCGCGCTCAGGGTGGTGTTGAAGAGAATCAGGATGATCGGCACGATGATCGGCGAGAACGAGAGGAAGGTGCCGGGCAGGTCCGCCTTCTCCACCAGAGAAACCGCCTTTTCGAGGGCCGGACTCCACTCCTTCCGCTCCCACCCCTCGCCGTCCTCCGTGGGCAGCTGGTAGATGCGGCGACCCAGCCACCTGGCGTACAGGACACCGGCGATCATCGGCGGAACGGCCAGCACCAGGCCCCACAGGATCATCTGGCCGATGTTGGCGCCGAAGATGCCCGCGGCGCCCAGCGGGCCGGGGGTCGGCGGCACCAGGTGGTGCGTGACCGCAAGCCCCACCGCCAGCGCGACGCCCAGCGTCAGCACCGACTTGCCGCTCTGGCGCGAGAGCGCCTTGGCCAGCGGCGTGAGGATGACGAAGCCCGAATCGACGAAGATCGGGATCGACACCATGAAGCCCGTCACCGCCATGGCCACATCGGGGTTCCGCTTGCCGAAGAGGCGCAGGAAGGTGTACGCCATGCGCTCCGCCGCCCCCGAGACCTCCAGGATGCGGCCCATCATCACGCCGAAGCCGATGACGATGCCGATGGAGCCCAGGGTGCTGCCGAAGCCATTCACGATCGATTTGCTGATGTCTGTGGGCTCCATGCCGCCGATGAGGCCGGTGGTCGCGGCGGCGATGATCATGGCCGGGAAAGCGTGGATCTTGGTTCTGAGCAGCAGGAAGACCAGGAGAGCGACGCCGATGATCAGGCCGAGGATCATCTGCCCACCGGAGGCCGCTGCCTGCGGCATTTCTGATTCCCCCTCTTGCGAAGAACTGGCCCGCCGCCCCTACCGGCGGAAGGCGTCGGCGTAGCGGGCCGCCACCTTGATCGCCTCTTCCATCGAGATTGACTCGGCGATGCCCTTGCCGGCGATGTCGAAGCCGGTGCCGTGGTCCACCGAGGAGCGCAGGAAGGGCAGCCCGTTGGTGATGGAAACGGTGCGGTGGAAGTCGTACATCTTCGCGGCGATGTGCCCCTGGTCGTGGTAGAGGCTCAGCACCGCGTCGTAGCGGCCCTGGGCGGCGTGCCAGAAGACCGAGTCGGCCGGCCAGGGGCCGTGCGCGTCGATGCCCTCGGCCCGGGCCTCGGCGATGGCGGGCTCCAGCTCCCGCACCTCCTCGTCGCCGAAGAGGCCGTGCTCGCCCGAATGGGGGTTGAGACCGGCCACGACGATGCGGGGGTTCTGCACCCCCAGCCGCTCCAGCGCCTCCTTGCAGCGGCGCAGGTAGTCGAGGGTGCGCTGCTTTGTAACTTGCTTAATCGCCTCGGCCAGCGACACGTGGCGGGTCAGGAAGAAGATGCGCAGCCCCTTCACCTCGAACATCGTCAGCGGATCGTGGCTGTTCGTCAGCTCGCCGAAGATCTCGGTGTGGCCGATGAAGTTGATCTCGGCCGCCTTCAGCGCTTCCTTGTTGATCGGGGCGGTGGCGACGGCGGCCACCTCGCCGGCCGTCGCGAGTTCGATGGAGCGGACGATGTATTCGAAGGAAGCCTGGCCGGCCTGGGCCTGCACCCCGCCCCACTGCAGGGTGTCGATGTCCACGTTCTGCAGGTCGATCAGGTCGATGGCGCCGTAAACGTACTTGCCGTCCGCCGGGCGGCTGACGGGGTTGACCGCCAGGTCGACGCCCGTGGTGCCCTTCGCGCGCTCGATCACCCGGGAGTCGCCGATGACCAGCGGCCGGCACACCTGGTAGATCTCGGGGTTGTTCAGCGACTTCACCACGATCTCAGGGCCGATGGAAGCCGGGTCGCCCATGGTGATGGCGATGATCGGCCGGTCAGTCATAATGCTCTACCTCCTCGAGAATTTTGGAGACGCACTGCACCGCGGCGTCGGGCCCTCCCACCAGCCCGCCCTTGGTGACGATGGGCAGACCGGGCTGCTGGCCGCCCATCAGGCGGGCCGAGACGGCCAGGGGAAGCACCTCCTCCACCAGGTTGAGGGCCCGCGAGCCCAGCCGGCGGCACACGGCCAGAGTGATGTCGCCCCCGGTGGTATAGAGGCCGGCGATGTCGGGCATCGCCTTCAGGGCGCGGGCCGCGATCTCCGCGAAGCCGTCTGCGATCTGCTCGGCGTCCTCGGGATCGGGCCGCTCCAAGAGCTTTCCGCTCCGCACCCCGATCACGCGGATCTCCTCATCCAGCCCCAGGAGCTCGTTCAGCACCCGGTCCACCTCCTGTTCAGCCTCGTCGCCGCCGGCGGCGAGCGCAGCCGCGTCCACCACCACCAGATGCGCGCCCATCTCGCGCTCCAGCCGGTCCAGCTGCGCGCGGGAGGGCTCCGACACCGAACCCGCGACCACCATGGCCCGCCGCCGGCGGGTGGCCATCAGGGCGCGGGCGTAGCTGGCCGTGAGCGGGCCGGGGTCGGCCGCCACCAGCCTGAGGCCGCTCTGCGCCATCCCCTGGGCCAGGTTCTCCACGTCGGCGTCGGTTTCGGCGTCGGCGCAGAGGATGCGCACCCCGGCCGCACTCTCCTCCCGGATGCGGTCCGCCACCGCCGCAGGCCCCTGGCGGATCTCGCCGAGGCCCAGGATCGCGATGCTGAGGTCCGTCTGGGCGGCGACCAGCGTGGGCACGTGCGACTCGGTGACCGGCATCAGGGGATCGTCCCGCACGGGGGTCTCGGCCAGCGGCACGCCGTTCACGTAGTGAACCCCGTCCCGGGTGGTGCGGCCCGATGCCGGGAAGGCGCCGGTGAGCACGGCCATGGAGGTGCGACCCAGGGCGGCGAGAACGGCCTCGATCTCGGGGCCCAGGTTGCCCCGCAGGGTGGAGTCGATGCGCTTCCCCAGCGGCATGCCGTCGTTGGCCAGGATCAGGCGCGCGGATCGGAGCACCCGGTCGTAGGCAACCCGGGGGTGCGCGGCGCGCGACTCCGTGTTGATGACCACGCAGTCATAGCCGGCCAGGCCGCCTGAGGGCCACTCCATGCCGGTGAGGGCCGCCGTGCGGAAGCCCCGCTTGCGCAGGAGGACCCCGGTGGCGTTCGCCCCCGTCAGGTCGTCGGCGATCACGCCGATCAAGGCGTGGAGGTTGTCGGACCCGTTCAAGGCAGAATCCCTTCCTTTTCGTATCAACGACTCCATGTAGTATGGCCAGTTTTGCCGCAGACCCGCGCTCGCTGTAGGCGCGCCGAGCCCCCCGGAGGCGTTGCCTCCGGGGGGCTCGGGTTGGACAGCTTTTTAGCGTGTTCTTCAGCCCGTTTCAGCGTGCGACCGCGGCCTTCAGCCGCTGGGCCGTGATGCCGCGGTGCGAGTCGTGCCAGACGGCCCGGCCATCTCTCACCAGCAGCACCTGCGGCGACCGGTGGACCACCCCCAGCCGGCGGGCCAGGCCCAACGACACGGGCCGTTCCTCGATCACCCGCACCCAGTAATGCTCCACGCGCGCGGCCTCCGGGCTGGCGAGGAAGGCCCGCCACTCCCGGTGGGCTGCCGCCGAGATGGGGCAGCGGGTGGAGTGCTTGAACACGAGCACCGGCCGCTCCCGCGATGCCGCGATCACCGCCTCGATGTCCGCCTCTGACCGCATCTGTCTCGCCTCGGCCAAGAACGCCTACCCCCTTATGTGTCCCGCAGAACTCTCCCCCAGTCTATGACGCTC
The DNA here is from genome assembly GCA_023623185.1 of Bacillota bacterium. Classification (GTDB taxonomy): domain Bacteria; phylum Bacillota; class Sulfobacillia; order Symbiobacteriales; family Symbiobacteriaceae; genus Symbiobacterium. Next base: position 16,919 of record JAMNXV010000209.1, read on the forward strand.
CGGAAGCGGCGGCCTGTGCGCCCGGGTACTGCCGGGGCTGGTCGACGGACCAGACGAAGACCTCGGGGCTGCCGACCGCCTGCCGGGTCGTGTCCGCCCACACCTCCTGGAGCCGCTGGTAGTCTGCCGGGGTGAGGAGCGGGTCAAGGCCCGCCTCGTAGTCCCGCAGGGCCTGCTCCACCGCCACCACCCGGTACTTCTGCTGCCCGTCGACCCGGTACCCGTGCACCCAGGTGGGCACGAACGAGACCTGCTCGATGCGGGTGACGCCGTCCTCCTTCGCCACGTCGATGAGCAGCATGAGGCCGGCCTCCCGGTACAGCCCCTCCTGGTTGGAGATGAAGTTGCCCAGGCTGTAGATCACGGCCCGGGGCAGGTCGCGCCCGAACTCGTCGCGGACCTGGCGCACCTCGATGGGCTGGATGACGTGGGGATGGCTGCCCAGCACAATGTCGGCTCCGGCCTGCAGCGCGACGTCCACGTAGTAGCGCTGCTCTTCGCTGGGCTCCCGGGCGTACTCCTCGCCGAAGTGCAGCGCGACGGCCACCAAGTCCACGTCCTCCCGGGACCGGGCCCGGCGAATGTCGGCGGGCATCTGCTCATCGTCCACCAGGTTGACCGACCAGGGCTCCGGCAGGGGGATCCAGTTGGTCGACGCGGTGTAGGCCAGCACCGCCACCCGGATGCCCGGCACCGGCTCCACGACCAGGACCTCTTCCCGCTCCTCTGGGGTGCGTGCCGTGCCCGTGTGCGGCATCCCGTACCGCTCCAGGGCCTCGTGGGTCTTTTCGATGCCGAGCTTGGAGTAGTCGAGCGAGTGGTTGTTGGCATGGGTCAGCACGTCGAACCCGACGGCCTTCAGATCGCGGGCCAGCTCGGGCGGAGTGTTGAAGCTGGGATAGCCGGCCCAGGGGTAGTCCGGCTGCCAGATCGGCGGCCTCGATCCAGGGACGGACGGGCTCGAACAGCGGCGTGAAGTCCCACTGGTCGTCCGGCAGCGCCGATGCGTACACCAGGGGCAGGTGCATGAGGAGGTCGCCCACCGCCAGCAGGCGGGCTGTCTGCCGCTCAGGGGTCGCCGGGTCGGACGCCTCCATCTCCCCGGTTTCCGGCCTGCGCCCCGGCCCGGGTCCGGGTTCCGTCCCCGCCCGGGGTTCCGTCCCCGCCCGGGGTTCCGTCCCTGCCCGGGGTTCCGCCCCTGCTCCGGGTTCCGCCCCGGGCGCGGTGGGCTCCGCGCTGGCCGACTGGGAACCGGGCAACTGCACCTCCTCGCCGGGGGGCGGGGGCGCGATGGCATCCCCCGGTTGCGCCCGGCCGCTGCAGCCGACCAGGAGCAAGAGGGCCAGGACGCACCAGACAACCGAGCGGCGGCGTTTGTGGGTCAAGCAAACCCCCTCCTTGGAATGACTCTTCTCAACCGTAGGACGCCGGACGGGCCCGGCCCGTTCCAGCGAAGCGGGAGCCCGGCCTCCTTCCGGCCGGGCTCCCGCAGTCAACGGTCCGCAGTCAACGGTCCGCAGTCTGCATTCCGCAGTCCGCATTCCGCAGTCCGCTTGGGCGACCCGCTTCAGCGGCCCGACCAGGCCTGCTGGCACTCGCCCAGCAGCGAAAGGATCTCCTGCGACAGCACGATGACCCGGTGGACTGCCTTCCTGGCCTCCTCCAACTGCCCCCCGTTGTAGAACTCCACGGCACGGCGGGCGACGGCGTGCATCTCCTGGTGGGGCCGCTCCAGCGCGTTGAACGCGGGAACGGACTGGCCCGCCGCGCGGTTGCGCTCGTACCACTGACCGAGCCGGCACGAGCGGTGATCTGCCACATCCTGCGGCGAGATCTGCTCGCGGTCCAGCAGCATCTCGTGCAGGCGCTGCACCCAGAGCACGTGGTCTCCCTGGGCGGCCTGAAGCAGTTCCACATCCGAAAGCTCGACCCGGAACTTCTCGGTGAGGGCGCGGGTGCTGCGCAGCGCGCGCTGCAGGTCAGAGACCATCACAGCCAGATCAGAAGTCGCCTGCTGCACCTTCGTCATGGCGCCGGCGATCTGGTTGACACTGGCGGCCGTCTCCTGCACCGCCTGCGCCTCCTCCTCCGCGGCCTTGGCGATCTCGCTCATCGGCGCCGTGCTCTCTTCCACGGAGGTCCGGATGGTCTCCAGGGCCGACTGCCCCTTGGTGGCCAGCTCGATGTTCTCACTGATCTGCCGGGCGAGCCGGTCGGTCGCCTCGAAGACGGCGTTGGCCCCCTGCCTCAGGGTGGAGATCTGCTCCTGGACGTCGCGCACCGCGCTGTGGGAGCGCTCGGCCAGCCGCCGCACCTCCTGCGCCACCACGGCGAAGCCCCGGCCCTGGTCGCCGGCGCGGGCTGCCTCGATGGCGGCGTTGAGGGCCAGCAGGTTGGTCTGCCCGGATATCTCCTCGATCAGCTCCAGTACCTGGTGAATGGGCTCCACGGTGCTGAGCAGCTGGTTGACATTCTCCTGCAGGCATGCCATACCCTCCGCGATGGAGGTCATGCCGTCCAGAGCGCCGCGCACGTGTACGATTCCCGCCTCGGCCTGCTTCATAGTCTCGCGCGAGGTGTTGACCGCGGCGTCAGACGAGGCGGCCACCTCTTCCACCGAGGCGGCCAGCTCCTCGGCCAGGGCGGCCACCTGGTTCACCTCGGTGGCCTGCGCCCGGGTGGCCTCCACCAGCTCGTCCGCGGCAATCAGCGGCCGCGCGCCCTGCTCGATGGCGGCGGAAGCCGAGACCACCAGTTCGGCCATGGCCCCCTGTAGCATCCGGATCAGCCGCGCCATGCCATCCCTGATCGGTTCAGGCACGGCCTCGGCTTCCTCCCGGGCCCGTATCCAGTCTCCCTGCACCAGGTGGTCGAGTGCACGGTTGACAGCGTCCCAGTCCGGCTCCTCATCGGCGGGCTCGACGGCGACATCGACGGCGGGCTCCTCAGGCGCCGCGGCCGGCCCGGCAGGCTCCTCAGGCGCCGCGGCCGGGACGGCGGGCTTCTCCGGCAGCGTCTGTGCGACGCCGGGGTTGCCGGGGCTTTCGGGAGCCCCCTCTTTCGCGCGCTTCCACCACAGCACTGGCTTCACCCCTGTTCACAGGCAACAGCGACCGATGGCTGACTCATCGAAATGCTTCTATAGTCGTATATTCCTCATCTAGAACATCTCTCCTGCAGCGTCAGGCGCCAATTCGGCGCGGCAGAGACCCGGACGGCACGCCCGCGCAGTTTCCGGTGGCGCGGGGGCCGCTACATTCGACATAACATAGGTTGGTGGTGAGACCATCATGCGAGGTGAGCGCAGTGCCCCAGTGCCCACCAGGATCCTGGCAGTACACGGTGCAGCCGGGCGATAACTTCTGGAACCTGGCCTGGCGTTTCGGCACGACGCCCCAGGCCATCGCAAGGGCCAACCCGGGGGCCAACTCCTGGGCGCTCTGGATCGGCCAGCCCCTGTGCATACCGCGCCGGACGCCCCCGGTCCCGCCGCGGCGGCCCTGCCCCCGGGGCTGGGAGCCCTACCAAATCCAGCCCGGCGACACCCTGGGCGACATCGCCTACGGCAGGCGGACCAGCGTGGCCAACCTGCTGCGCATGAACCGGGTCAACCCGCGCAACCTGCGCATCGGGCAGATCATCTGCGTCCCGGCCCGGTGAGCATCGGGAAGATCATCGGCGTCCCGGCGAGGTGGCATCGGGCAGATCGCCTGCGTCGTGCCCGGTGAGAAAGATACGGGGAGGGGTTACCCCCTCCCCTTCGCGCTATCCGGCCTCCGCCGACTCGTACTGCTGGCGAAGCTGCGCCACCACCGCCGGGTCGGCGAGCGTGGTGGTGTCGCCGAGGGCCCGGCCCTCTGCGATATCCCGCAGCAGCCGGCGCATAATCTTCCCCGAACGGGTCTTGGGCAGGTCGGCCGCGAAGTAGATCTCCTCCGGCCTAGCCAGGGCGCCGATCTTGGCGGCCACATGCTGCTTCAGCTCGTTGGCCAGATCGGGCGTGCCGCGCCGGCCCTCCTTCAGCGTGACGAAAGCGGCAATGGCCTGGCCCTTCACCGGGTGCGTCCGGCCGATCACCGCCGCCTCGGCGACCAGCGGGTGGTCCACGAGCGCCGACTCCACCTCCATGGTACCGATGCGATGGCCGGAGACGTTGATGACGTCATCGACACGGCCGATGATCCAGAAGTAGCCGTCCTCGTCCCACTTCGCTCCGTCGCCGGTGAAGTAGACGTTTGCGCCGAACCGGCTGAAGTACGTGGCAACGTAGCGCTCAGGGTCGCCCCAGAGCGTGCGCAGCATGGCGGGCCAGGGCGACTTGATCACCAGGTAGCCGCCGGTGCCCGGCGGAACCTCCTGCCCCTCCTCGTTCACCACGGCCATCTCGATGCCGGGGAACGGCCGCGTGATGGAGCCGGGCTTGGTCGCGATCGCGCCGGGCAGGGGCGTCGCCATGATGGCGCCGGTCTCCGTCTGCCACCAGGTGTCCACGATGGGGCAGCGCTCGGCGCCGATGTGCTTGTGGTACCACATCCAGGCCTCCGGGTTGATGGGCTCGCCGACGGTGCCCAGGAGGCGCAGCGAGGAGAGGTCGTACTTCGCGGGCCAGCCCTCGCCCCAGCGCATGAAGGAGCGGATGGCGGTGGGCGCAGTGTAGAAGATGTTAACGCGATACTTCTCGACGATCTCCCAGAACCGGCCGCGGTCTGGGTAGTCCGGCGCGCCCTCGTACATCACGGTCGTGGCCCCGACGGCCAGGGGGCCGTAGATCACGTAGGAGTGGCCGGTGATCCAGCCGATGTCGGCGGTGCACCAGTAGACGTCCTCATCCTTCAGGTCGAAGACGTACTTGGCGGTGGCTGCCACCTGCGTGAGGTAGCCGCCGGTGGTGTGCAGCACGCCCTTCGGCTTCCCGGTGGATCCGGAGGTGTAGAGGATGAAGAGGGGATCCTCCGCGTCCATCTCCTCGACCTCGCAGGTCACCGGGGCGTTGCGCATGAGGGTGTGGTACCAGTGGTCGCGCCCGGGGTGCCAGCCGTGCTCCACCAGCGATTCGTGGCCGATGCGCTTGACGACCACGACCTTCTCAACCGACGGGCAGTCCACCACGGCCTCGTTGACGATCTGCTTCATACGGATGATGTTGCCCCGGCGCCAGCCGCCGTCTGCGGTGACGACCACCTTCGAGCGGCTGTCGTTGATGCGGTCGCGCAGCGACTCGGCGGAGAAGCCCCCGAAGACCACCGAGTGGACGGCCCCGATCCGCGTGCAGGCCAGCATGGCCACGGCCGCCTCGGGGATCATCGGCAGGTAGATGGTCACCCGGTCGCCCTTGCCGACGCCCATCTGCCGGAGCACGTTGGCAAAGCGGCACACCTCCCGGTGCAGATCGAGGTAGGTGAGCACCCGCTCGTCGCCGGGCTCGCCTTCCCAGATGATGGCGGCCTTGGTCCGCGTGGCGCTCTGCAAGTGGCGGTCGATACAGTTGTAGGCGACGTTCAGCTTGCCCCCGATGAACCACTGCGCGAACGGCGGGTTCCACTCCAGCACCTTGTCCCACCGCCGGAACCAGTGCAACCGCTCCGCCTGCGCGGCCCAGAAGCCCTCCCGATCCTGTGCGGCCTGCTCGTAGAGGCTCTCGTCCGCCACGTTGGCCCTGGCGGCAAACTCAGGCAGCGGCGGAAAACGCCGGTCCTCCGTGAGAAGCGCCGCAAATTGCTTCGCATCCATACAGTTGCACCCTCCCCCCATTACTCCGGTAAGTCAGTAGCTTGTTTCTTCGGACTATATTCAATTTCCTCTAAGTTCATGAAATCACGAGCCCGGAGCCGCCTGCACCCGCGCTACATCTGGAGCCGGCGTTTTTTCACTTCCTCGTCTGGGAGGAAGTCGAAAACTGCCTGGTCCCACAGCCGCGATCGAGCAGAATGCGCCGGCTGGTCGTCCAGGACGTCGCGTTATGTTAAGTGGCGAGCGTTGGTCACGGGGTAGCGCGGAGGAGAGCGCCGGTCACTCGGTAAGATCCCAGGCCAGGGGATACCCCCACACCGGGACAAGCGCCCCACCTGACCTGGCAACCGAGGCTTTTTCACTTCGCCGTCCTCCGCCAAAGTCGAAAACCTCCGATTCCCACAACTGCGGTCCTGCGGCATAGCCATGCTGATCAACCAGAACGCCGCGTTATGTCAACCGGCGACCGCCGTTCGCGGGGTAACACGGGGGTCAGCGTC
>JAMNXV010000184.1 GCA_023623185.1 Bacillota bacterium
CGCAGCACGTAGGAGATCCAGAAGGGGGCCAGGCCGCTGCTGTCGCCCCAATAGGGGTCAACGGCAATGGTGTAGCTGACCACCATCTCCAGCGGCCGGCCGGCCCGGAACGTCACCGGAAAGACCGCCCAGTTCTGCGCACCGCCCTCGCGGTCCGGCTTCTCGTGTGCGGACGGGCGGTACTCCACATCCACCTCCCGGCCGTCGATCTCCACCCGCAGGTCCTCCAGGCGGGCGCCGTGGACCCTCCCTTCCGGGTCGTAGAACCAGAGCGGGAATCCCACCAGCATCTGCTCATCCGCCTCGGGCTCGAAGCGGAACCAGATGCGGTACCCGCCCCGCCCCGACCTGCTGATACCGGCCCTGGTCTCCTCTGCGCGGCGCACCTGGATCTCGATGCGCTCCTCGGCCAGCCGGACGGTGGTGGAGTCCAGCGGCTGCACGTGCGTCCCGATGGCCGCCACAGGCGCGGTGTCACCCACACAAGTCGCGGCGAGGGTGACAAGGAGCACTGCTGTGATCAGAAGTCGGCGCAACGATCGGAACCTCCTCTTTCAGCTTGCCCGGGCCGGCGCGCCCGTCTGGCGTCTCCGTTTGGTACGTCCACCCATCTTAACGGTGAATCGTCAGAGAGGTTACGCGCAGCGGCGCCGGGTGTGCCCGCTGCCCACCCGACGACGCTGCACCGCACGTGCGCGGACGGTCTGCCCTGACGGTGCACTTGGTTTGGGCATGGCGAGTCTGGCGCAGAATAGAAAGGCCCGGTGTTTGCACACCGGGCCCGGCGGCGCCGTTGGAGGCTACTCTGGCGGGTGAGATCCTCACCCGCTAGAAGTTAGCGGAGAGGAGTTTCGTCAGGAGCGTCAGGAGGAGCACCAGCCAAAAAAGGTACTCTCGCAACTCGCTCATGCGAACACCTCCTCCCTTTCAACGAGGCGCCGCCATAAGCCATAACGTACAGACCAGCGCGCAGGTTCGCTGGTCTGTACTGGTTTCTCTACGACTCCGCCTGGTATACCACGCGCCCCTCGATGTAGGTCGCCAGCACCCGGGCCCGCGCCCGGAAGGGGTGGTCGCTCCAGAGCACGAAGTCGGCGTCCTTCCCCGGCTCCAGCGAGCCCACCCGGTCGGCGACGCCAAGCATCTCGGCCGGGTTCAGGGTCATCGCCCGCAGGGCGCCGGCCTCGCTCATGCCCTCCCGGACCGCCAGCGCCCCCTGGATGCGGTGGTGCGCGATGGGCACGAAGGGGTGGTCGGTCATCAGCGAGACGTGGACCCCGGCCTTCCCCAGGATGCCCGGGTTGCGGAAGGTCAGGTTGGCGGTCTCCACCTTGGACCGGCCGCCGAGCATCGGCCCCAGCGTGACCGGGTAGCCTGCCTCGGCCAGGGCATCCACCACCATCCAGCCCTCGGTGCAGTGCTCGATGGAGAGGTCGACGTCGAATTCCCGGGCGATGCGGATGGCGGTCAGGATGTCATCCGCCCGGTGGGCGTGCAGCCGGAGCGGGATCTCCCGGTCCAGCACCCGGCGGGCCAGCTCCAGCCCCAGGTCCCGCCCCTTCTGCGGGTCGTACTCCCGCGCCCGGACCAGGTACTGGCGGATGACCGCCGCCACCCCCATGCGGCTGGCCGGCATCCGCTTGTGGTGCTGGCCGTGCAGCCGCTTGGGGTTCTCGCCCAGGGCGCCCTTCAGGCCCGACGGCTGGCGCAGCACCATCTCGTCGGCCGTGCGGCCCCGGGTCTTGATGACCACCATCTCGCCGCCGATGGGGTTGCCGGATCCGGGCAGGGTCTGCACCGTCGTCACCCCTGCAGCCCGGGCGTCGGCGAAGGAGATGTGGAACGGGTTGACGGCATCCAGCGCCCGGACCTGCGCGGTGGTGCTGCCGGTCCACTCGTTGCCGTCGTAGGCCGGGGGACCGTCGCCCTCGCCCCAGAGGCCCACGTGGGTGTGCGGGTCGACGAAGCCCGGCAGCAAGTGCAGGCCCCGGGCGTCGATGACCTGGGCGTCCGACGGCACCTCCACCCGCCCCACGGCCAGGATCTTCCCGTCCGCCACCAGCAGCGTCGCCCCCTCCATGGGCGGGCTGCTGATGGGATAGACCGTCGCGCCGGTAATCGCAAGCTTGGCCATCAGAACCGCACCTCCCCGTGCCGCCGCCCGTCCTGCGGGCCCGCGTCCCCGCCGTCGTCCCGTCCGTCCACGTAGACCATCCGGCCCTCCACCATCGTCCAGGCCACACGGGTGGTGAGCTCCAGCGGGTCGCCGTCCCAGAGCACCAGGTCGGCGTCCTTGCCGGCGGCGATGCTCCCCACCCGGTCGGCCACGCCCAGAATCTCCGCCGGGGTCAGGGTGACCGCCCGCAGCGCCTCCTCAGTGGTGAAGCCCTCCCGCACCGCCAGGGCAGCGGCGATGTTCAGGTAGGGCTGATCCAGCTGCGGGTGGCCGGTGACGATTGCAGTTGGAACGCCGTGCCGGTGCAGGGTAAGCGGCAGGTGGAAGCCGACGTCCCGGGTCTCCTGCCGGCCCCGGCCCGCCAGCGAGGGCCCCGCCGCCACGGCTGCGCCGGCCTCGGCGATCAGGTCCGCGACCAGGTGGGCCTCGGTGGCTCCCAGCAGCACGACGCGGATGCCGAACTCCCGCCCGATCCGCAGGGCGGTGATGATGTCGTCCGCCCGGTGGGCCTGCACCAGCAGCGGCAGCTCGCCCCGCAGGACCGGCAGCAGCGCCTCGCAGCGCAGGTCCCGCTCCTTCTCGGGCTTGTACTGCTGGGCCTTCACCAGCGACTCCCGCAGGACCGCGGCGATGCCCATGCGGGTGGCGGGCATCCGCTTCTCACCGCCGTAGGTCGCCTTCGGCCGCTCGCCCAGGCTGGCGGCCACACCGGTGGGGTGGCGGAGGATCAGGTCGTCGGCCACGGCCGCCCGGCGCAGCTTGATGGCCAGGGCCTGGCCGGCGAGGACGTTGCTGCCACCCGGAACCACGTGTACCGTGGTGACGCCGCCGGTGCGGGCCTCGGCGATGCCCCGGTCGAAGGGGTAAATGCCGTCCAGCGCCCGCACGTGGGCGGTGTGGGGGTCGGTGGCCTCGTCGGCGTCGTTCCCCGCCCAGCCGAGCCCCTCGTTGATGAGCCCCAGGTGACTGAAAGCGTCCACCAGGCCGGGGGTCAGTGTGCGCCCGCCCGCATCGATGACCTCCGCTTCATCGGGAACGGCTACCTCGGCGCCGACCGCCGCAATCGTGCCGCCGTCGTCGACCAGCACGGTACCGGACTCGATCACGCCGTCGGATACGGTCATGATCCGCGCGTTGGTGATTGCAAGCACCATGGTCCTCCTCTCGCTGGAGTTCATGGTGGAGATAATTCTTCGCGGCGTTAATCATACCTGCCGCGTCGCGGCAGCTGCCGGGGGATGTGCCAGCCAGCCATCCGCTCTGTTCTGCTTCGCTGTGGGCGGCACGCGCTCTGGCTTCTCGGTCGCGGGTCCAGCTGGCTCTCCCTGGATGCCCTCTGACGAAGCAGCCAACACCGAAGGCGATCAGAAAAGACGCACCGGCGGATGATGTCCCGTACAGGAGGATCAAGTCCCGTCAAGTGGTGTAAATCGGGTTCCAGCATTGTAGTTGCTCTAGTCGGCACTCAGCGGCAAAAGTTCAGGACGGCCGAGGCTCGGGTCATGGGCGTACAGCTT
>JAMNXV010000155.1 GCA_023623185.1 Bacillota bacterium
ATCATCTGCGGCGTCAGCGAGATCTCGGGCACCAGGCAGATCGCGTTCTTCCCCATCTCCCGGACCAAGGCGATCGCCCGGAGGTAGAGCTCGGTCTTGCCCGAGCCGGTCACGCCGTGAACCAGCACCGGCTGCCGGAAAGCCGGCGGGGCGATGAGCTCCTGGCGGATGGACTCCAGGGCCTGTGCCTGCTCGGGCGTGAGCGCGGGCGGCGGCTGCGGCGCGACCTGCTCACCGGCGAAGGGATCCCGCCGCCGGATCACCCGGCCCGCCGTCAGCCAGCCCTTCTCCAGCGCGACCCGAATCGGCCCGGCGATGGACTCGCCCAGGTCGGCCAGCACCTGCGCCCGCTCGGCCTCGCCGCCCACCCGCGCCATGTAGGCCAGCAGTTCGGCCTGGCGGGGGGCCCGGCGCTGAAGCTGCTCCACCAGGGCCTCCACGTCGTCCACGTTCAGCCGGTAGTTGGTGATGGTGAGCGTGCGCACCTCCTGCCGGCGGGCCTCGGGAGGCAGGAGCAGCCGCAGGGCGGCCGGGAACGTGGAGAGGTAGCGGTCGGCCGTCCAGCGGGCCAGCTGCACCAGGGGCGCAGGGATCGGCGGGATGTCGGGCAGCAGCCCGGCGATCTCCTTCAGCTTCACCCCCTCCGGCGCCCGCTCGGCGGGGCCCACGTAGAGGCCCACCAGCCGGCGGCTGCCAAAGGGCACCCGCACCCATTGGCCGGGCGTGAGGCGCCCCGAGAGGCAGCGGGGCACGAGGTAGGTAAAGAGTTTATCGGTCCCTTCGGCGGTGACGTCCACCGCCACCTGGGCCAGCTCACCGCTCTGCATGCGGATTCCCACCGCCCTCCGCACCGCCATCGGAGCCGTCGGCACCGCCATGGGCGCCGCCGGCGCCGCCCAGCAGGGCCGCCGCCCGGTCGAGGATGCGGTCGGCCACCTCCCGCTTGGTCATCAGGGGCAGCTCGTCCACCGCATCGGGGGTCACGAAGACCACCCGGTTGGTCTCGGTGCCGAAGCCGGCCCCCTCCGCCGTCACGTCGTTGGCCACCACGAAGTCGGCGTTCTTCTGCGCCAGCTTCCGCCGGGCGTTGGCGATGAGGTCGTCGGTCTCGGCGGCGAAGGCCACCGTCACCTGGCCAGGCCGCTTGCGCCGGCCCAGTTCGGCAATGATGTCCGGGTTCTTCACCAGGGTGATGGTCAGCTCGTCGCCCGCCTTCTTGATCTTGGACGCCGCCACCGCAGCGGGCCGGTAGTCGGCCGGGGCCGCGGCGGCCACCGCGATGTCGGCATCCGGGAACTCGGCCAGGCAGGCCTCCAGCATCTCCAGGCACGACTCCACCGAGACCCGCCTCACCCCGGGCGGCGGCTCCAGGTGCGTGGGGCCGCTTACCAGCACCACCTCGGCCCCGCGGTCCCGGGCGGCCCCGGCAATCGCGTAGCCCATGCGGCCGGTGGAGCGGTTGCCGATGAAGCGCACGGGGTCGAACGGCTCCCGGGTGGTGCCGGCCGTCACCAGCACCCGGCGCCCTGCCAGGTCCGCTCGGGTTCGGGCCTTCAGGAGGGCCAGCGCCCGCTCCACGATGGCCGCGGGCTCGGGCAGGCGCCCCTTGCCCATGAGCCCGGAAGCCAGCCGCCCCTCCTCGGGCTCCATGACCTCCCAGCCCAGCTCGGCCAGGATGCGCAGGTTGCGCTGCGTCAGGGGATTGGCGTACATCTCCGCCTCCATGGACGGCGCCACCAGCACGGGGCACTGCACGCCCAGGGCCGTGACGGTGATCCAGTCGCCGGCGTGGCCGCCCGCCAGCCGGGCGATGGTGTTGGCGGTGGCCGGAGCGACTATGAGCAGGTCGGCCCTGTGGGTCAGGGTAACGTGATCCACATGGCCGTGCACCTGCTCACCCATCAGGTCGACTTTCACCGGGTTGCCCGAAATGGCCTGAAACGTAAGCGGGGCCACGAGGCGGGTGGCCGCCTCCGTCATGAGCACGTGGACCTCCGCGCCCAGCTTCACCAGCCGGGAGCAGATCTCCACCGCCTTGTAGGCGGCGATGCCGCCGCTGACCCCGAGGAGAACCGTCTTACCGTGAAGCATCGGCGACCCTTCCTTCCATGGGCACGTAGCCGGGGTAGTGCGTTGCCGGGATAGTATGAAAGAGGGCGCCCGGGGCGGGCGCCCTCGACGGGCGAATCGATCGCTGATCAGCCCAGGGGAGTGGGCTTGCCGCGCTCGAAGAAGAGCTTGCCGGCATGGAGCTCCTCCAGGGCGATGGTCACAGGCTTGTTCGACTGCGATTCCACCATCTTGGGCTTGCCGTCCTGCAGGTCCCGCGCCCGGCGGGCCGCCAGGATGACCAGGGTGTATTTGGAATCGACCAGATGCATCAGTTGATCAAGAGAGGGCTTGATCATTCGTCGGTCAGCACCCCCTTCTCAAGCAGCCTCTCAATCAGCGCGGCGCCATTGCGGGCCGTGCGGGCCTTCTCCGCGACGATGATGGCCCTGAGCTCGGCCACCGCGCGCGCGAGGTCGTCATTCACGATGACATAGTCATATGTCAGACCTTCCCGAATCCATTCGGGCGCCTCGGCCAGCCGCCGGGCCACCGCCTCGGGCGTCTCGGTGCCGCGGGCGGTGATGCGCTGGCGCAGGGCCTCCATCGAAGGAGGAATCACGAAAACGGAGACGGCGTCGGGATAGTGCTCGCGCACGGCCCGGGCGCCGACCCGGTCGATGTCGAGAATGACGTCCTCACCCCGGGCGGTCACCTCTTCCACGTAAGCCCGGGGCGTGCCGTAATAGTTGCCGTAGACCTCTGCCCACTCCAGGAACTCGCCGGCCTCGATGCGGCGCTCGAACTCTTCCTTGGAAATGAAGTAATACTCAACACCGTTGACCTCGCCGGGACGCATGGGACGGGTGGTGCAGGATACCGAGAAGCGAATACCGGGGGTCTCCGCCAGCAGGGCCCGGCAGATGGTGCCCTTGCCGACGGCCGACGGCCCGGTGACCACGATCAGGAGTCCCTTGGGCTTGGTGGGCATCGTCATGCCTCGCCCTCTTCCTCGGCCGGCGCCGCGTTGGCCTCCCTGGCCGTGAGCCGGTGGGCGACGGTCTCAGGCTGCACCGCGGAGAGCACGACGTGGTCGGAATCGGTGATGACCACCGCCCGGGTGCGCCGGCCGTAGGTCGCGTCGATCAGGGTACCGCGCTCCCTGGCCTCCGAGATGATGCGCTTGATCGGGGCGGACTCCGGACTGACGATCGCCACGATGCGGTTCGCCGACACGATGTTGCCGAATCCGATGTTGACTAACCTGATCTCACCCACAACCCGGGCCTCCCTCATGCTTACACTATTCGAGATTCTGCACCTGCTCGCGGATCTTCTCCAGCTCGCTCTTGGCCGCGACCACCGCCGCCGTCAGCGCTGCGTCGTTGGCCTTGGAGGCGATGGTGTTGATCTCACGCCCCAGCTCCTGCACCAGGAAGTCCAGCTTGCGCCCCACCGCCTCGTCGGACCGGAGGGCCTGCCGGAACTGGTCGATGTGGCTCGCCAGGCGCTGAATCTCCTCCGTGATGTCCGCACGGTCGGCAAACAGCGCGACCTCCTGCGCGAGGCGCTGCGGATCCACCGGGTTGGTGGGCGGCAGCAGCTCCTCCAGCCGCCGGGTCAGCCGCTGGCGGTACTCCTCCACCACCACCGGCGCCCGCGCCGCGGCGGCGGACCGGAAGGCCTCAATGCGGTCGATCCGCTCGGCCAGGTCGGCTGCCAGGAGAGCGCCTTCCCTTTCCCGCATGGCGATCAGCCCTGCCATGGCCTGCTCCAGCGCGGGCTCCAGCAGGGCCCAGATTTCGTCGTCGGTCAGTTCCCCCTCCTGAAGGGAGAGGACCTCGGGCAGTCTCGCCAGCGTATCCAGCGAAAGCTCCTGATTGCTCCCGATCTCTCCTGCAAGCTGCCTCAAAGCATTATAATAGGCCAGCGCCAGGTCCTTGTCAACCTTTACCGCCCGGGCCTCGGCCGAGGGCTCCCAGGCGACGTAGACCTCGAACCGCCCCCGCGACACCTTGCCCAGAACCAGCTTGCGCACCCGCTCTTCCAGGCCGCTGAACTGGCGGGGCATTCGGAAGACGACCTCCGAAAAGCGGTGGTTCACGGCCTTGACCTCAACGGTCACCCGGCCCACGTCGCCGCTGGCCTCGCCCCGTCCGAACCCGGTCATGCTGCGCACCAAAAGCTTCACATCCCCCTCTGCGGCGGGGCGGATCCCGCCGGCGTCTCTCTGCCAACTCCTGCAATATCCTTTCGGTGTGCGCAGATCCCCTTCCTGCTCAGTTTTCCCCGCAGCTCCCCGGCGATCCAGGCGAACAACCCCCTCCGCAGCAGATCGGAGGGGGTTCTTACAGGTTGGGGGGCCAGACCGGTTCAGTCGGTGGTGCTGGTGCCCGGGTCCGTGGGCGTGACGCCCGCCCGGGCCGGAGCGTTGGTGCCCCCGCCCGCACGGCCGGGAGTGCCGGCGCGGCCGCCCGTGCCCGGCGCGGCGGGCGCTGGCATGGGTCCGGGAATCTGGCGCATGTTGCTCTGAATGTTGCCCTGCTGGATATTGCGCTGCGGGGTGTTGTTCTGCCGCGCGTTGGCGCCGGGGCCCGCCGACGTGGCCCGCTGCGAGATGGTGGCCAGGTCGGTCATGAACTCGGTGATCGGGCGGCCGGCCCGCACCGCTGCGGCGATCTCGGCCAGCCGGTTCCGGTCGTTCTCGTCGTTGACCACACGGATGTCGGCCACCCGCGGGCACGCGGTGCGCACCCGCTCCAGCGGGTCGTTGACCGCTGCCCCCACGCGGGTGCCCGCCGCCGTGCCCATGCCCGCGGCAGCACCGCTCTCCGCCGGCGTCCCCGCAGTGCCCGTGCGGCGGCCAATGCGCTGCCCCAGCACGCCGGTGGACGCGCGGTTGGTGCCCGCGCCGGGGGTGCCGGCGCCCGTCCCCGTGCCGCCGCCGGTCGTGGTGCCCGCGCCGGTCCGGGTGCGGGCGTCGCCGGTCGCCCGGCCCGCGCCGGTGGGTGCCCCGGTGTTGCCCGGGATGGCGCCCACGCGGTCGGGCGTCGTGTCCACCGTGTTCGGGGGCGTCAGGGTGCCCAGGTTGCCGGTGACGTCGCCGTCACGCTGCAGGCCGGTGGAGAAGCCGGGCTCCGGCACGGCCCCCGCGCGGGCGCCGGTCACGGGCGTCTTCTGCGAGTCGCGCGGCAGCGCCACCAGGGCCACGTTGCCGATGATGACGCCGTTGGCGGTCACGTTCTCGTTGACGCCGGCCATGCCCCGCCAGAAGGCGTTCGCGCCCACCGTGTTGCCCAGGGCCGTGGCACAGAGGTCTGCATCGCCGGTGGTGGTGAAGAGGTTGCTCTGATTGATCCGGTTTCCTGTCTGCGGCTGGGCCGTGCACCCGGAAGCCAGCATCGCGGCCACCGTGGCCAGCCCGAGCCACGTGAGCGGCAAGCGTTTCACGGCCGATCTCCCTTCCTTGCAGGTCTTGCTCGACAGAGCTTGCGCGCGGTGTGCCCGTGCGCAACTGCGTACGCGACCTGCGGATAGGTTGACCGGAAGTCGTGAATGCTATGCTTCCTCCTCGATGTGCGCCCGCAGACGCATCGGCCGGCCGAACAGAATCAGACGGCGGACGGCGACCAGCAGTTCGCCGGCGCCGGCCAGCAGCAGGACCACCAGCCACTGCCAGAGCTGCAGCGGCGCGGTGCCGAAAATCGCGGCCAGCGGCGGCCAGTAGATGGCCAGGAGGAGGGCGGTGACCGACGATGCGACGGCGGCGACCAGCCAGGGATTGGAAAAAAGCGGGGTCTCCCAGATGGCCCGGCGCTCGGACCGGCAGTCGAAAACGTGGATGAGCTGGGCGCAGACCAGCGTGGCCAGCGCCATCGTGCGGGCGGGGTTGAGCACGGCCGGGTCTTCGAAGGGCGCCACGCCGGGCGTGCCGGGCAGGGTGAAGAAGGCGATGAGGAAGGCGGCCAGCGTGCCCAGGCCGATGAGCGTGCCCCGGCCGAGGATCTTGATGCCGAGCCGGCGGGCGAATACGCCCTCGTCGGGCCGGCGGGGCGGGCGGCGCATGACGTCCGGATCCAGCGGATCGACCCCGAGCGCAATCGCCGGCAGCCCGTCGGTGACCAGGTTGACGAAGAGGATCTGAATTGGCAGAAGCGGCAGCGGCAGCCGCATGATGGCGGCGAGGAACATGGTGAGCACCTCGCCGGTGTTGCAGGAGAGCAGGTAGCGGATGAACTTGCGGATGTTGTCATAGATGCCCCGCCCCTCCTCCACCGCCGCGACGATGGTGGCGTAGTTGTCGTCGGCGAGGATCATCGCCGACGCCTCCTTCGTCACGTCGGTGCCCGTGCGGCCCATGGCGATGCCGATGTCGGCCTCCTTCACAGCCGGCGCGTCGTTCACGCCGTCGCCGGTCATCGCCACCACCTCGCCCAGGGCCTTCAGGGCCCGGACGATCTCCAGCTTGTGCTGGGGCGAGACCCGGGCGAAGACGTTGCACTGCTGCACGACGTCGATGAGCTGGGAGTCGGAGAGCTGGTCGAGTTCCCGTCCGGTCACCGCCCGCCCGTCCTGGCCGGCGATGCCCAGCTCCCGGGCGACGGCCAGGGCAGTGGCCGGGTGGTCGCCGGTGATCATCACCGTGCGGATCCCCGCCCGGCCGGCGGCCGCCACCGCCCGCTTCACCTCAGGCCGCGGCGGGTCGATCATGCCCAGGAGGCCCAGGAAGACCAGGTCGCGCTCCAGCCGCTCCGCGACCTCATCCGTGGTGAGCTCGGCCAAGGGGCCCGGACCCTCGCCGTCGCCGAAGGGGCGGGGGCGGTAGGCCACGGCCAGCACCCGCAGGGCCTGGTCGGCCATGCGCAGGTTCTCGTCCAGGATGGCCTGGCGGTCGGCGTCGGTCAGCGGCACGACCCGCCCGTCCTTCAGCATGTGGGTGGAGAGCTCAAGGATCACGTCCGGCGCGCCCTTCACGTGCAGCACGCAGCCGCCGTCGCCCTCGGTCAGCACGCTCATGCGCCGCCGCTCCGACTCAAACGGCACTTCCAGGAGCCGCGGGTACCGGTCGTGCAGCACCGCGGGGCGGTAGCCGCCCTTCTGCGCCGCGACCACCAGTGCGCCCTCCGTGGGATCGCCCTGAATGGTATAGATGCGTTCGCGGCGGGCCGGCGGGCTCTGCACCAGCTTCGCGTTGGAGCAGAGGGCGGCCGACTTCAGCGTCTGGGCCAGATCCGGCACCTCCTGGGGGCTCACCGGCCGGTCCCCGCGCAGGAACTCGCCGGTCGGCCGGTAGCCGTCGCCGGTGACGGTGTAACGGTGGCCGCCGGCCCAGGCGGCCCGCACCATCATCTCGTTCTTGGTGAGGGTGCCGGTCTTGTCCGAGCAGATGACGGTGGCGCAGCCCAGGGTCTCCACCGCCTGCAGCCGGCGGACGATGGCGTTGCGCTTGATCATCCGCTGCACGCCCAGGGCCAGGGCCACGGTGACGATGGCCGGCAGCCCCTCGGGGATGGCGGCCACGGCCAGCGAGACCCCGGCCATGAAGAGCTGGGAGACGACCGGCCCGGTGAGCGCATCCTCCCGCAGGAGGCCGGCCAGCACCACGATGGCGCACACCGTCAGGCAGCCGGCCACCAGCCACTTGCCCAGCTGGGCCAGCCGCTTCTGCAGGGGCGTCTCCTCGTCCCCCACCTCCTGAATCAGCCCCGCGATGCGGCCCATCTCGGTGTCCATGCCGGTGGCCACCACCAGGGCCCTGCCCCGGCCCCGGGTGACCGTGGTCCCCATGTAGAGCATGTTGCGCCGGTCGCCCAGGGGCGCGTCCCTTTCGCCCACCCACGCGGCCGACTTGCGCACGGGCAGCGACTCGCCGGTCAGGGCCGACTCCTCCACCTCCAGCCCCGGCGCGTCCACCAGGCGGGCATCGGCGGGAATGCGGTCGCCGGCCTCCACCAGGAGCAGGTCGCCGGGCACCAGGTCCCGGGCCGACACGGTCGTCTCCTGGCCGCCGCGGATGACCCGGGCGGTGGGCGCCGCCAGCTCCTTCAGGGCCTCCAGCGACCGCTCGGCCCGGTACTCCTGCACGAAGCCGAGCACGGCGTTGAGCACGACGATGACGACGATGGTGACCGCGTCCGCCGTCTCACCCATGCCGTAGGAGATCGCGGTCGCGATCAGGAGCACGACGACCATGAAGTCCTGGAATTGCGCGAGCAGGATGCGCCACCAGGGAACCCTGGGCGCACCCTCCAGCAGGTTGGGGCCGAACTCCTCCAATCGCCGCCGGCACTCGGCCTCGCCCAGGCCGGCGGACGGGTCCGTCGCGAGGGCGGCCGAGACTTCATCCGCCCCCATCTGGTGCCACGGTTTGGACATGCGGGCTTCACCTCTGTCCAACCGTACGCACCAGCTTCCGGGGGTAGACCGGGCGCGTGGACAAAGTGCTGCAGCCTCTTGGCGTGGTGGCTGTTGCTGACGGTATCCGCTCTGTTCGTCGTGGCTGTTGCTGCCCGCTCCTCAGTCCGCCGCGTCCTCGTCCGCCGCCGGCGTCGTCAGCCGCCGGAAGACCTCGGCCACGGGCACGATGTCGTTGATCTCGCCGATCCGCCCGCCGCAGAAGATGAGGCCGTTCTCCACCCGCCCCTGCTGGGCGTTGTTCAGGGCGTTCCAGATGCAGTGGGAGCGGCCCTCATCCCGGTGCTGGCAGTACTTCAGGCAGTTGGTGCAGCTGTACGTGCCGCCGTTGTCGCGGGTGCGGGGCAGGGCGTCGAAGGGGATGTGCGGCACGATGGCCCGGCTTTTGTAGCCGGTGGGGCTCCAGTCGGTCACCTGCGAGCCCGTGGCCGCCAGCCACTTCGCCTTCATCTCCGGCGAGGCGGACGACTCCTCGGTCATGGCGAACCGGATGCCCATCTGCACGCCGTCGGCGCCCATGGCCAGGGCCCGCAGCAGGTCCTGGCGGGTGAGCAGGCCGCCGGCGGCGATGACCGGCCCGGTGAAGCCGGCCTCGCGCAGCGCCGCCCGCACCGGCGGGAAGAGCTCCCAGATGGTGATGTCGGGGTCGTCAGGCCCCAGGTGGCCGCCGGCCTGGCCGCTCTCCACGACGATGCCGCTGATGCCGACCGTGCGCGCGGCGATGCGGGCCGCCTTCACCGACGAGATGATGCAGAAGCCCGGAATGCCCGCCTCGTGCAGTTTCTTGAAGGGGCCACGGGCGAAGCCGGCGCCGATGGCCACGTAGTCCACCCGCTCCTCGATGCAGACGTCCAGCAGCCGGTCGAAGAGGTAGCCGGCGTACATCAGGTTCACGCCCACCACCCCGTCGGTCAGGGCCTTCGCCGCACGGATCTCCCGGCGCAGCTCGCCCGGCGGAATGCCCATCCCGCCGATGGTGCCCACCCCGCCGCACTCCGCCACCGCCGCCGCGAGCCGGTGCAGCGCGATGCGCACCGACATCCCGCCCTGAACGATGCAGACCCGGGCGGTCTTGTTGCCGACCTGCAGCGAAGGCAGGTTCATATCGTTCAACCCCTTTGAATCCACGTATTAGAAGCTGGTCTTCATTCTACCCTGACCGCGGCGGCGCATCCTCTGCCCCCAGGTACATCTTCAGGTCTGCCCGGGGGCAGATCCGGCCGGGCGATGCGCTGCCGTGCGGCACCCTGTCGGGAGGTGCACAGCTGGAGGCTGCGCTGCCAGTCCGCACACGGCAGGGCGGTGCGCTCTCCCCGAGGGGCGCGGCGATCCAGGCAATGACAGGAGATGGGCGAGCATGGTAAGCTTAAGGTAGAGACAGACCTGACGAAGGAGCCCACTGGATGGCCTTTGACAGCAAGGTAATGGCGGCCGTCGTCGCTGAGCTGAACCAGCGCCTGCTGGGCGGCCGCATCAGCAAGATCTACCAGCCTGAACCCGACGAACTGGCCCTGCTCTGCTACGCGGGCGGGGAAAACCACCGGCTCTTCCTCTCGGCCCATCCCCGCCACGCGCGGGTGCACCTGACCCAGATCGAGAAGCGCAACCCGCCGGCCCCGCCCATGTTCTGCATGCTCATGCGCAAGTACGTGGAGGGCGGCCGCATCGTCGCCATCGAGCAGGCGGGGCGCGACCGCATCTGCCGGATCTCCATCCGGAGCACCGACGAGCTGGGCAACCCCGTCACCTACGTGCTCGTCGCCGAGGTGATGGGCAAGCATTCCAACATCGTGCTGCTCAATCCGCAGGGGCGCATCGTGGACGCCATCCGCCGCGTCACCGAGGAGGTGAACCGGCACCGGGAGCTCCTGCCTGGCCTGCCGTACGTGCCGCCGCCGCCCACGGGCAAGCTGGATCCCGCGGCGGTGACGGCGGACGACCTGACGGAGGCCGACCCCAATGCGCCGGCCTGGCAGGTCCTCCTGGACCGGGTGGACGGGCTCGGACCGCTCCTGGCACGGGAGGCGGTCTGCCGGGCGGGGGCCGGAGGGGACGCCCCCCTGCGGGAGGTGGACCTCGCCCGGCTGGCAGCGGCGGCCCGCGACCTGGCAGCCGCAGAGGACTGGGCGCCGCGGCTGCTCTACGACGCCGACGGGCGGCTGAAGGAGTTTCACGTGCTCCCCCTCCGGCACTGGCCCGGCCGGGCCGAGACGGGGTTCGGGTCGGTCTCGGCCTGCATCGACGCCTACTTCGGCCAGCGGGCCGAGGAGGAGCGCTTCCGCTCCCTGCGGGGAAGCCTCGCCAGACTGGTGCGCGACGAGATCGCCCGGGTGCGCAGGAAGCTCCGGGCGCAGGAGGAGTCGCTGGCCAGGGCGGAGTCGGCCGAAACCTACCGCCTGCAGGGCGAGCTGATCACCGCCAATCTGTGGCAGATCGCCAAGGGCATGACGGAGGTCCGGGTCGTGAACTACTACGATCCGGAGGGCGCCGAGATGGTCATCGCCCTCGACCCGGCCCTCAGCCCCACCGAGAACGCCCAGGCCTACTACCGCCGCTACCAGCGGGCCCGCAGCGGCCTGGCGGCCATACAGGAGCAGCTCTCCCGGAGCCGGGCCGAGCTGGCCTACCTGGAGCAGGTGGAGGTGGCGCTGGAGCAGGCCGAGTCGCTGCCCGACCTGGAGGAGGTCCGCCGGGAGCTGGCGGCCGAGGGCTACCTGCGGGAGGGCAGGTCCCGGCGGGCGGGTGACGCGGGCAGGGGCCGAACGGCCGGGGACGGGAAGCAGCCATCGGCCCTGCGGCCGATCACCCTGCGGTCCTCCGACGGGCTGGAGATCTGGATCGGTCGCAACAACCGGCAGAACGACTACCTCACCCTGAAACTTGCCGGCCCGCAGGACCTCTGGTTCCACACGAAGGAGATTCCCGGTTCACACGTGATTCTGCGGGTGCCGCCCGGAAAGGAGGTGCCGGAGCGGTCGATTCAGGAGGCGGCGGCGCTCGCGGCCTACCACTCCAAGGCCAGGCAGTCGTCGGGTGTGCCGGTGGACTACACGGCCCGCAAGCACGTGCGCAAGCCCAACGGCGCCCGGCCGGGCATGGTGATCTACGACAACCATAAGACCTTGTGGGTGACGCCGGATCCGGAGCTGTTCCCCATCTTAAAACGGGGGTGGTCAGATGGGGCAGAAGGAGCTGGACAGGATGATCCGGACAGTGGCCGCGGCGATCGTCACCGAGGTGGGCATCCCGAAGGTGCGCCCGGGGCGCCATGAGATTTGGCTGACCTTTGTGCGCCGCACCGGGCTCACGGAGGAGCGGGTCATGCCCGGATACAAGGTCGTCCGCTCGGTGGTAAACGGGCGTGAACTCCTCGACGCCGTCGCCGAGGCCATCGTGCTGGCGGTGTTCGGCGAACTGGTGCAGGTCGTTGACGAACTGCCCAACCTGCGGCTCAGCCTGCTGGACAGGAGGGCCCAGGTCCGCATGCCGGGGGCGCCGCCCCTGGACCAGGACGGGCAGATCTGGCTGAGGGTGACGGTGAGGCGCAACGAGCCGGGACTGCTGGAGCGGCTGTTCTGGCGGCGCGCCAACGCCAGCTGAGAAAACACGGGGATCCGCACAGCCGGTCCGGCAGGAGACCGCTGGGCGGATCCCGTAATCATCTGCGAAAAGATTCCACCACTTGGGAGGCGGGCGCATGTCGTCAACGGTGTATCTGAACGGGGAGTACGTTCCTTACGCAGAGGCGAAGATCCCGGTAGAGGACAGGGCGTTTCTGTTCGCAGACGGCATCTACGAGGTGGTCCGGGTCTACGGCGGCCGTCCGTTCGACCTGGAGCCGCACCTGGAGCGGCTCGCCCGCAGCGCCCGGGAGCTGCGTCTGCCCGCGCCCGACACCGGGGAGCTGATCCGGGTGACGCACGAGCTCATCCAGCGCAACGGGCTGGGTGAGGGCACGGTCTACTACCAGGTCACGCGGGGCGTGCACGCACCCAGGGCCCACGCCTTCCCCGCCGGGGCGGTCGAGCCGACGGTGCTTGTGCTCACGCACGCGCTGCCGCCCGAGGCCCTGGCCGAGAACGAGCGGCGCCGGCATGAAGGGGTGACCGGCATCACCGTGCCCGAGCAGCGCTGGGCCCGGTGCGACATCAAGAGCGTCTCCCTGCTGCCCAACGTCCTGGCCAAGCAGCAGGCCGCCGAGCAGGGGGCGTACGAGGCGCTGTTCGTGCGGGACGGCTTCGTCATCGAGGGCAGCAGCAGCAACCTGTTCGCCGTCATCGACGGCGCCATCGTCACCTATCCGGCCTGCAACAACATCCTGAACGGCATCGCCCGCCAGCGGGTCATCCGGGACGCCCGGAAGCTGGGGTACACGGTGCGGGAGCAGGGCATTCCGCTGGAGGCCCTCACCCGCTGTCAGGAGCTGTTCGTCACCTCCACCACCGCGGAGGTGATGCCGCTGGTCGCCGTGGACGGCAGGGCCATCGGCGACGGCAAGGTGGGTCCGGTGGTGCGGGCCCTGCAGGAGGCGTACCGGGCGGCGACCCGGGCGTAGGTGCGTTGGCGGCGCAGCAGACGGCCACGCGCCCCGCTAATGCGCAAGCGCGGACCGCAGCCAGGCCGGCAGCTGGGGCAGGGCCAGGTCCAGCCCCGGCGCCGTGCCCTGCTGGCGCGCCTCCCACCAGGGGCGGAGGGCATCCCGGAACAGCGGGACGGCCGTCACGCCCGCGGCCACCTGGGACTCGGCGAAGGTTTCGGCATCCTCCGGGCGGCCCAGGTACTCCAGGTAGAAACAGGTGGACGTGCGGATCAGGGTCTCCACCCAGCGGAAGGTCGGGTCGCCGTAGAACTGGGCGAACCGGCCCGCCGGGGGGCAGTCCATCTCGATGAAGGCGCAGTCGCCGGCTACGTCGGGGTGCTGCCGCTGGATGTCGTCCAGCACCGGGTGGCTGGCCTCGTGCTGCGCCAGCGCCAGCAGATCTGCCTGCGCGGGTGGCGACGCCCCGTGCGGCAGGCAGACGGCGTAGGTCTCCCGCACATTGGCCACGCCGACCCCTTTTGCCCCGGCGCCGTTCATGTTCCACAGCGGCACCGCGACCGCCTCGTAGGGGAAGCGGCCCCAGAAGAGCCGCTGGAAGGGCTCAAGCTGCGCGTCCGCCAGGAGGTGCGACAGATCCCGGACGACCTCCTCCCACATGGGGGCCTGATCCCGGAGCAGGTCGCCGATGCGCAGCTCGCGCCAGGCAGACCGCAGGGCGTCGGCCAGGGCGGGCCGGTCCACCTCGGCGAACCAGGCCTCCACGAAGGCCGGCACCCCGTCGGGACAGCTGTCGTCGAAGTCCGGCGGCGGGCCGAGCTGTACCGCCTGCATCGCCAGGCCCAGCAGATCGTGCCGGGCGAACGCCTCCCGCAGCCAGCGCACCGCCGCGTGCTCCGTCGCTCCCGCCAGGCGGTTCCGGGTCTCGGTGACCAGGGGATGCTCTTCCGCCGAGGGGGGCCTTGCGCCGCCGGCGGTGAGCGCTGCGGCGAGCGTGAGCAGGCGGGGGTCGAGTCGCACCTCCATCGGTTGAAACCTCCTCAGTCCTTATACGGGTCGTACTCGTCTGCGGCGGCCATGACCACGCAAACGGGCGCCAGCACGTGAAGGATCTTCATCGTCGGCTTGTGGCAGGCCAGCACCTGCCGGAGCGGGCGGTAGACCTCCGGGGCCTCGTCGGCGTCAGCGCCGCAGAGGACCACCCCGGCCCGGGAGAGCCGCCGGCGGACCGCGTCCATGTCCACCTTGCCGCCCGTCCGCACCCGGCGCCCCTTCTGGCGCCGCCACCTGCCCGCGGCCTGGGTGCGGGACATGACGCGGCCGGCGCCGTGGACCGTGCTGTACAGGGCCGCACGGGACTCCTCGTGATCCACGCCCTCCACCACCACCGCCACGTCGCCCATCGAGCCGCCGATGAAGCCCAGCTGGCCCGGGAAGAGCGGGGTGGCTCCCTTGCGGATCACCCAGCCCCTGGCACCGCCGTGCTCCTCGTACCAGGCAAAGTTGTGGTGGTTGTGCACGGTGAACGTGGCCTCGGCGCCGAGTATCCGCAGCACCTGGGCCACCACGTAGTCCCGCCCGGCGTAGGCGTACCTGCCTGCGAGCCGCATGGCGGCGATGTAGGCCTGGCCCAGCTCCGAACCGGCCGGGATGAGCGTCGGCGGCTGGTCCATCGACTCGCCGGGGGCAGACGCGTCCCAGGGGCGGCCAGCCGCCAGGTTCAGGAAGCCTGTCGCCGTGCGGTGGCCGAAGCCCCGGGATCCGAAGTGAACCGCCACCCAGACCGGCGCATCGTCGGCGATCGGGTCGCCCAGCTTCCAGTCGGCCGGCACCTCGGCCATGATGTCAACGTAGTGGTTGCCCGCGCCCACCGTTCCCAGCTGGTCGCGGGCCATTGGCTTCAGGCTCATGAGCTGGGGCACGTCCCGCCACGTCGGGTCGTCGAACAGCTCGTGGTCCACCGGCTCGGGGTTCTTCCGGCCCAGGCCGAACGCGACCCGCCTGTGGATCTCCGCGGCGATGCGCTCCTTCTCGGCCTTGATGTCGCCGTAGGCAAGATCCGTCCGCACCGCCTTGTTGCCGCAGGCGATGTCGTAGCCCACGCCCGAGGGCGAGATGAACCGCTCGTAGAAAAGCACCCCGCCGATCGGCTGGCTGTAGCCCTTGTGGCCGTCGGCCATCAGGGCCGCCCCGACCGCACGGCCCGCCTCGGCACAACGCTTCAGCTGGGCCAGGGTGTCCTCGTCATGAACGCCAAAAACCGGGAACCGATCCCACATCGTATACGGCATTCCGTCAGACCCTCCTGCCTCCCTGTTTCGCTGCGGCCGGACAGACTTCCTCTGCGCACGCCCCCACACGCGCCGACCGCCCTGCGCCGGGCAGGGCGGTCCGTGTCGCCGTCGCTCATCCGAGGTACGCCAGTTTAGGGCGGTCCGTGTCGCCGTCGCTCATCCGAAGTACGCCAGGTTAGGGCGGTCCGTGTCGCCGTCGCTCATCCGAAGTACGCCAGGTTAGGGCGGGGGGTGCGCATCGCCAGCAGCCGGGCGATCCGCAGGCGGGTCGGCGGGTGGCTGCTGATCAGCGCGGCCCAGCCCGTGGGCTCAACCGGCGCCGGGTAGCCCAGGAGCCGCTGCCACCAGGTCGGCTGGTTGAGCCGCTCCAGGCGCTGGAGGGCCCGGGCCATCAGGCGCGGCGAACCCACCAGAGCGGCTGCGCCGGCGTCGGCCAGGTACTCCCGCTCCCGGGAGATGCCCATCCGCAGGGCCAGCGCCACCGCCGGCACACCCGCGGCGACCATCAGCGCGGCGGTCAGCTCCCCCAGCCCCACCGGGGCGCCGAGGAGCCAGGCGAAGATCACGCCGAAGCGGCCCAGTTCGGCCATTACCGCCGCCGCGCCGGCCAGGCCGGCCGCCACCATGTTCAGCGGCAGGTCGCCGTGCCGGATGTGCGAGAGCTCATGCGCGATGATGGCCGCCACCTCATCCGGCGGCATGTATCGCAGGAGCGGCCGCGTGAGGCCGATCGCGCTGCTGCTGGCGGTGGCCACCGCGACGGCGTTCACCATCTCTCCCGGCAGGAGGTAGAGGCGCGGCGTCGGCAGTCCGGCCCGCCGGGCAAGCGCGTCAACCAGTTCGTACAGGTCAGGGGCTTCGAACCACTGGATCGGGCGCCCCCCCATCTGCCGCAGGGAGGCCCGCGCCCGGCCGCGATAGGCCGCGGTGCTGGTCAGGAGCGAGGCCGCGATCACCACCGCCGCGCCCAGGGGCCCCACCGAGGTCAGCCCCACCAGGGCGGCGAGCCCTAACAGCGCGACCAGCGAAAGCGTCGTGCGCACCGTGAGCATCGCGCCATCACCGTCCTTCCCTTTTATTGTGCGGTAAAGGTCAAAGAATGTCAATACATGTGGCCGTCGTGGGCATCCGCCACGAAGGAGTAGGGAACGATGTGTTGAAGCACATAGAATATTTGGTCGTACTGGACCCCGTGAAGGGATGGCCCGTGCACCTGATGGGAGGGTGAACGTTGACGCAGCGTCTGCCGATGGAACCAGAACCGATCAGGCGGGTCCGGGCCGCACTGGCGGCCGCCGGTGTGGAAGGCGAGATCCGGACCTTCACTGACCTTCTGACGACCGCCCAGGCGGCCGCGGATACGCTTGGGGTGGAACTGGGCCGCATCGCCAAGTCCATCCTGATGTTCGCCGGCGGAGAGCCGGTGCTGGTGGTGGCCGCGGGCGACCGGCGGGTCGACCGCAAGAAGGTGAAGGCCCTGCTGGACCGGGGCAAGGTCACCCTCGCCGGCCCGGATGAGGTGCTGGCGGTGACGGGCTTCGTGGCGGGGGGCGTGGCTCCGGTCGGTCTGCTGAAGCCCGCCACGGTGCTGCTGGACGAGAGCCTGAAGCGCTTCCCGGACATCTGGGCGGGCGGCGGCGTGCCCGAGGCCCTGCTGCGGCTCCGGGTCGACGACCTGCCCCGGGCCACCGGTGGCGCCTTCGCCGACGTAGCGCAGGAGTAGGGACCGGCGTATCTTTTCGTCCCGGTTGTGCGTGGTACCTGATGACCGCACAAGACGGGAGGGATTCGAGCATGGAAACCGCTGACACGCTGCAGGCCCTGGGGCGCCCGGTGGAGGACGCGCGCAGGGCCTTTCTCCGCCTGATCGAGCCGCACCGGGCCGACCTGTGGCGCTACTGCCTGCGCCTGACCGGATCGGCCTGGGACGCCGCTGACTTGGTGCAGGAGACGCTGATGAAGGCCTTCGCCCGGCTCACCGGGTGGGAGCCGCTGGACGCGCGCCCCTACCTGTTCCGCATCGCGTCCAACACCTGGATCGACGGGTTGCGCCGGCGCAGGATCGAGACGGTGGAACTGGACGAGAGCCGGGCGCCGGCGGCTGAGGAGCCCGATGTCATTGGCACATGGGCGGCCATGCTGCACACGACCGAGGGAGCCGTGAAGGCGGCGCTGCACCGTGCACGCGCAGGGCTGAAGGAGGCGGCCTCCGGGGAACGTGGATCCCATGAGCCTGCATCGGCGCGGACGGAATCGGGGTGCACTGCATCGGTGGAATCGGCGCCGGTGGAACCTGCGCAGCCGAGGGCCCGGGTTGCACCCCCCAGCGCCGTCGTGGCCGCCTACCTCGATGCGTTCAACCGGCGGGATCCCGACGCCATCGCCGCCCTGCTGACCGACGGCGCCACCT
>JAMNXV010000019.1 GCA_023623185.1 Bacillota bacterium
CGTGACCGGCTCGGGCAAGACCGAGCTCTACCTCCGGGCGATCGCCTTGGTCCGGGAGATGGGGAAGAACGCGATCTGCCTGGTGCCCGAGATCTCGCTGACGCCGCAGATGATCCACCGCTTCCGGGCCCGCTTCGGCGGCGACGTCGCGGTGCTGCACTCGGCGCTGGGGCGCGGGGAGAAGTTCGACGAGTGGCAGCGCATCCGCCGCGGCGAGGTCTCCATCGTCGTGGGGGCGCGCTCGGCGGTTTTCGCCCCTTTCGAGAATGTGGGGCTGATCATCATCGACGAGGAGCACGAGCAGTCTTACAAGCAGGAGTCACCGCCGCCCGCCTACCACGCCCGGGAGGTGGCGGCGGAGCGGGCCCGGCT
The DNA here is from genome assembly GCA_023623185.1 of Bacillota bacterium. Classification (GTDB taxonomy): domain Bacteria; phylum Bacillota; class Sulfobacillia; order Symbiobacteriales; family Symbiobacteriaceae; genus Symbiobacterium. The sequence goes on from JAMNXV010000019.1 coordinate 373, forward strand.
GGAGGGCGCCCTGCTCGTGCTCGGCTCCGCGACCCCGGCCCTGGAGTCGTTCCACCTGGCGGAGACCGGCGCCTACCGGCTGGTGTCGCTGGAGCACCGCATCGACCACCGGCCGCTGCCGCCCGTCACCCTGGTGGACATGCGGGAGGAGCTGCGGGCCGGCAACCGGTCGATCTTCTCCCGGGCGCTGGTGGAAGCCCTGGACCAGACCCTGGCGGCCGGGGACCAGGCGATTCTGTTCCTCAACCGCAGGGGTTACAATACCTTTATCCTGTGCCGCTCCTGCGGCGAGGCGATCCAGTGCGCGAACTGCGCCGTCGCCATGACCTACCACCTGGGCGACGACCACCTGGCCTGCCACTACTGCGACCACACGGCGCCGGTGCCCACCGTCTGCCCCAACTGCGGGTCGGAACGTGCGGGTGGCCCGCATGGACGTGGACACCACCCGGCGCAAGGGCTCCCACGCCGCCATCCTGAAGCGGTTCGCGAACCGTGAGGTCGACGTGCTGGTGGGCACGCAGATGATCACCAAGGGGCTGGACTTCCCCGGCGTGACGCTGGTGGGGGTGGTGCTGGCCGACACCAGCCTGAACCTGCCGGACTTCCGGGCCGCTGAGCGCACCTTCCAGCTGGTGACGCAGGTGGCCGGCCGGGCAGGCCGGGGCGACCGCCCCGGGCGGGTGCTGGTGCAGACCTACCAGCCCGACCACGCCGCGCTGCTGGCGGCTTCGGACCACGACTACCACCGCTTCTTCGCCGAGGAGATCCGCTTCCGTGAGGAGCTGGACTACCCGCCGTTTGCGCACATGATCCACCTGGTGATCTCGGGCGAGGACGAGTCGGCGGTGGCCGCCACCGCCCGGAACGTGCACCGGCTGCTGGTGGACGGCGGGTTCCGGGGGCAGATCCTCGGCCCGGCGCCGGCCCCGCTGGCGAAGCTCCGGGGCAAGCACCGGCACCACCTGGTGCTGAAGGGCACGGACGTCTGGGCGATGGTGAGCCAGGTGAAGGCCGCCTTCGCGGGTGCCCGGGGGAAGTGGCGGGAGTCGCGGTCGGTCTCGCTCTCGGTGGACGTGGATCCGATGAGCATTCTCTAGATCTGATGGAGGGGCATTATACATGGCAATTCTGGAGATCGTGAAAGACCCGGCGGAGGTCCTGCGCAAGAAGGCCCGGCCGGTGACCAAGATCAACGCTTCGGTCCGCAAGCTGCTGGACGACATGACCGAGACGATGTACGCCGCCCCCGGCGTGGGCCTGGCGGCCCCGCAGGTGGGCGTGTCAAAGCGGATCATCGTCGTCGACCCGCAGGACGGGTCGGGCCAGCTGTACCAGCTCATCAACCCGGAGATCGTGAAGGCCGAGGGCTGGGTGGAGGGGACCGAAGGCTGCCTCTCCATTCCCGGCATGATCGGCGACGTGTGGCGCTACGAGAAGGTGCAGGTGGTGGCCCTGGACCGCACCGGCAAGAAGGTCTGGATCGACGCGGAGGGCTACCTGGCCCGCATCTTCCAGCACGAGATCGACCACCTGGACGGCATCCTGTACACTGACAAGTGCTCGAACCTGCGGCCGGTGCCCGAGGGCGAGGAGGAGGCCGAGGAGGCCAGGGCGGCGCAGGCCGCCGAGGCGTCCGCTGACGCGGGGGTGTCGGCTGAGGCGGAGGGTCAGAAGGCCGCTGCGGTATCGGCGGGCGGCGAGGGCGCTGAACCGCCCGCGAAGGAGGAATAGACTTGCTCAAGATCCTCTTCATGGGAACGCCGGAGTTCGCCGCGGTCTCCCTGCGCGCGCTGCTGGCGGCAGGCTATCCGGTCGTCGGGGTCGTCACCCAGCCGGACCGGCCGGCCGGGCGCGGCGGTAAGCTGCGGCCTTCCCCGGTGAAGGAGGTTGCGCTGGAGCACGACCTGCCCCTGTTCCAGCCCCGGCGGCTGCGCCGGCCTGAGGTGATCGCCCAGCTGAAGGAGCTGGGCGCGGACCTCACCGTCGTGGTGGCCTACGGGCAGATCCTCTCCAGGGAGGCCCTGGAGATCAGCCCCCTGGGGGCGATCAACGTGCACGGTTCGCTCCTGCCCCGCTGGCGGGGCGCGGCGCCGATTCAGCGCGCCATCATGGCCGGCGACACCGAGACCGGCGTCTGCACCATGTGGATGGACGAGGGCATGGACACCGGCGACATCTGCCTGACCGCCCGGGTGCCCATCGGCCCGGATGCCACCGGCGGCGAGATCCACGACCAGCTGGCCCGGCTCGGGGCCGAACTGCTGGTGGAGACGGTGCGGCGGGTGGAGGCCGGCGACGCCCCGCGCATCCCCCAGCCGGAGGAGGGCGTGACCTACGCCGCCAAGCTGGGGCCGGAGGACGAGGTGATCGACTGGACCCGGCCGGCGGCGGAGCTGCACAACCAGATCCGCGCGCTGAACCCCTGGCCCGGCGCTTACACCACCGGCCCAAGGGGCAGGCTGAAGATATGGCGGGCCTCGGTGGCGCCGAACCCTGACCCGGGGGCGGAGCCCGGCACCGTGGTGGCCGTGGTGCGGCGGGAGGGCTTCACCGTGGCGACGGGCGACGGCGCCCTTCTGGTGCGGGAGGTCCAGCCGCACGGAAAGGGCCGGATGGATGCGCAGTCGTATGTCAACGGCGGCGGCGCCCAGGTGGGCACGCGTTTTTCGCCGTAATCTGGGCTGCGGCGCGAACCTCCGGCGGGCCTGGCATAGTCTTTATAAGAGAGAGCTTGGACACCCGGACGCAGATGGCAGACCGGGTGTTGGGTGACTCTGGTGCGTGAATGGGAGGGTCCTGGCTTGCCGTATTTCTATCCGTTCTTCGATCCGACGATGATCTTTCTGCTCCCCGCCATCATCCTGGTGATCTGGGCGCAGGCGCGGGTGCGGAGCTCGTTCAACGAGTGGTCGCGGGTCGGTACGCGCTCGGGTGTGACGGCGGCTCAGGTCGCCCGTGACATCCTGGACCGGCACGGGCTCACCGACGTGCCCATCGAGCGCGTGCGGGGGTACCTGAGCGACCACTATGACCCCCAGAAGCGCGTCGTTCGTCTTTCCGATTCCACGTATTCCAGCAACTCCATTGCCGCCATCGGCGTAGCGGCCCATGAAGTGGGGCACGCCATCCAGCACGAGTTCTCCTACATGCCGCTGCAGATGCGCAACCTGATCTGGCCGGTGGCCCGCATCGGCGACAGCCTGGGGCCGTTCCTGGTGATCATCGGCCTGATCTTCGGCGGCGCCTCGGGCAAGTGGCTGATGGACATCGGCATCCTGCTGTTCCTGGGGGCCGTGCTGTTCTACCTGATCACCCTGCCGGTGGAGTTCAACGCCTCCAGCCGGGCGGTGGAGATCCTGGAGACCGGCGGTTACATGACCCGGCAGGAGGTCGTGGGCGCCCGCAAGGTGCTGAACGCCGCAGCGCTCACGTACGTGGCCGGCGCGGCGACGGCGGTCATGAGCCTGGTGCGCCTGCTGTTCCTCCGGGGCATGGCGTCGGATGAGTAACCGGCAGTCCGGCTGAATAGATGGTTGACGCAGTGGTGCACGGGGGTGCACCACTGTTTTCTCTCAGGAGGCCAGGGGGCGGGTGCACCTGACCTGTCCCCGCCGAATGGGGTGATCCCGTTAAGCGCCCGGTGTAGGCCGTGCAGCGGCACACCGGGCGCTTTCCCGTGCCCCATGCCCTGCGGGTGGACGCAGCAGGGCCCGTGACCGTGCGGGCTGCCGCCCTCTGAATCTCCAAGGAGGCGGCAGAGGGGTCTCACGAGCAGTTCTGCCGGTTGGTTCAAGCGTGAACGGTGACGGAATGAGCCAGGGAGGCTGGAACGGGTGGCTCATTTGCTCACCATTCATGTCGCCGGGGGAGCTGACGCACCCAAGGCACCTGGAATCGAGGCGCAAAACCACTCGGACCCTTGATGCGTGAAGGAATGGGAAGCATGGGGCGAAGCGCGTTTCAGTCGGGGTCGACCAACGTGTAGACCTCACCAGCGTCTAGACCCAAAAAAGAAGGCCGAGTGGCGCGACGAACTGCACCACTGGGCACCTCCCGGTTCACCTTAACGCCGCTCTTCATCCCCGAACGCCGCCGGATCCCCCGGGCGCATGCCCTGGTTGTTGGGCATATTGCCGTGGGCCCTGTTCTCTCCCGTGGCCCCGGCTCCATCCATGTACTGGGTGTGGCGCGGGCCCGCCCGGGAATCTGCCCGGGGCGGGCCCGCCTGCTTCCTGCGACCCTGATCTGCGCGCATGCGTACCCTCCGGTCATCAACGGTTGAACCGCTCCCGCGGCGGGCATCCTATGCCCACACATCCAGCGGGAGGGCGTCATCATGTACCATCCCCCAGTCTCCTTCCGAGTAACAGCCGCCGACGCAGATGAGGAACGCGTGGCGATCGAGATCCGGGGAATGCCCGCCGGGGAGGCGGTGATCCGGTACGACGACAACACGGCCATCGTCGATGCCCGGGTGGAGCTGGCCGACCTTCCGCAGGTGATCGTGGCACTGGACCGGTTCCATCATGAGTTTGCGGCCGAACTGCTGGCCTACGTCCTGGACCGGGGGGCGATGGCGCAGGAGTCGGACGGCTCGATCATCTACGACCTGGGCTCGGCCATGCACGCGCTCCCGCTGCCCGCGAACCACGAGGTGGGGCTGGGCTTCCCCAACTCGTGGTGAAAACCCATCCTTTGCCCATTGCCTCCAGTTGCGGTACACTCTGCAGAGAGTGACAACCCTACGCTGGAGGCGAGTTCATGCCGCGCCGCAAACCCGCGCCCCCGCGCACCGGCCGCGAGGCCGCCCTGCGCGCGCTGCGCGATGTCGATGTCAAGGCGGCCTACGCCAACCTGGCCCTCGATCACCACCTCTCCGGCAGCAAGCTGGAGGGGCGTGAGCGCGCCCTGGCCACGGAGCTGGCCTACGGGGTGACCCGGCGCCGGGCCACCCTCGACTGGGCGATCAGCCAGGTGGCCACGCGGCCGCTGGAGAAGATGGACCCGTGGGTGCGGAACATCCTGCGGGAGGCGGTCTACCAGATCCTCTACATGGACCGGATTCCCCACTCCGCCGCCGTGGACCAGGCGGTGGAGCTGGCCAAGCAGTACGGGCATGCCGGGCTGGCGAAGTTCGTCAACGGCGTGCTGCGCAACCTGATCCGCAGGCTGCCGGAGCTGAAGTGGCCCGACGAGGCGGCCGAACCCATCCGGGCGCTCGCGGTGAAGCACTCGTACCCCGAGTGGCTTGTCTCCCACTGGCTGGAGCGGTTCGGCCGGGGCGAGGCCGTGCGCCTGCTGGAGGCGGGGAACCAGGTGCCGCCCCTCACCGTGCGGGTCAACCGGCTGAAAGCGACCCGGGAGGAGGCGGCTGCCGCCCTGGCGGAGGAGGGGGTCCGCACCGAGCCCACCCGCCACTCGCCCCAGGGGCTGATCATCCGCGACCTCACCTCGGCCTCGTGGCTCGACCGGCTGAAGGCGATGAAGCAGGGGCTCATCACCGTACAGGACGAGTCGTCCATGCTGGCCGCCGCCGTGGTGGCCCCGCAGCCGGGCTGGACGGTGATCGACGTGGCCGCCGCCCCGGGCGGCAAGTCCACCCACCTGGCGGAGCTGATGGACAACCAGGGCCACGTGATCGCCCTGGACATCCACCCCCACAAGGTGGACCTGATCGAGCAGAATGCCGCGCGGTTGGGAACGACCATCGTGCAGGCCGTCTGCCTGGACGCCCGCCGGGTGGGCGAGATGATGCCGGAGCGAGCGGACGCCATCCTCTGCGACCTGCCCTGCTCCGGGCTGGGCACGCTCTCCCGCCGGCCCGACGCCCGGTGGCGGAAGAGCCCGGAGGACGTGGAGGCCCTGGTGCCGGTGCAGCGGGCTATCCTGGAGTCGGCGGCGAAGGCCCTGAAGCCGGGCGGGGTGCTGGTCTACTCCACCTGCACCATTCAGCCGGCGGAGAACGAGGAGCTGGTGGAGGCGTTCGTCGCCGACCATCCCGAGTTCCGGTTCGACAACATCTGGGGCTACCTGCCGGAGAGCATCGCGCGGGAGGGGCAGGCGGAGGGGTACGTGCAGCTTCTGCCCCATGTGCACGGCACCGACGGCTTCTTCATCGCCCGGATGGTGAAAACAGGGTAACGCCCGGGGTTGAAACGGGCGGCGGGACCCTCCCCGTCCAAGGGGCAGAGGGGGGGCATCGCGATGCGAAACTGGACACGGAGTTCACTGGTTGCCGGGATGCTGCTCGTCTCGCTCCTCGCCGCCGGGTGCGCCGCCTCTCCGGGTGAACGGGCGCTTTCGGGGGACGCACAGCAACCGGAGATTGCGGGCCCCGCGGGCATCGAGCCCGCCGGGGGCGCGCAGGGGGGTGTGGGCCGCGCGAAAGGCGCGGGCGGCGGGGCCGCCGTGGCGGATCCCGACGCGCCCGTGGCTGCTGTCGGCGGGGCCGCTGTGACCGATCCCGCCGCTCCTGTGGGTACTGTGGGGGCTCCCGCCGCACAGGTGGACCCCCGCACGCCTGTCGGATCGGCTGGCGGCGGCTTCGCCGGGATGGACGGCGGCCCGTCTCACGCTACGGCGCCGGGGTCGGAAGGGGCCGGTTCGAGCGCCTATCCCGGGATTGATCCTGTGCTGGTTGAGCAGTGCGGTGAGGACGGGAACGTGCGCGGCGAGGGGCGCAGCCCGGACCGCCGCAAGTGCCTGTGGGACGCCTACCTGGCCAACCGGCCGGCCACGTTCCGGACGGTGGCTTACACGGTGGAGGGCGACCCGATTGCCTTTGACGTGTCGGTTCAGCACCGGGACCAGATCGCGGTCCGGGTCGACAGCGAGGACCGGTTCGGCGCGATGGGGCAGTTCGCCTACACCTGCACCGCGATGGAGTTCACCGATGACTCTAGGTTCGTGCTGAAGGGGTGCACGCCGAGCGACCCCGGCTCAGAGGGGGCCTTTGTGACCGAGGATGGCGAGCTGTACATTCGCTGATCCTGAAAAACCTGGAAGGGAGAGACCTGGGGATGCGATACGCGCTGGGCGACAAGACGCCCAACATCGCAGACGGCGTGTTCATCGCCCCGAATGCGGTGGTGATCGGCGACGTGACGCTGGAGCCGGAGGCCAGCATCTGGTTCGGGGCCATGTTGCGGGGCGATGTGGATTCCATTCGCGTCGGCCGCGGCTCCAACGTGCAGGATGCGACCGTCGTGCACTGCGACGCCGGGTTTCCCACCCACATCGGCGCGGACGTGACCATCGGCCACTCGTGCATCATTCATGGCTGCACGATCGGCGACGGCTCGCTGATCGGGATGGGCTCCACCATCATGAACGGGGCGAAGATCGGCGAGAACTGCCTGGTGGGGGCCGGCTCCCTCATTACGGAGGGGAAGGAGTTCCCACCGGGGTCCGTGATCATGGGCCGTCCGGCCCGGGTCGTCCGCCAGGTGACCGAGGCGGAGCTGGAGGGGCTTCGGCGGTCCGCCGAGTGGTACCGCCGCAACGCGCAGCGGTTCGGCCGTGAGTTGCGGCCCCTGGATGCGTGAACCGAGGGATCGTGTGGCTCTGCTGAGGCCGCGGGCGAGTCTGCGCCCGCGGTCATCTGCGCGTTAGGCCAGCCGGGACGTGGTCAAATGCTGATCACCTCCCGGGCGCGGGCTCCGCTCGCGGTCTGGAGCGAAGGGGTGGGGCTGTCGATCGCCGTCGAAGAAGATGTGGACAGAACAGATACCGCCCACAGGAGGGGGGCACGAAACGTTTGCCCAACCGCCCCCCAGCGGTTAAACTCAAAGGTAGGCCCTGTCTCCAGTGGAATCTTTTCGAACAGGAGGACCCCTGAGTGCAGGAATCCGGCTATGTGCCGCTGAAAATCGCCGACCCGGCGCTGCTCTTCACCCAGCTCGGCCGGCAGCCCCTGCCGGGCATGACCATACATGAAATGGCCGACCTGATGGCGGATCTGGGCGAGCCCCGGTTCCGCGCCAGGCAGCTGTTCCAGTGGGTCTACCAGAAGGGGGTCAAGGACTTCGACGCCATGACCAACCTGCCGGCACGGCTGCGGCAGGAGCTGGCCCGGACCACCCTGCTCCGCCTGCTGGAGAAAGACACGGAACAGCACGACAAGCGCACGGGCACCACCAAGTACCTCTTCCGCCTGGCCGACGGGTCGCAGGTGGAGTCGGTGCTGATGCGGCAGTCGTGGGGCAACTCCGTCTGCATCACGACGCAGGTGGGCTGCCGCATGGGCTGCACCTTCTGCGCCTCCACCGTGGGCGGGCTGGTGCGGAACCTGACGGCGGGCGAAATCGTCGATCAGATTGTGATGATGCAGCGGGAACTGCCCGAAGGCGAGCGGGTCAGCACCGTCGTGCTGATGGGCTCGGGCGAGCCGCTCGAGAACTACGATCACGTGGTGAAGGCCATCCGGCTGATGCACGACCCCGAGGGGCTGAACATCGGCTACCGGCACATCACCATCTCCACGTCGGGCATCGTGCCCGGCATGCGCCGGCTGGCGGAGGAGGGGCTGCCCATCACCCTGGCGCTGTCGCTCCACGCCCCGAACAACGAGCTGCGCCGGCAGCTCATGCCCGTGGCCCGCATATGGCCCATCGAGGAGGTGCTCGCCGCGGCCCGGGAGTACGCGGAGAGGACCGGCCGCCGGGTGACGTACGAGTACATCCTCATCGACGGGGTCAACGACGGCCCCGCCGAGGCGCGGGAACTGGCCGGCCTCCTGAAGGGAACGCTGGCGCACGTCAACCTGATTCCGCTGAACCCCGTGGCGGAGCGGCCCCAGTACCGGCGGCCCCGCCCGGAGCGCATAAACCGCTTCAAGCAGATCCTGGAATCCAGCGGCATTGCCACCACGGTTCGGCGGGAGATGGGCGGTGAAATCGACGCCGCCTGCGGCCAGCTGCGAAACCGTGCGCAGCGCAGACATATGGGGAGATGAGATCACCGTGAGGCTGGTGTACAGCGAGCGGACCGATCCCGGCAGAGTGCGGCCCAGCAACCAGGACGCCTACCTGTTTGAGCCGCTCTCCCTGCCCGGCGGCGGCGCCCTCCTGGCGGTGGCGGACGGTATGGGCGGCTACGACGGCGGCGAGATCGCCTCGCAGCTGGCCATCCAGACGCTGCGCGCCTACGTGCCACCGCGGGTGGAGACGTGGGCACGGGAAGGCACCGTCGGCGAAGGGCTTGTCGAGGCGATCCACGAGGCGAACCAGGCCATCCTGGACGAGCAGATGGCCCACCGGGAGCTGGCCCACATGGGCACGACCATGACGGCCGTGATCGCCATGGGACCGCGCCTCTTCGTCGGCCACGTGGGCGACAGCAAGGCGTTCCTGGTGGGGCCCGCGGAGGCGCGGCAGCTCACCTCCGACCATAACGTGCCGGGCGAGCTCCTGCAGAGCGGCCACCTGACCGAGGAGCAGGCTGCCCTGCACCCGCAGCGGCATGTGCTCACCCGCGCGCTGGGCGTCCGCCCCGACCTGCCCGTGGAACAGCGGGAACTGGAATGGTCGGTGGGCGACCTGCTCCTGCTCTGTACGGACGGGCTGTCCAACCTGGTCAGCCTGGAGGAGATCCGCGAGGCTGCGCTCCGGCTTGAACCCCAGGCCCTGGCCGACTGGCTGGTCAACCTGGCCAACAGCCGCGGGGGCTATGACAACATTACTGTGCTTGCCGCCAGGTGGGAGGGATAACAGCCCTTGATCGGCACAATTCTCGGCAGTCGATACAGAATTGAAGAGCGCATCGGCGGCGGCGGCATGGCCGTGGTTTTCCGAGCCACGGACCTTCAGCTGGGCCGGGAGGTTGCGGTGAAGACCCTCCGCGGCCAGTTCGGCGCGGACGACGAGTTCGTGCGCCGCTTCCGGCGCGAGGCGCAGAACGCCGCCAGCCTCTCCCACCCCAACATCGTGCAGACCTACGATGTGGGCGAGGATGGCGGAACGCACTACATCGTGATGGAACTGGTCGCGGGCAAGACCCTGAAGGCGCTCATCCAGGAGCAGGGGCCGCTGCCGGTGGCCGAGGCCGCGCGCATCGGCATCGCCATTGCCGACGCCCTGGCCCACGCCCACGCCCAGGGAATCGTGCACCGCGACATCAAGCCCCACAACATCCTGCTGGGCCGGGACGGGCGCGTGAAGGTGGCCGACTTCGGCATCGCCCGGGCGGTCACCACCGACACGCTCACCCGCACCGGTTCCTGGATGGGCTCCGCCCACTACTTCAGCCCCGAACAGGCGGACGGCCAGCCGGCATCAAGCAAGTCCGACCTGTACTCGCTGGGCGTCGTCCTGTACGAGATGGTGACGGGCACCGTCCCGTTCCAGGGCGAGAGCCCGATCACCGTTGCCCTGAAGCACCTGCGGGAGCACGTGGATGCGCCGTCGCTGCTCAACGCCGAGGTCCCGGTGGAGATGGACGAGATCATCCTGCGGGCGATGGAGAAGGAGCCGGAGGACCGTTTCGACACAGCGATTCAGATGCGGGACGCCCTGGCGGACTTCCTGCAGATGCACCTGGAGGGCAGAACCCACATGCAGAGCGACGACTTTCCCACGATGGACCTGCGGGCCGCCCGCAGCCGCATGGCCGGCCAGAAGCGGGAGCGGGCCCGGGCGAAGCGGCAGCGGGATCCGGAAGCGGCCGCGCGGCGCGCCCGCATCCGCAACATCATCATCGTCTCGGCGGTGCTGCTCGTGCTGCTGGGCGGCCTGGGCGCCGGGGCGTGGGCGATCTGGAAGTTCCTGGACGTGCCCGAGGTGCAGGTGCCGCCCATTGTGGGCGTGCACATCACCCAGGCCGAGGAGATGCTGGCCGGCGCCAAGCTGCAGCGCGCCATCGTATCCGAGCGGCACAGCGATCTGGAGCAGCTCTACATCATCGAGGCCCGGCCCGAACCCGGTTCCATGGTGAAGGAGGGCGCGGTGATCGAGCTGGTGGTCTCGAAGGGGCCGGAGACGGTGGAGCTGCCTGACGTGGTGGGCATGCACATCGACGAGGCCACCGCCGTCCTGAAGACCGAGCGGTTCAAGGTCGGCCCGATCAAGGAGCAGATCTCCAGCCGGCCTGTCGGCGAGGTCATCGAGCAGGCGCCGGCGGCGCGCACGCCGCTGAAGGTCGGCTCCGAGGTGGCGCTCACGGTCTCGCTGGGGCCGCTGAAGGTGCCCGAGGTCGCCGGCCTGTCGCTGGAGGATGCGCGGAAGGCGCTGACCGATGCGGGGCTGGTGCCCGGCACCGTCACCGAGCGGGCGGACACCGAGCCCGAGGGCACGGTGCTGGCCGCCATCCCGGCCGAGGGCAGCCAGGTGACCCCCGGGCAGCGGGTGGATCTGGTCGTCTCCTCGGGGCCGGAGCTCCTGGGCACCGAGTTCAGCAAGCAGCTGGTCGTGCCCGGGCCGGCGACGCAGAAGGTGCGGTTCCAGGTGGTGCTGATCGACCAGATCGACGGCGCCGAGGAGCCGCGCGTCCTGGTGGACGAGGAACTGGCAGGCGGTCACCATGTGGTCGTTTCGGACAAGTTCTACGGCAGCAGCGCCTACCTGATCATCAACGTCAACGGCGTTGAGGCGGGCTGGGTCGAGCTGCCCTAAAAGAGAGGTGGGGTCGAAGTGTGCCAGTAGGCAAGGTCATCCGATCGCATTCGAACATCTACTACGTGCTGGTGGACGGCCATGAGGTGGAGTGCCGCCCCCGGGGCAAGTTCCGGCTGGACAGGCTCCAGGTGCGGGCCGGAGACGAGGTGGAGGTCACGCTGGCGCCCGACGGCGAGGGCCGCATCGAGGAGGTGCTGCCGCGGCGCAACTGCCTGGAGCGGCCGCCGGTGGCCAACGTGGACCAGTGCCTGGTGGTCTTCACCTTGGTGGAGCCCGACGCCGATTACCTCTTCCTCGACCGGGTGCTCGTTCACGTGGAGCAGGCGGGGGTCGAGCCGCTCATCCTGCTCAACAAGATCGACCTGGTGGCGGAGGAGGACGTGAACGCCTTCGTGCGGGCCTACCGCGACCTGGTGGGCTACCGGGTGCTGCCCATTTCCGCCCGGGAGGGGACGGGGCTGGACGAGCTGCGGCCCCACCTGGTGGGCAGGACGTCGGTTTTGGCCGGCCACTCGGGCGTGGGCAAGTCGCACCTGGTGCGCGCCCTGGAGCCCCACCGGGAGGACGTGCGGGTGGGGGCCGTATCGGCCAAGTCCAGGAAGGGCCGGCACACCACGCGCCACGTGGAGCTGATCCCCCTCACGGGCGGCGGCCTCCTGGCCGACGCCCCGGGGTTTACCTATCTGGAGTTCCAGGACATCGACAAGTGGACCCTGCGGGACTACTTCCCGGAGTTTGCCCCGTACCAGTCGGAGTGCCGGTACGCCGACTGCCTGCACCGGGCTGAGCCCGAGTGCGGGGTGTGGGACGCGGTGGAGGCCGGGGCGATTCCCGAGAGCCGCCATCAGAATTACCTGGTGTTCCTCGAAGAAGTAGAGGCCATGAAGAGGTGGTAGTGCCCGTGTTCGATCCTGCGCGCCTGAAGGTTGCTCCGTCGCTGCTCTCGGCCGATTTCGCGGACCTGGCCTCCGAGCTTGCCGCCATCGAGGCGGCGGGGGCCGACTGGGCCCACCTGGACGTGATGGACGGTCACTTCGTGCCCAACATCACCTTCGGTCCGCCGGTGATCGCGAAGATGAGGCCCCGGTCGAAGCTCTTCTTCGACGCGCACCTGATGATCCGCCAGCCCGAGCGATACATAGCGGATTTCGTGAAGGCGGGGGCCGACCTGATCACCGTGCATGCGGAGGCCTGCGACCACCTGCACAGGGTGCTGGGCCAGATCCGGGAGGCCGGCGTGAAGGCCGGCGTCGCGCTGAACCCCCACACGCCGGTGGGGGTGCTGGCCCACGTGCTGGACCTGGTGGACCTGATCCTGATCATGACCGTCAACCCCGGGTTCGGCGGCCAGCGCTTCATCGAGGCCTGCCTGCCGAAGATCCGGCAGGCGAAGGACCTGGTGGCCGAGGCCGGACTGGCCGATAAAGTGGAGATCCAGGTAGACGGCGGCGTCGACCCCCGCACGGCCCCCCTGTGCGCGGAGGCAGGCGCCACGGTGCTGGTGGCCGGGACGGCGGTGTTCGGAAAGGAAGACTACGCGGCGGCCATCGCGGCCCTGCGGGGGCAGTAGCCCCGGTTGATGCGAAGGAGGTGGCAGCATGGCATCCCGCCAGTACGTGATCTTCCGCCTGGATGATCAGTGGTACGGTGCGGATATTGGGGTCGTGCGCGAGGTGAGCTACCTCATTCCGGTCACGCGCCTGCCCAACACCCCCCATTACGTGGACGGCGTGATCGACCTGCGGGGCGAGGTCATGCCGGTCATCGACATGCGCAAGCGGCTGGGGCTGCCCAGCCGGCCGGCGGACGGCGACAGCCGCATCATGATCCTCACCGTCGGAAGCGTGACCGCCGCCCTGGTCGTGGACGGGGTGGAGCAGGTGATGACGATCGAGGAGGAGGCCATCAGCAAGCCGGAGGCTGACCTGACGGTGGCCGGCCAGGACTACGTCTACGGCGTCGCCCGCAGGGGCGACAGGCTCGTGGTGCTGATCGACCTGGCCCGGATGCTCTCCATCGCGGTAGCCTGACTTCAGGGCTTGGCCCCCCCGTTTCCGGAGGCAAGTTTTCCCCTCAGCCTACGTATGTTGGGTGAAGAACGGGTTCGCCGGGACGGGAGGGGTCGCCGTGCGGATGGGGCTGGGCAGGCGGAAGCCGCCGCGCAGGGCGCTGGTGGGCTTCGTGCTGATCCTCGCGGGCGTGTCGATCGTGCTCACGGCACTGCCCGGCTTCGTCTACGCTGCGGTGATCGGGGGACTGATCGCCTACGTCGGCTACACGTTGATTGGCCGGTGAGCCATCGGTCAGGGAAGGGGGGCACCTGTGTGCGCATCACCGTCATCCGACTGCCGCGACCCTTGGGGCGTATGCTGATGGCCATTATGAAAGTGTTTTCCGGCAAGCGGGGGGAAGGCAGGGACGCCGCGTAGCGTGCACCGGGAGCACCTGCAGCCCGCGAGCCGGCCGCATCGGCCCGCAAAAGCCCACGCACCCCGGCGGTCGATTGCCGCCGGGGTCGATACTTGGCTATAATAGGGAAGACTTGCCGCTTGGAGGTAGAATGGATCATGGCCGATTACCTGGTGCGGGCGATCGGCGACGGCGGGAACGTGCGCGCCTTCGCCGCGGTGACCACAGACCTGGTGGAGGAGGCCCGGCGTCGCCACGACACCTGGCCCACCGCGACCGCCGCCCTGGGACGGGCGCTCACCGGTACCGCAATGCTGGCCGCGACCTTGAAGGATCCCGATGAATCCCTGACCCTGCGCGTGGCGGGCGACGGCCCCCTGCGGGGCATCATCTGCGACGCGGACGAACAGGGGCAGGTGCGGGGCTACGTGAACGAGCCCCACGTGGACCTGGACCCCACCCCGCAGGGCAAGCTGAACGTGGGCGGGGCCGTGGGCTCCGGCATGCTCTACGTCACGCGCCAGCTCGCACTGCAGGGCATTTACACCGGCTCCGCCGAGCTGGTCTCCGGCGAGATCGCCGAGGACCTGGCCTACTACCTGACCCGCTCGGAGCAGACCCCCTCGGCCGTGGGCATCGGGGTGCGGGTGGGCCCCGACGGCGCGGTGGTGGCCGCGGGCGGCTACATGCTGCAGCTCTTGCCGGCCACGCCCGACGCCGACCGGGACCGGCTGGAGGAGAACCTGGTCAAGCTGGGCTCGGTCAGCCTGGCAGTGGAGCAGGGGATGACGCCGGAGGAGATTCTGGCCGCGGTGCTGTCCGGCATCGACTACCAGATCCTCGAGCGGCGCGATCTGCGCTTCGCCTGCAAGTGCAGCCGGGAGCGGGCCCTGGGGGCCATCGCCCTGCTGGATGAGAAGGACCTGGCCGCCCTGGTGGAGGAGGACCGCGGGGCCGAGTTGACCTGCCACTTCTGCAACGAGGTCTACCGCTTCTCGGAGGAGGAGGTCCGCCGCGTGCGGGAGGGCATGCAGCGGACCCAGTAGCCGGCGGCGGGCGCAATGGCGAAAACCCGGCCGCAGGATGCGGCCGGGTTTGCTGGCGGACAGGACAGGCTAGATCGCGCGCTGCACCTTTCCGCTGCGCAGGCAGCGGGTGCAGACGGTGATGCGCTGGACGCGGCCGTCCACAATCGCCCGGACGTTCTGGACGTTGGGCGACCAGGAGCGCTTGGTCTTGTTCTCAGCATGGCTGACGTTGTGGCCGCGGGACACGCCCTTGTTGCAAACCTCGCAGCGACGAGCCAAGGTCGGACACCTCCTCCAGGCGGAGATCGAGCTCACCTCGTTTAAAGCACGATCCATATCATAACACAACGTGTGCAACCATGACAAGCGCGGGGGCGGCGGCCAATTCGGCTGATCCGGCAGGAATTCGACCATTCCAGGAAGAACATATCGCCGCTGGAAGGGGGGAGCCCCCTTGGGGAAGGAGATCATCACCGAGCGGGGCCGCATCTACGTCTCCAACGACGTGATTGCAACCCTGGCCGGCATCGCCACCACCGAATGCTACGGCATCGTCGGCATGGCCTCCTCCCGCTTTCAGGACGGCATCTCGGAGCTTCTGGGCCGCGAGAACCTGGCCCGGGGTGTCGCGGTGGAGGTCGATGGCGATTCGGTGGAGATCGACCTGTATATCGTAGTGGGATATGGTACCCGCATCTCGGAGATCGGGCGCAACGTCACCGAAAAGGTGCGTTACGTCGTCGAGAGCTACACAGGGCTGAAGGTGCGGGGGGTACACATCCATGTCCGCGGCGTCAAGCTCGGGCACGCCTGAGCAGACGCCGCTTCAGGTCCATACTACCAGCCCCGCTGCGGCAGCCGGTGGGGATGAGGAGGCACTCATCGTTGAGTATTCAGACCATCGACGGCAAGGCGTTAAAACAGATGATCCTCCGCGCAGCCGCCAGGCTCGAAGCCGAGAAGGACGCGGTAAACGCCTTGAACGTCTTCCCCGTACCGGACGGCGACACCGGAACCAACATGTCGATGACGCTCACCTCGGCCAACCGGGAGGTGGAGCGGGCGGGCGACCGCACGGTGGGTGAGGTGGCCGCCGCCCTGGCCCAGGGCTCGCTGATGGGCGCCCGGGGCAATTCGGGGGTCATTCTGTCGCAGTTGTTCCGGGGTTTTGCCAAGTACCTGGACGGCAAGGTGACCATCGACGGCCGCGATCTGGCCCGGGCCCTTCAGGAGGGCGTGGATACGGCCTACAAGGCGGTCATGAAGCCCGTGGAGGGCACGATTCTCACGGTGGCCAGGGAGGCTGCCGCGGCGGCCCAGCAGGCGAGCCGGAAGGACAGGGCCGCGGTGGCGGTGATGCGGGCGGCGGTGGAGGCGGCCGAGGAGGCCCTGGCGAAGACCCCCGATCTCCTGCCCGTGCTGAAGAAGGCCGGCGTGGTTGACTCGGGCGGCAAGGGGCTGACCGTGATCTACCACGGCTACTACGAGGCGCTCTCGGGCCACGCGTCCGACGTGGCGACCGTCGCCACGGAGGTCAGCCCGGCGGAGCCGGCCCCCGTCCGGCACGACACCTCGCCGGCGACGCAGGTGGCCTTCAAGGTCGACGAGGAGATCTCCGACATCCGCTTCCCCTACGACTGCGAGTTCTTCATCCGGCGGTACAAGGACGGCCCGCCGATCCCGATGGACGACATCGCCCGGGAGCTGGAGCAGTGGGGCGACTCGATCTACGTGGTTGGCAGCGAGGACCTGGCGAAGGTGCACGTGCACGCCTCGAACCCCGGCCCGGTGCTGTCGCTGGCGATTCAGTACGGCGACCTCATCGACATCGTCATCCACAACATGCGGGAGCAGCACGAGGACCTGCTGCGCAACGCCCAGCCGGCGCCCGAGGGCGTCGCCTCGACCGGGCTGGCGGGCGCGGCGGATCACCCCGAGGGCGCCGCACAGCCGGGCAACCCCGCGGGCGCTGCACATGCCGATGACCCCGGCCCGCAGGAGGAGCAGCCCACGGCCGTGGTCGCCGTGGCCGCGGGGGAGGGGATGGCCGAGATCTTCCGCTCCCTGGGGGTGAGCCAGGTCATCGAGGGCGGGCAGACGATGAACCCGTCCACGCAGGACCTGCTGGATGCCGTGGAGCAGTGCCCCAGCCGGCAGGTGTTCCTCCTGCCCAACAACAAGAACATCATCCTGGCCGCCGAACAGGTGGTGGCCCTGACGGAGAAGAAGGTCTACGTCGTGCCCACCCGGTCGGTGCCCGAGGGGATCTCGGCCATGGTGGCCTGGATGCCCGATGAGGAGGACGGCGAGCGGCTGTTCAGCAGCATGAAGCAGGCCATCGCCGGGGTGCAGACCGGCGAGGTCACCTATGCCGTGCGCGACACGGTCTACGAGGACCTCGAGATCAAGGAGGGCGACATCCTCGGCCTGTGGAACGGCAAGATCCGCCAGATCGGGAAGGAGCCCGAGGCCGTGCTGACCGCCCTGCTGGAGGCGATGGTGGAGGAGGAGGGCGGCGAGGTGATCGCCGTCTACTACGGCGACGGCGTCGATGCCGAGCGGGCCGAGGCTGTGGCCGAGCAGCTGCGTGAGCGCTTCCCCGACCACGAGGTCGAGATGCAGTACGGCGGGCAGCCGCTCTACCACTACGTGTTCTCTCTGGAATAACGCACGATGTGTGCCGGGCTGACCCGGCGGAGCAGAGGACTCCGCCGGGTCAGCCCTTTTCGCGCGCGGCGCCCCGCCCGGTTCCGGCGTGTGACCCTCCCGCCTCAGTTTACATAGTGTATTTGGAGCACTGCGTCTCTGCGGACCGGGAGGGGGAGCGGTGTC
>JAMNXV010000158.1 GCA_023623185.1 Bacillota bacterium
GGCGTAGGCCACGGGAACCCTCCTCCTGCCCGCGCCGGGGGAGGGCAACTGTCTTGCACACGATTTGAGACCCGCCGGAACCGGCGCCGGGTAAGGCCCGCGGCGCGCGACCGCCGCCGCATGCGGCACGGCAGCGATCTCAACTCGTGGGAACTTCAAGCTTGCACTGCCCTGGCGCGGGAACACCCGCGCAACCTACTCCGGCTACTACGGCACCGGAGAAACTCCCGAAACCAACCCCGGCCACCTCGCCTGCATGACCGAATCCCGCCATGAACCCCTGCCGCGCCGGCGCAGCAATATCCCTGCAACCACCCCCTGCCACTCCCGCGCAGGAACACCCCCCAACCAACACCGGCCACCCAGCCGACAGCCCTGGCCATCCCCGGACCAGACTGCCAACCCGTGTCCGGAACCGGACAGCCTGAGCCCGGCGCGTTGATGCAGCGCCGGGTTCAGGCTACACTGGAGAGCGACTTGCGCCAAGGTTCAGATGAGGGGTTGAAACCACGTGGCATTCCGCGACCTCCACGAATTTGTCGCCGCATGCGAGAAGCGGGGCTGGCTGAAGCGCATCAGGGCGCCGGTGAGCCCGTACCTGGAAATCGCCGAGATTACCGACCGGGTTTCGAAGATCCCCGGCGGCGGTCCGGCGCTGCTCTTCGAAAACGTCGAGGGCTCCCAGTTCCCGGTGCTGACCAACACCCTGGGCTCCATGGAGCGCCTCTGCCTGGCCCTGGGTGTGAACCATCTAGATGAAGTCGGCCAGCGCATCCGCGAGCTCCTGAAACTGCCCGCGGCCGGCAGCGGCCTGTTCGACAAGCTCGGCCAGGGGCTGAAGCTGCTGGACGTGGCCAAGGCCGCCGCGCCACGCATGGTCAGCCGTGCCCCGTGCCAGGAGGTGGTCCTGACCGGCGACGACGTCGACCTGTACAAGCTCCCGGTGCTGACCACGTGGCCGAAGGACGGCGGTCCCTTCATCACCCTGACCAACGTGATCACCCGCGACCCCGCGACCGGGGGGCGGAACATCGGCATGTACCGGATGCAGGTGTATGACAGGCGCACCACGGGGATGCACTGGCACAAGCACAAGGACGGCCAGCGCCACTTCGAGGCGTACGGGGGCACCCGCATGCCGGTGGCCGTGGCGCTGGGCGGCGACCCCGCCACCATCTACAGCGGGAGCGCGCCGCTGCCTCCGGTGATCCCGGAGCTGATGTTCGCCGGGTTCCTCCGGGGCGAGCCGGTGGAGCTGGTCAAGTGCAAGACCATTGACCTCGAAGTCCCGGCCCACGCCGATTTCATCCTGGAGGGTTACGTGGACACGTCGGAGCCCCTGCGGCCGGAGGGGCCCTTTGGCGACCACACCGGCTTCTACAGCCCGGTGGATCCCTATCCCGTCTTCCACGTCACCGCCATCACCCACCGCCGGAACGCCATTTACCCGGCCACGGTGGTGGGCAAGCCGCCGCAGGAGGATGCCTACCTGGGCAAGGCCACCGAGCGCATCTTCCTGCCGCTGCTCCAGCTCTTCATGCCCGAGATCATCGACTACAACATGCCGGTCGAGGGCACGTTCCACAACTGCGTGCTGGTCAAGATCAAGAAGCGCTACCCGGGCCACGCCCGCAAGGTTGTGCACGGCCTCTGGGGACTGGGGCTGATGATGCTGGCCAAGTGCATCGTGGTTGTGGATGAGCACATCGACCTCAACAACTACAGCGAGGTCTTCTGGTACGTGTCGGGCAACATTGACCCCAAGCGCGACATCTTCTTCGCCGACGGCCCCGTGGATGACCTGGATCACTCCTCGCCGGTCTGGCGGTACGGCTCCAAGATGGGCATCGACGCCACCCGCAAGTGGCCCGAGGAGGGGCACCCCCGCCCGTGGCCCGAGGAGATCGAGATGTCGCCTGAGGTGAGGGAGCGGGTGACCGCCCGCTGGAAGGAATATGGCTTCTGACCGCAGGAAGGGGCGGCCGCTGTCGTGATCTCCGGCCTGAAGAGAGTGAAGACCTTTGCCGAGCTGGTTAAGTTTGAGCACACCGTCCTCAACCTGCCCTTCGCCTACCTGGGGGCCTTCCTGGCTGCAGACGGGTGGCCGTCTTGGTCCCAGCTGCTGTGGATCACGGCCGCCATGGCCGGGGCCCGCACCGCCGCGATGGGCATGAACCGCCTGTTCGACGAGGAGATCGACCGGAAGACGCCCCGCACCGCCACGCGCCATCTGCCGGCCGGGAAGATCAGCCGGGGCGAGGTCTGGGTCTATGTGATGGTGGCCCTGGCTCTGCTCCTGCTGGCCGCGGTCAAGCTGCATCCCCTGGCCCTGAAACTGTTCCCGCTGGCCGTGCTCACGTTCACCATCTACCCGTTCACCAAGCGGTTCACCTGGCTCTGCCACCTGTGGCTGGGTCTCAGCGTCTCGTGGGGGGCCTTCGGGGCGTACGTGGCTGTGCGCGGCGCCGTCGGGACGGAGATCCTGGTTCTGGTGGCGCTCATCACGCTGTGGAACGCAGGGTTCGACATCATCTACGGCACGCAGGATCTGGAGGCAGACCGCCGCAACGGGGTCCACTCGATCCCGGCACGCTTTGGGCTCGCCCCTGCGCTGCGGATCGCCCGGGCCCTGCACCTGGCCGTCGTGCTTCTCACCGGCCTGCTGGGTCTGGCGGTGGGACTCCTGCCCACCCCGATCTGGCCGCCGTCTGTGTGGCCGGCGTCCTCGTGGATCTACCTGGGCGCGTGGGCATTGGTGGCCGGGCTGCTCCACTACGAGCACAGCATCATCTCGCCCTCGGACATGAGCCGGGTGGGGACCGCCTTCTTCAACGTCAACGGCTACCTCAGCGTGGCCTTCTCGCTGCTGGCCGTCGCCGCGCTGGTGCTCAGGTAGGTGAGGCGTAGAACTCCCACCAAGAAAAAGTCCCCGTCGACACCGACGGGGACATCTTGTTTAGTGCGCAGGCTGTTCGAACCAGCGGACGCCGCTCCGCCGCAGGGCGACGACCAGGCCCAGGGCGATCACGCCGTCCATGGCGTGGTGAAGGGCGGTGCCCCAGAGCGTGATCAGGGCCATCGTCAGGTTTCCGCCCAGGATCCAGACCACGGCCATCTCGAACACGGCGTGGAAGGGAAGGGCGATCAGCAGCACCAGCCACAGGGGCATGCCGCGGTTCCAGGCGATGTTGCCGACCCAGGCGAACAGGGCGTGAGACAGTGCCCGGGCCCCGATGGCGGGACCGACAAACACCGTGAAACCCAGGGCTGACCCCAGCCCGACCCCGATGGCCGCAAACGGGCCCATCAGCATCGCCAGCATGCTGGGCACGTGCGACATCAGCGTGGCGGTGAAGAACGGCGGAATGGTGATCCGCAGGAACGTGAACACGATGGGGATCATGAGCGCCAGGGCGGTAAGAATACCAGTGGCAGCAAGGTCCCCAACACCTATACGGCGCCTCACAAGATCCCATCCTTTCTGTTCTGCATTCGACGCGCTTCTATAAACATATAATCTAGCACCGTTTCGGGCCCGTGTCAAAGGGCGCCGGGCCGCGGGGCCTGTCAAGCCAAAGTGGGTACGTCTCACTTCCAAAAGTGTTCTGTATAAATCTGGTTCTTGAACGGACGCTGACTACCGTTCTCGTTTTTTACCTGGTCACCAGACCCGCAAACCCCCTGAACGTCTTGGAGTATCCTCCGCTGTTGTTGCGACCGGCGTTCAGGATCGGCATGCGTGCATGCCGGGCAGCATCGACTCCCCGGCCTACGGTCTCACGAACCCGATGGCGCACTTTCTCCGCAGCCGCGTTCACAGATTCAAGCCCCAACGCACGCTCAACGTACTGTACGGCCCCCCGTAAAGCGCCGCGATAATATGCTGCCATCACCTGCAGCATTGCCATCAGGCCACTTTCCGACCAGCTCCGCCCCACCTTCCGCAGCCGTGCCGAATACCGCTCCACCGCCCCTTCCGCGGCGCCCACGCCGCGTAACCCCTCAACGTTGACGCCCCGCTCTTGCAGCCGAATACGGTAATCTCGAATTGACTCCGGCATCGTCCTGAGGTCGGCCAGCAGCCGGCGCATCTTCCCACGACGATCCGTGTCGGTCTCGGCTTTATGCGCTTCATCCAGCACCGCCAGCAACCGTCCAGCATCGTTTGCTTCAAGTGCAGCGTGTGCCTGCTCTAAGCGCTGGGGCCGGTGGCGCAGCACATGGTTTAACTCCCGCTTCAGGTGGAACCGATCGATCTGGTACAGCGCCTTGGGAAACCACGTCACGCCCTCCCGGATCCACAACGCCCGGTCCCCGTTGATGATCACCCAGGTCTCGCTTAGGTCGTACTCGCTCTCCAGAAGCTCGCTCAACTGCTCCCAGCTATCCCTGCCCGGTTCGGGCACGAAATCGCGCCGGTTCACCAGGCTGTACTCCTTACTACCTGGGCCTCGCTGGATCCAACCCTCATGAATCACAAACAGCCGGACTTCTGCCTTCTTGCCACGCTGACGAGCTGGCCAGAACCCGTCTGCCTCGATGAACAAGACCCGCACACGTCGGGTACCGGCCAACGTCATCTGCTGCTGTTTTTCCGCCGCTGCAAGCGCCCTTCCGGTCTGCAGGTTCCACTGCCGAATCGCTTCATGGCTGACAAACACCTGGCAATCCCGCCGCTCCAGCTCTGCCGCAGCACCCCGGTACGATCCAGCTGTCACAGACGCTTCAACCGCATCTGCCCTTACCGAGTCACTCACCCGCTGCCGTTTCGCTATTCCCAACACCTCATCCAGCAGGAACACGAAACGCTCTTCCTCGCGGTCCCAGTAGTAGCGGCGCTGGAACGTGATCGGCCCGAACTTGGT
>JAMNXV010000089.1 GCA_023623185.1 Bacillota bacterium
GCGCGAGCGGGCCGGCGGGGACCGCCCACCGGTCTGCCTGCTGCCGCCTGACGGGCCGCCGGTCGCCGTGCCGGTGGCCAGCGGCCTGGCCGATCCGGACCGGGTGGCGGAGGCCGCCGCGGGCGCGCCCCCGGGCACTGTGCTCTGCCTCACCGGCGCCCTCACCGACGGGCTGCTGAAAGCCCTGCTCGCCCGGCGGCTCGGTTCCGTACCCATCCTGGCGCCGGACCCGACGCACGTGCTGGCAGACCGCGACACCTGGCGCCGGTGGCGGCGGCAGGGCGGGCAGGTCTGGGTGGAGCGGCGGGTGGAGGTGGCCGCGGTGACCACCAACGCCTACTCCCCGGTGGGGCCCGGCTACGATGCCGCGGCCTTCTGCGCCCGGGTGGCGGAGGTGGCCGCGCGGCCCGTGGCGGACCTGGTGGCCGGCATCGCACACAATTTTTGAACTGAAAGCGGAGGGATACGCCCTTGTCACTGACGCTGAACATCGACCCGGCACGGGTGGCGCGGGCCCGGGAGCTCGCGGGCCGCATTGTGGACCAGGTGCAGCCCTTCATCGAACGGCACACCACCACGGCCATCGAGCGGGCGGTGGTGCGGCTGTTCGGCGTGGAGGGGAAGGGGCCGGATGAGGTGCCCCTGGCCAACCTGGTGGTGGAGGCCCTGCAGGACGGCGGCGGCCTCGCCCGCGGCGCGGCCTTCTGGATGGCCAACGCCTGTGCGCAGACCGGCCGGACGCCGCAGCAGGTGGCCGAGGCGGTGGCCGCCGGCGACCTGGACCTGATGCGGCTGCCGCTTCTGCCGGAGGCGGAGATTCGGGCCGGGGCAGAGCGGCTCGCCCGCGGGGCGGTGGACCGCATCCGGGAGAACCGGCGGACCCGGGATGCGCTGATCAACCGGTACGGCGAGCGGCCCGCGCCCTGGCTCTACCTGATCGTGGCGACGGGCAACATCTACGAGGACGTGGTGCAGGCCCAGAACGCCGCCCGGCAGGGGGCGGACGTCATCGCCGTCATCCGCTCCACGGCCCAGTCGCTCCTGGACTACGTGCCCGAGGGCGCGACCACCGAGGGCTTCGCCGGCACCTACGCCACCCAGGAGAACTTCCGCATCATGCGCCGGGCTCTGGACGAGGTGAGTGAGGAGCTGGGCCGCTACGTGCGGCTCACCAACTACGCCAGCGGCCTCTGCATGCCCGAAATCGCCGCGCTGGGGGCCCTGGAGCGGCTGGACATGATGCTCTCAGACTCGATGTACGGCATCCTGTTCCGGGACATCAACCCGCAGCGGACGCTCATCGACCAGCACTTCGCCCGGATGATCCAGGCCGAGGCCGGCATCATCATCAACACGGGCGAGGACAACTACCTGACCACCGCCGACGCCTATGAGGCGGCACACACGGTGCTGGCCTCGCAGTTCATCAATGAGCAGTTCGCGCACCGCTCGGGCATGCCCGACGGCCAGATCGGCCTGGGCCACGCCTTCGAGATGGACCCGAGCCTGGAGGACGGCCTGCTCTACGAGATGGCCGACGCCCTGCTCAGCCGGGTCTGCTTCCCCAACGCCCCGCTGAAGTACATGCCGCCCACCCGGCACATGACCGGCGACATCTTCTTCGGCCACGTGATGAACGCCCTCTTCAACCTGACCAGCGTGGCCACGGGGCAGCAGATCCACCTGGTGGGCATCCTCACCGAGGCGATCCACACCCCCTACCTGCACGACCGGTTCCTGGCCATCGAGAACGCCCGCTACCTCTTCAACAACGCCCGCCACTTCCGGGAGGAGTTCCAGATCGTGCCCGGCGGGCGCATCGAGCGGCGCGCGAACGAGGTGCTGGCGCGCACCCTGGGCCTCCTGGAGGAGATCGCAGCGCGCGGCCTCTTCCAGGCGATCGCCGACGGGGTCTTCGCCGGAATCCGGCGGCCGGCCGACGGCGGCAAGGGGCTGGACGGCGTCCTGGAGAAGGATGCGGGCTACCTGAACCCCTTCTACGACCTGTGCCTGAAAGGGGGCGGTGAGGCGTGAGCCGCGTGGTCCTGCCCTACGGCGACACCACCGGAGACGGCGCCGTACAGCTTTCCTTCACCCTGCCGGTGCCCATCGGCGGCGCGGCGCGGGAGGCCGCCCGGCAGCTCTGCCTGAAGATGAACCTGGAGAACCCCCAGGTGGTGGCCATGCGCGATCTCGGAGGCGGCTACACCTTCTTCATCGTCTACGCCCGGGCGACCCGGGGGGTCGACCTGGATGCGATCCACGTGCCCGAGGTTTCCGCCCCGGCCTGGTCGATGCAGGAGATCGACCGGATGGTGGCGGAGAAGATCGGCCGGCCGGTGCGGGTGGTGGGGGCCTGCACGGGCACCGACGCCCACACGGTGGGGCTGGATGCCATCCTGAACATGAAGGGCTACCGGGGCGACTACGGCCTGGAGCGCTACCAGGGATTCCGGGTCTGGAACCTGGGCAGCCAGGTGCCCAACGAGGCGCTGGTGGCGAAGGCGCAGGAGGTGGAGGCCGACGCGGTCCTGGTGAGCCAGGTGGTAACGCAGAAGAACGTCCACCTGAGCAACATGACCGGCCTGGTGGACCTGCTGGAGGCGGAGGGGATGCGGGACCGGGTGCTTTTGATCGCCGGCGGGCCGCGCATCACGCACGAGCTGGCGGTGGAGCTGGGCTTCGACGCCGGCTTCGGCCCCGGCACCCTGCCCAGCCAGGTGGCGGCCTTCATCGTGCAGTCGCTGCTGGAGCGCCAGGAGCGGTGAGATATGGGCCCCGACCGCACGTGCCGTGCGGTTCGGGGCGTTCTCCTTTCGGTGTGTCGCCGGGCGGGCGCGGCGCATAGGTTGGCAGGGTCTTGACGAAATGACGCGCGGCGGGTAAATTTCGGCTCGTACCATGTGTAGGGCAGCAGGAATACGCGCGCGTCAGTCGAATGTCCTCCTCGGCTTTCGCACAGGGAGTGTAGATAGGATGGGAGCGCCTATGAACTTGAAGCCTGACATGTCGGTGACCGATCTGGCCTTCACCATTTTGAAGAAGCACGGCAAGCCGATGCATTTCAAGGAACTGATCAGTGAAGTCATGCAGGTGAAGGCCATCAGCCAGGAGAACCCGGGCCGCCTCATTGCGCAGATGCACACCGAAATCAACCTCGATTCCCGCTTCATCCACCAGGGGGGCGGCGAGTGGGGGCTCAGGGAGTGGCGGCCCAAGACGGCCCGGGTCGTCCATATCAAGCCGGACGGCACCGCCGGCCGGGTCAGCCGGGCGCCCCTCCGGCTGGAGCATGAGCTGGACGACATTGGGGAAGAAGAAGAAGAGGATCTCGGGGAGGAACTGGACGACGAGTTCTCCCTGGACGAGGATCTGGAAGACGGGCTGGAGGACGAGGAAGACGAGGACGACCTCTAGCGCCGGGCGGCAGGAGGGGGATACGGCGTATCCCCTTTTCGCTTGACACCCATCGCGTCGCTGGCTAGAATAGACCAGTATTTACACACAGCAGCAGGAGCGGCCGAGTTTCCAGGGAGGGGCACGGAAAATGGCCAAGTACATCTTCATAACCGGAGGCGTGGTCTCAGGTCTCGGAAAAGGCATCACGGCGGCGTCCCTTGGCCGGCTCATCAAGAGCCGGGGCTAGATGAGCCCCATCCAGCACGGCGAGGTCTTCGTCACCGAGGACGGCGGCGAGTGCGACCTGGACCTGGGCCACTACGAGCGGTTCATGGACGTGAACCTGGGCAAGGGAAACAACGTCACCACCGGCAAGATCTACTCCTCGGTGATCGCCAAGGAGCGCCGGGGCGACTACCTGGGCGGCACCGTGCAGGTGATCCCCCACATCACCAACGAGATCAAGGCCCACATCCGCCGGGTGGCGGAGGACAGCGAGGCCGAAGTGGTCCTGGTGGAGATCGGCGGCACGGTGGGCGACATCGAGGGACAGCCCTTCCTGGAGGCCATCCGTCAGTTCAAGAACGAGGTGCCCAGAAAGGACGACGTGGTCTTCATCCACGTGACCCTGGTGCCGTACATCGGCGCCTCGGGCGAGCTGAAGACCAAGCCGACGCAGCACTCGGTGCGGGAGCTGCGCTCGATCGGCATCCAGCCCGATGTCATCGTCTGTCGCTCCGACCGCGAGCTCTCCAAGGAGCTGCGGGAGAAGATCGCCCTCTTCTGCGACGTGCCGCCCGAGGCGGTCATCCCCAACATGGACCTGGGCTCGCTCTACGAGGTGCCCCTGGCCATGGAGGCGGAGGGGCTGGCGGAGATCGTCTGCCAGCGGCTGGGGCTCGCCCCCCGCACCCCGGACCTCGCCGAGTGGAAGGCCCTGGTGCAGCGGGCCCGGAACCCCGAGCACGAGGTGGAGATCGCCCTGGTGGGCAAGTACGTGGCGCTGGAAGACGCCTACCTCTCGGTGGTGGAGTCGCTGAACCACGCCGGCATCCACAACAACGCCCGGGTGCGCATCCACTGGGTGGACTCGGAGCGGCTGGAGAACGGCGTCACGCCGGAGACGCTGGAGGCCTACCTGGGCCATGCCGACGGCATCCTGGTGCCGGGCGGCTTCGGCTACCGGGGGATTGAGGGGAAGATCAACGCCGTCCGGTACGCCCGGGAGAAGGGGATCCCCTTCTTCGGGATCTGCATGGGCATGCAGACGGTGGTGATCGAGGTGGCCCGGAACCTGCTGGGGCTCTCGAAGGCCAACTCCACGGAGTTCGTGATGGACTGCAAGGAGCCGGTGATCGACCTGATGGCGCACCAGAAGCAGGTTTCGGACATCGGCGGCACCATGCGGCTCGGGGCGTACCCCTGCCGGCTGAAGCCCGGCTCCAAGGCCCACGCCGCCTACGGCACGGAGCTCATCCGTGAGCGGCACCGGCACCGCTTCGAGGTGAACAACGCCTACCTGGAGCGGCTGGAGGCCGTCGGCCTGAAGGCCGTGGGCATCTGGCCGGAGGGGAACCTGGTGGAGGTCATGGAGATGGAGGGCCACCCCTGGTTCGTCGGGGTGCAGTACCATCCGGAGTTCAAGAGCCGCCCGAACCGGCCGCACCCGCTGTTCCGGGATTTCATCAAGGCGGCGCTGGAGCATAGGGCGGGGAAGAAGTAGGGACTCATTCCATACGGGCCTGTGCAGCGGTGCTGCACAGGCCCGATCTTCATTCTCCCTGGTTTCGAGTGCGAAGAGGCCGCGTTCGCGGGGGTTCTGAG
>JAMNXV010000166.1 GCA_023623185.1 Bacillota bacterium
GGAGGCGATCTGGGTGCTCCAGGACGCCACCGCCCGGATCCCGGGCGTCCTGCGGGAATCCCTGATGCAGATGCGGCGCCGGGACCAGGTGGTGCGGGGCATCATCACCAAGGTCGACCTGCCCAAGGCCGACCTGGACAGGGCCGGGCGCCTGCTGCAGAGCATCGGGGTCAGGCCGCCGTACTATCCGGTCTCCGCCGTCACCGGCGAGGGGCTGGAGACTCTGCGCAACCTGCCCGAACTCAGGCGGGCGCTGGAAGGCGGCGCCGATCCCGCCCACCAGGGCGAGCCCTGATCAAGAAGACCCGGGGACACGCGTCCCCGGGTCTTTGCGCGCCTCCGGGCCGCAGGCGGGGCGTCACTCGCGGTAGCGCAGCTTGTCGACGATTCCCCGCGGCTTGTTCAGGTTGTAGAGCATGATCTTCTCGTTCAGCTCCTGGATGCGCACCTGCCGCTCCGGGTGATCCTTCGGGTGGGTCGCCAGCCACTTCCGGTCCTCGCGGATGGACTTCTCCAGCTCGATCCAGAGCGGCGCCACCTTGTTCTCCCGCAGGATCTTGTTGACCAGCCACGAGCCCTCCTTCGCGTACGGGTCGGGCTCGTCTTTCTCCAGGTCCAGCGGCTTGCCCTTGCCCGGCAGGTCGTCGAACTCGCCGCGGCGCATGGCCTCCGTGATGATCTCGTCCAGCCACCCCGCCGAGAACTTCCGCGGCGGGGGCGTCTTCGGTGCGTTGTCGTCCTGCACTGCCCTCGCCCCCCCTTCACCACGATATCATTCGCCATGCGGGCTCATCCGCCTGCCTGCGCGCGCAAGGCCCCCCGGCCGCCTGCGCGGTCGGGGGGCTCGGCTTGCCTGCTCTACGCCAGGTACTCCCAGGTGGAGTGGAACGGCACGTTGGCCGCGTTGATCAGGCCTGCGGCCGGGCAGCGGGCCTCCACCTTCTCCTTCAGCTCATCCAGCCGCTCCCGGGGCTCTTCGGTCTTGATCTTCACCGTCAGGCGCACCTCGGTGAAGTGCGGCTGCACCCCCGGCACGCCCTTCAGTCCGCGCACGTCGAGCACGCCGTCAGCCAGCAGCTCCACGGCCTCGTACTTGAAATCCATCTCCGCCGCGATCACGGCGATCATGACGGAAACGCAGCCGTTCAGGGCGGCCATCATGTACTCCATCGGATTCGGCGCCGTGTCGTCGCCGCCCAGCGAGACGGGCTCGTCCGAGTAGAAGGGCTCAAACCGGCGGACCTTGAGGGCTGTGCGGACCTTCGGCTCCCAGGTGCCACGGCAGCGAACGGTCGCGAGCTGCGGCTTGTCCATGGTGGCTGTCACCTGCAACACCTCCGGGCAACGTGTTCATACCCGTTCTTATGTTACCCTGTTCACGAGCCGTTGCGCATGGCTTTGCCACCCTATTTCGGAGGGAAACAATTCATCATTCTCTGCAGGTGAAAAGTCTAGAGAACCCAGCCGTTCCACAGGCACATGTGCCCTAGTCTGCCGGACTCTCCTGCGCCCCCTCCCGCGCAAACCGCAGGTTGGGGATGAGCAGCGCCGCGGCGAGGCTGAGCAGCGCGGCCAGCAGCATGACCAGGTGCACGTTGCGCAGGGCCGCCGCAAGGGCGTCCTGCATCGCCGCCTGCAGCTCCGGCCCCAGGGCGGCCCGCTGCGCGGGGTCCAGCAGCCGGTTCGCCCACGCCCCCGCCTCAGCGGTCGTCCGCGCGGCCACGCCGGGAATCCGCTGCAGCCTGCCCAGCAGGTCCACGTTCATCACGCCGCCCATCGCCGAGACCCAGATCATGCCCCCCAGCGTGCGGATGAACTGGAACGACGCGGTGGCCACCCCGCGCTGCGCCCAGTCAACCGAGGACTGAATCCCCAGGATGAAGGCCAGCGTGGAAAAGCCCATGCCGGCGCCGATCACGAATGTGACGACGGCGAGCAGGATCTCGGGTATCTCGGCCATGGTCCGCGCCAGGGCCACCAGCCCGGCCGAACCGGCCACGTTCAGCCCCAGCCCCAGGAGCGCCGAGGGACGCACCCCCATGCGCACGATCAGCCGGCTGCCCAGCACCGCCGCCAGGGGCCAGCCGATGGAGAGCCAGAGCAGCGAGGCCCCCGAGCGGGTGGCGGAGTAGCCCTGCACCCCCTGTGCCCAGATTGGGAGGTAGACCGAGGTGCCGTACATCACCCCGCCCACCATGAGCGAGGAGAGGTTGCCCCAGCCGATGATGGGGATGCGGAAGAGCCGCAGCGGCAGGATCGGATCCAGGGCCCGGCCCTGCGTCCAGAGGAAGAGCAGGAGCAGCGCCGCGGCCCCGGCCGCCATGCCGAGGATCTGGGGCGAGCCCCAGGGAAGCTGGCTGCCGCCCGTAAGCAGCACCAGGAGGAGCAGGGTCATGCCCCCGGTCAGGGTAACCGCCCCCAGATAGTCGACCCGGGCCTTGCGCCGCTCGACCCGCTCGTCGAAATAGCGCCAGACCATGAAGAGGGCCAGGGCGCCCAGGGGCAGATTTATATAGAAGAGATAGCGCCAGGTGAGGAAGTCGACCATCAGCCCGCCCACCAGCGGCCCGGCCAGGGCAGAGAATCCCCAGACCGCCGAGAACCAGCCCTGCACCTTCGCCCGCTCCGCCGGGCTGAAGATGTCTCCCAGAATCGTCTGCACGGTGGGCTGCATCGCCCCGGCCCCGAGCCCCTGCAGGGCGCGGAAGAGGATCAGGGCCTGCATCGACTGCGCCGCGCCGCAGAGGGCGGAGCCGGTGACGAAGATGAGCGCGCCGATGGTGAACGTCTTCTTCCGGCCGATGATGTCTGCCAGCTTGCCGTAGACCGGCATCGTGGCGGTGGAGGTCAGCATGTAGGCTGAGACGAGCCAGGTGAGCATGGCGAAGCCGCCCAGGGAGCCGACGATCCGGGGCATGGCCGTGTCGACGATGGTGACGTCGACGGCGGTCAGAAAGCTGGCCAGCATCAGGGCGAACACCGTAAGCATCCGGCGGTCACGCACGCGAGTACCCCCCTCCCCCTGCCCCTTGGGACGACGCGGGACCGCCTTCGGCTACGCCTCTCATGAGAGGCGGCACCCCCGCACGTTGGCAGGGGGTGCCGCCCTCATCGCTTATTTTCCGAGTTCGGGGTTCCCCATGATGGTCTGGTCGCCGTCGGCCTTGATGTCGAGCGTCTGCACGTCGGCGATGTCGATCTCCACCTCGAGCAGCTGGCCCCACGCGGCCTCGAACTCCCGGATGGGCACGTCGTTCTCGTCCACGAACGTCAGCATCGGTGGGTAGGTCTCCCGGACCGACGTCTCCCCGGACGGCCGGTGGGTTGTGCTGGAGGCCCTCCGTCCCGCCAGCGCCTCCGAGTGGGACGTGTGGCTGGTCGACGTCGCCGTGGGTCGGGCGATCAAGACGGACCTGCAGGAGTCGCCGTACATCCCCGGCTACTACTGGTTCCCCGACCGGCTGATTGTGGCCGGGTGGACGGAGCTGCAGGAGTGGGACCTGACGCGCAGCGTGCGCCGGGTGCTCCCGGCCAAGGCTTCCTACGCCGGCCCCCTCTCCACCGACGGGCGCTACCTGGCGGGGAGAATGCTGGAGGGCCCGGAGGATCCCGAGACCTGGCTGGCCCCGCTGACCGTGGCGGTGTACGACCTGGCCACGGAGACCGAGCGGCTTTACCGGCATGTGGGCAACTACCGGGTGCCGCACCGGGGCGGCGGCGTGCCCGTCAGCGTGCCCATGCGCTGGGGGGACGACGGCCGGAGCCTCTATGTGCGGCAGTGGGAGGATGCGCCCTACACGGACTCGCAGTCGTACTGGGCCGTGCTGGACCTGGAGACGGGGGACCTGCGCCCTGCGGAGGAAACCCTCCCCGGGGATCCCTGGTCCTACGGCTCCGGGCCGCAGACGGTGACCAGCTCGACCGGCTGGAGCTTCCGCCAGGCGGACTGGGGCCCCGTAACCCTTACATCGCCGGATGGACGGGAGGTCACGCACGGCGAGGGGCTGCCGCTGGCCTGGATGGAAGACGGCCGGCTGCTGCTGGTGCGGTGGCCCGACTACGACTACCGGCGGGATCCCTGGTGGTGAGCGGCAGTGGCCCATCCCCCTGCGCCGGAGCGCCCTCGCGGCACGGATGGCGACCAGAGCCGTGCATCCCCACCCTCCGTGAGCATATCGATGGGTTTCGGGGGGATAGGATGTGCGTTACCGCACTGCAGCGTGGCTGCTGGGCTCCGGCCTCTGCCTGTTCGCCGGGCTGTCGCTGAAGAACCTCGTACCCTTCGCGGCGGTCGTGGGGTTCTTCCTCGGGTTTTCCTGTGCGCTCGCCGCCGCGGCCAGCTACTTCATCGGCCTCGTCAGCGGGGAAGACGCATGAAATGCGACCGGCCCGCACGCCCCGGACGGCGTGCGGGCCGGTCGCCTACAGAGACACAGAGAGGGGAAACAGCGTAAGAGGGAAAATGCGACTTTCAGTCTTCCGGTTTGCAGTCTGGCACTCCACCCGAACGAATCCCCATCCGCTCACGAATCTTGACGAGCTCCGAGACCTGTGTGCAGGAGAGCTCGTTGCTCCGGCCGATGATGTTGCCCGTGTACATCAGGATCGTGGCGTAGTACTCCACCGACTCCATGCGGTACCACGCCTCCAGGAGGTCCTTACCCCAGGTCACCGCGCCGTGGTTCGAGAGCAGCGCTGCGTTGTGCGTGCGGCAGAACGGGGCGATGGAGTCGGGAACCTCCTGCGTTCCCGGGGTCGCGTACGGGGCCAGCGGCACCGCGCCCAGGTTCAGGATGGCCTCCGTCAGGATCGGCCGGTCCAGGGCCATTCCGGCGATGGAGAACGAGGTGGCCACGGGCGGGTGCGCGTGCACCACGGCCATCACTTCCGGATTTTCGTGGTACACCCGCAGGTGCATCGCCAGCTCCGAGGAGGGGCGTCCGCCGGAGAGCACCCGCCCCTCCAGGTCCACCTTCACCATCATGTCGGCATCCATGTAGCCCTTCGAGACCCCGGTGGGCGTCACGAGGAGCTCCTCCGGCCCGATCTTCACGCTGATGTTGCCGTCGTTGGCCGCCACAAAGCCCTTCAGGTACATGCGGCGGCCAATGTCGACCATCAGCCGTCTCGCTTCCGCTTCGTTCATGTAGCGCATAGCCGCCTGCATGGTCACGCCCGGCCTTCCGCCGCCTCCTTGCGCCGGAACAGCTCCTGCAGCGACTCGGTGTAGGGCGGGCGGGCGATGCCGTACTCGGTGATGATCGCCGTGATGAACTCGGCATCGGTCACGTCGAAGGCCGGATTGTAGACCTTCACGTTCTCCGGCGCCATCCGCTTCGCGTACCACATCTCGGTGACTTCCTCGGGCTTGCGCTCCTCGATCACGATGTCCGCCCCGGTCTTGCAGTTCATGTCGATGGTGGACGTCGGCGCGCAGACGTAGAACGGAATGCCGTAGTTCTTCGCCAGAATCGCCACGCCGGAGGTGCCGATCTTGTTGGCCGTGTCGCCGTTGGCCGCGACCCGGTCGCAGCCGACGAAGACCGCCTGCACCCAGCCGTTCTTCATCACCATCGAGGCCATGTTGTCGCAGATGAGGGTCACGTCGACCCCGGCCTGCATCAGCTCGTAGGCCGTGAGTCGGGCGCCCTGCAGCAGCGGCCGGGTCTCGTCGGCGAACACCTTGAAGTTATACCCCCGTTCCTGGCCCAGGTAGATCGGGGCCAGGGCCGTCCCGTAAGCTGCCGTAGCCAGCGCTCCTGCGTTGCAGTGGGTGAGAATCCCCATCCCGGGCTCCAGCAGCGACAGGGCGTACTCGCCGATGGCGCGGTTGGCCCGGATGTCCTCGTCCCGGATGGCGTCGGCCTCAGCGCGCAGGGCCTCCTTGATCTCCGCGATCGGCCGCTCCCGGTTGCGCAACACGCAGTCCTCCATCCGGTCCAGAGCCCAGAACAGGTTCACCGCCGTCGGGCGGGAGGAGGCCAGGTACTCCTTCACCTTCTTGAACTCGGCGTAGAAGGCGTCGAAGTCCGCAGCCGCCGAGCCCTTCACGCCCAGGTAGGCGCCGTAGGCCGCCGCGATGCCGATGGCGGGGGCCCCGCGCACCCGGAGCACGTGAATGGCCTCCCAGATCTCCGGCTGCGTCTTCAGCCGGAGGTACTTGGTCTCGTTGGGAATCAGGGTCTGGTCGACGATCACCAGCGCGCTGTCTGCGTCGTCGAGCGCCACGGGGACGATCTGCTTACCCTGCGTCATACCTGCACTCCCCTCTTTCCGTCACTGCCGCGGGAACTGCGCCAGGGCCCGCTTGAAGGGGGCGACAAAGTCGGCGCCCGTCTGGAACCGGCGGCGGTCCTTGATGAACTCCTTCGCCGTGGTCAGGCAGACGCGCTCCGCCCGCACCCGCTTGTCGGGGTCTGCGATGGAGGTGATGTCCTTCACCTGGGCGATGCCCAGAATCCGGCGGCAGAGCTCGAGCCCCGCCACCCCCGCGGTGTCCTCCATGACGGTTTCGAGATACCACTCCTTGAAGCCTGCCGTGCGGGCCAGAACCTCGGTGGCGTGCTCATCCCAGGCCTTCAAGAACTTGGCGCGGAACAGGTCGATGACGTCGACGATGGTCGTCTCCAGCCAGTCGATGTAGTCCGCCCGCTGTGCCTCATCTTCAATGGTGGCGTCGGCGTTGGCCCAGGCGAACATCAGGTTGGCCACCACGTTGCCGATGTCGTAACCCATGGGCCCGTAGTATGCGAACTCCGGGTCGATCACCTTCGTGGAGTCAGGCTTGATGAAGATCGAGCCCGTGTGCAGGTCGCCGTGGATGAGGGCCTGGGCCTTGGTCATGAAGTCGAACTTGAGCTTGCTGACCTCGAAGAGCAGCTCCTGGTCGCCGTAGATCTCCCGCTTCACCCATTCCAGGTTGGGCGGGAAAACCAGGTTCCGGCCCTTGTAGTCGTTGAACGGCTCGGTGTAGACCAGGTCTTCGGTGATCTCGCAGAGGTCGGGGCTGCCGAAACGGCGGGCCAGTTCCTTCTTCTCCTTGTGGTCCATGACCACGTCGGAGGTCAGGAGCAGCGTGTTGACCATGAACGTGGTGATGTGGTCGGCAAACAGCGGGAACTTCTCGTGCTTGATCAGCGCGGTGCGCATGATCTGGTGGTCCGACAGATCGTCCATCACCGTGCAGTTCATGACCGGATCGTACTTGTACACCTTCGGGACCAGCCCGGGAGCCAGCTTGCCCTCCAGCATCAGCGCCTCCGCCTCGATGCGGTTGCGGTCGATGGAAACCTTGAATTCGTCGGAGATGCGGGCGGTGTCGCCGGACTGCTTCACGATCAACGATGCGCCCGAGCCCGGGTCCCACACCCGGAAGACATAGTTCAGGTTGCCGTCGCCGATCTCCTTGCACTCCAGGTCGGCGTCGGGAGCGAATATGTCAAACTGGGTCTTTACATACTCGATGACGTCTTCGGGCTTCATGAGGAAATACTGGTCGAACTTCGCCATCCACCATACCTCCCGTGCCCTATCGTTTCAGACTCACTTCTTGCGGAAGTAAGTCATCGCCAGCGCAAGCGCCAGCACGGCGCCCTTCACGATGTTCATTGAGTAGTACGGAACCGACAGCATCACGAGGCCGTTCTCCAGCACGCCCACCAGAACGGCGCCCAGGAACGTGCCGATGGCGTTGGGCCGGCCCTGGCCGGCGACCGAGAACCCGATGAAGGCCGCGGCCACCGAAGGCATGAGGTAGCCGGCGCCGGCGTTGATCTGCGCCGAACCGAGGCGTGCGGCCAGCATGATGCCGCCCAGGGCTGCCAGCAAGCAGGACAGGATGTACGCCAGGGTGCGGTAGCGGTTCACAGGGATGCCCGAAAGCCGCGCCGCCTCCCTGTTCCCGCCGACCACGTACAGATAGCGGCCGTGCTTGGTGTAGTTGAGGAAGATATGCACGACGGCGACCACGACCAGCATGATGATGATGATCCAGGGCGCCTGCCCGATCATCTTGAAAGAGTTGGGGATCGTGCCGAAGGTCGGCGTGCCGTCGAGCCGGGGCATGCCCTGGCTGATGGAGCCGCCGCCGGTGTACGTGAGGGCCACGCCCTCGAAGATGAACATGGTGGCCAGCGTGACCAGCAGGTCGGGAATGCGGACCTTGACGATCAGCGTGGCGTTGATGGCGGCCACGACGAGCGAGAACAACAGGGCCGCCGCGATGGCCGGCAGCGTCGACCAGCCGTACCAGACGAAAAACGAGATGACCAGGGCGTCCGCCAGGGTGGCCACCGTGCCGACGGACAGGTCAAAGCCATCCACCGTCAGCGAAATGGTGACGCCCACGGCGATCACCGTGACGATCGAGATGCTCCGCAGGATCGTGATCAGGTTGGATACGGTGAGGAACGACGGCGAGGCGATGGAGAAGAAGACCAGGAGCAGGACGATCGTGAGCACGGTGCCCCACTTGGTGATGAAGTTGAGAACCTGGGCACCCAGAGGGGCCCGCGTGGTCTCCGTCTTTGCAAGCATGGATCACTTGCCCCCTGTCGACCAGTACAGGATTTCCTGTTCGGTGGTCTCCGCCGTCCGCAGCTCCTTCACGATCCGGCCGTCGTACATGACGTACGTGCGGTCGGTGATCGCGAGGATCTCGGACAGCTCGCACGACGCGTAGATGATCCCCTTACCCATGGCCGCGAGCTGGCCGATCAGGTCGAAGATCTCACGCTTCGCCCCGACATCCACGCCCTTGGTGGGCTCATCAAAGATGTAGATGTCGGCATCGGCGATGAGCCATTTGCCCACGGCCACCTTCTGCTGGTTACCGCCCGACAGGTAGGCAACCTTCTGCTCTTCGCTGGGGGTCTTCACCTTCAGGTCTGCGATGACTTTCCGTGCAGTGGCCCGCTCAGCCTGCTTCCTGATGAAGTGCAGCGCGCCGGTGAAGTTATCCAGGCTGGCGGCGGTGAGGTTGGTGACCACCGATTCCTCCACCAGAACCCCTTCCTTCCGCCGCTCCTCGGGCACCAGCGCGAGGCCCTGCTTCACCGCGGCGTGGGGCGAGGTGACGTTGAGCCGCTTGCCCCTGAGCAGCATCTGCCCGGAGCGGGCGGGCAAGGCTCCGAAGATGGTCTTACAGAGTTCGGTCTTGCCCGCCCCCACCAAACCGGCCACGCCAACAATCTCGCCGCTGCGCACAGTGAGGCTCACGTCGGTCACCGCACCATTCAGTTCGGTGAGGCCCTTCACCTCAAACAGCGTGTCCCCGATCTCAACCGGCCGCTTGGCGTAGTTCTCCTCGAACTTGCGGCCGAGCATCAGCTCCACAACGTCGTTCGCGGTGAGCCCGTTCATGGGGCGGCTGGTGACCACCGTGCCGTCCCGCATGACGGTAATCTCCCGGCAGATGGCGAACAGTTCCGGCAGCCGGTGGGAGATGAAGACCACGCCGACACCCTGGTTGTACGCCAGGTCCTCGACCACCCGGAACAGCTCCTCGGTCTCCGTGTTGCTGAGCGGGGCCGTGGGCTCGTCCAGGATCAGGAACCGGGTCTCCTCCGCGATGGCCCGTGCGATCAGCACCATCTGCTTCTGGGCGAGGCTGAGGTCCTGAATCAGCGCGTCTGTGTCCAGGTCGATGTTCAGGCGCTGGAGCACCCGCTCCGCCGACGCGTGGATCTCTGACCAGTTGACAAACTGCCTCCGGCCCATGCTGTTGACCAGCACGTCCAGCATGATGTTCTCCGCCACGCTGAGGTGCGGGATCAGGGCCGTGTCCACCTCCTGGTAGACGATCTGGATGCCGAGTTTCTTGGCGTCGCGCGGTGTGCGGATGTCGACCTCCTGACCGTTCACGAAGATCCTGCCGGTGTAGTGGTTGTAGGCTCCGGAGAGAACCTTCATGAGCGTGGACTTTCCAGCGCCGTTTGCCCCGACCAGCGCGTGGATGGTGCCGCTGCGCAGGTTGAGATCGACGTCAGACAGCGCCTTTACGCCGGGGAACTCGATGGAGATGGACTCCATCGCGACTGTGTGCAGCTGTGGCTGGCTCATCACGGATCAACGGCTACTTGCCGTAGTGGGCGCGGAGGGTCTCCATCCAGGGCTCGTTGAAGGCGTCGGAGGTGCCCCAGCCCGGCACGACGTCGCCGAGGTTGGTCATGTTGGTCTCAGGCTTCAACTGCTCCTGCTTGACCAGCATGGCCTCCAGGTTGTACTCGACGGGCGTCGGCTCGCCGGCGAACTTCTTGGCCAGCAGGCGCATGTTCACGACACCGATCAGGTGCGGGTCCACGGCCGCGGTGGCCAGCCACTGGCTGCCGGGCTCGCGCATCAGGTTGATGTCCTGGTTGGAGATGTCGATGGAGATCATCGGGATGTCCGTACGGTTGTTCTCCACGAGGGCCTGGTAAGCGCCCTTGGCCATCTCGTCCCAGCAGGCCCAGATGGCATCGACGGTGCCGGGCGGGTACTTGGCCAGCAGCGCGCCGACCTTGGCGGCGATGTCACCCTGCACGTCCTGGAAGTTGGAGACACCGACCGTCTCGAGGGTCACGATCTTGCCGGCATCCTCGTACTCCTTGTAGATGGTCTGGCGCCGATCCAGCGGCGGGAAGCCGGCCATCCAGAGCTTCAGCACCCGCACGGGCTCGTCGCCCTCAGCCAGGGCCACGACTTCCTCCAGCGACAGCTCGGCCAGCTTGAAGTCGTCCTGGAAGGTGAGGGTGATCTCGGGCAGCGTCTCGCCGTCCTTGTCGATGAAGGTATCGAACGCGACCACCTTCATGCCCTTGTCCACGGCGGGCTTCAGCACATCGTAGGAGTAGTCGATCTTGCCGTGGGAAACGATCAGGCCGTCGTAGCCCTTCTGGATGGCCTGGGCGATCAGCTCCTGGAAGCGGGTGTCGTCGCCATCCGAGAGGAAGGTGTCGACCTGGAAGCCGAAGGCCGTACCCTCGGAGCGGGCGCCGTCGAGGAACTGCTTGGTGTGGTCGTCCGAGGGCAGGTTGCGCACCACGGCCACGCGGATCTGCTTCGACGTCAAGGCCTCGGGAACGCCTTCGAGGGCCGGGTCGACAGAGCCGGTCTCGCTCTGGGTCTGGGTCTGGGTCTGGGACGGGGTCTGGGTCTCGCTCGGCGCCGGGGTCGAGGCGGGCTTGGAGCACGCCGTCAGACCGACAATCAACACCAGGGACAGGAGCGCAGCCAGGTACCTTCTCATGTGTGAACCCCTCCTACACTTGAGATCGGAACCTTAAATTTCACTGACACCGGCCTTTCCCAGTATTTGCCGGGCAGTATCGGTATCCGTGATCAGGCTGTGGATCAGGCGGCCGCGCAGGGCGCCCAGAATCGCATCCACCTTTCGCGGGCCGGCGGCCATCGCCACGATGTGCGGCAGCCGCTTGATGTCGGCCCACTCCAGAGAGATGATGCACGACTCCAGCGGGCCCGGGACGTACTCCCCGTTGCTGTCGTAGAAGCGCATCAGGATGTCGCCCACGGCGCCCCGCTCCCGGAACTCGGCGACCGTTTGGGCCGACAGGTGGCCGGTGCGGACCAGGGTGCACTCCGGCCCCACATCGCCCAGCCCGACGAAGGCGATGTCGCACTGGCGGGCGTGCTCCATGGCGGTCCGGATCGACTCCTCGCTCATGATGGCGTCGCGCGCCGCCGGGCTCTGCACCACCACCGGGACCGGGAGGGTCACCAGGGGCATCCCCAGGGCGTTGGCCAGCTGGCCGCTCACGCTGAACGGGTTGGTCTGCACCGTGCGCGTGCCCACCAGCTCGTTGATGGTGCCGCCAAGCGGCTGCTTCGGCCGCTGCAGGTACGGGATGATGCGCCGCACCGTCTCGCTCCAGGCCACCCCCAGCCGGCAGCCCGGGAACAGCAGGCTCTGCAGGTACTGCGCCCCCGCGCCGCCCAGGGCGTCCAGCGTGACCCGGTATTCGGGGTACGACCGCACGACGATGGCCCGCTTCAGACCGAAGGTCTCCTCGAGCTGCTTCGCCATACGGAACTGCACGGGCAGCGGCCGGGTGATGTGAATCTGCACGATGCCCTCCCGGCGGGCCTTCTGCAGCAGCCGCGTCACCGAGACCCGGGACATGCCGAGCCGTTGGGCGATCTTCTCGTGGGTGAGCCCCTCGTCGTAGTACATCCACGCAACCAGAACCTTCAGATCCGCCTCGCTGTGCACTTGCATGGCGGCTAACCCCCCTGCATGGCACGGCGGACCGCCGACTCGGCCGCAGCCAGGGCCTCCCGCGGCGTGGCCTTTCCGGTGAAGGCGTCGTGAACCGCGGCGTACAGGGCGCCCAGGAAGGCCCCCACCCGCGGGTGAATCGGCAGGGTTCTGGCCCGCTTCACCATCTCGTACTGCGCCGCGAGCCAGGGGTACTTCGCCAGCTCGGCGGGGCTGTAGCTGGACCGGCGCACCGGGCTGCCCGCCGCCCGGGTCACCGCCCGGTCGGTCTCCGGCCCCGCCGCCTGGAGCAGTACAGCAAGCATGCCCTCCTGCGCGGCCGGCGGCAGGTTGGCCGGAATGGCAATGCCCCACGTGCCATTCCAGGGCTGCGGGAAGGTGCCCACCCGGTAGGCGGCGCCTGCGGCATCCGGCGCCAGCATGATCGCCGCCGCCTGGCCGCCCCACGTGGCGGCGATCCCCACCCGCCCCTGCCGGAGCAGGGCGGCGATCTCGGCGTTGCCGTACTGGTCGGTGTCGGACGGGCAGTACCGGCGCAGGGCGCAGTACGCCTCCAGCGCCCTGACCCCCGCCGGGCCGGCGAAGGCCGGCCGGCCGTCCTCGTCCAGAACGTCGCCCCCCTCGCTCCACAGGTAGGGGAGCCAGTCCAGCAGGATCTCGCTGGGGTGGGCCTTCAGCGCCAATCCGTAGCGCTCAGGCGGACGGTGGGCCCTGGCCGCCAGCCCGGCGATCTCGCCGGGAGCGATCAGCGGCACCGCCTGGTCGGAGCCGGGGGCGGCCGCATCCGCCCTGCAGAAGAGCAGATGGCCGTCGGAGAAGAAGGGCAGCATGTACTGGGCCCCCCGGAACCGGCTCTCCCGGGCCAGGGAAGGAAGGACGTCATCCGGTTGGTAGCGGTCCACCAGCTCAGGAAGCCTGTCCAGAATCGGGTCCAGGGCGGCCAGCAGGCCCGCGTCCGCCAATTCTGGCACCCAGACGTGCCCTGGCACAAACACCGCATGGTAGGGCGCCTCGGGCGCGCCCAGGGTCTGCATCAGCCTGTCCCGGTACTCGGCCCAGGGCACGATGGTCAGACTGGTCTCCCACTCGGGGTGCGCCCTGAGCGCTTCATCCAGGGCGGCCAGGGCCGGGTCGTCGGGACCGAGCACACGGTAGGGCACGGCTCACTCCCCCTTTCTAAGCGGAGACGGTCGCCAGGAAGTCGCGGCAGTTCGCCACCAGGTCGGGGCCGGCCTGAAACAGCCCGCCGCCAATCAGGAGGATCACATCGCGGCCGTAGAACCGGAGCATCTCGGGAACCCGCTCCAGGCTCATGCCGCCGCCGGGGGTCGGGAAGATGGGCTTGATGTGGCCCATGGGCACTGCGGCCCCTTCGGCGATGGACCGGCACTCCTCCTGGCTGAAGGAGAAGCGGCCGCCCCAGTTGGGGTAGACCGAGGCGTCCGCCCCGGCCAGCCGGGCGATCTGCCCGAAGAGGGCGAAGTGGGAGATGCCGCTGGCCGGGCTGGTCACGAAGCTGCCCTGCAGGGCCGGGTGGCTCATGATCGGCAGGGCGAGGGAATCGTCGTCCGCCAGGAGCCGCATGGTGTCAAACCCGACCAGCCCCGGGGAGATGAGCAGCCCGCCGGCGCCGGCCTGCTTGGCCATCCGGGCCCGCTCCACGATGGTGTCGACGGGCCCGGCCACGTGCGGCATGTAGATCGCCCGCCGGCCGGTCTCCCGGTTGGCCCGCTCGACCGCTTCCGAGCACAGCTTCACCCGCTCCTCAAACGGGGCGAACTCCTGGTCTGCCAGGCCGTGGTCGTCCTTGATGATGTCGATTCCGCCCAGGGCCAGGTGATACGCCAGGTTCGCCAGGTCGGCCGCCGACAGCCCGAGCGGCTTCAGCGCCGTGCAGAGCAGCGGCCGGTCGTGCACGTTCAGGTACTCCCGCAGCCCCTGCACCCCGAACCGGGGGCCCCGGAAGCTCCTGAGCAGCGACTCGGGCAGGTCAAACCGCTCGACGCGGATGGCCGGCTTGATGCTCGTGTTGCCGAAGAGCACGTTCAGGAACTGGGTCAGCTCGAAGCCGGTGATCTCCACCGCGTAGCTGATCACGGCTTCGAAGCCCTGGGGAGCGACGGGCTGCAGCGACTCGATCCGGCCGACGATCTTCTGCCGGATGTCGCCCCTGGGCACCAGCGGCTCGGGGAACTCCACCGTCTGCTCGACGCAGACCGCCTCCGCGAACGCCCGCGCCTCCTGCTCGTCGGCCAGGGCGATGCGGTAGTGTACAGTAAATCGGTCACCTGAAAGGTTCAGCGTAGGGTTCGGTAGCATCATTACAGCGCCTCCGCCTTGGCATCGCTGTGGACTGCGGTGAGCCGGACGGCGGCCAGGTCGTCCTCGGTGATGCCCAGCGGCTGGCCCACCACCTCCTCGACCTTGCGGACCAGCGCGGCCGCGTCGAGCCCCAGCTCCTTCATGAGGTACTGGCGGCTGGCCCCGTGGGAGAAGACGTCGGGAATGCCGATGCGCACGAGCCGCTTGCCCAGGCCGGCCTCGGCCATGACCTCCGCCACCGCCGTCCCCAGGCCGCCGATGATCGAGTGGTTTTCCATGGTGATGACGCCGTACTTGGCGCTTTCCGCCGCCTCCAGCACGGTCGGGTCGGTGAAGGGCTTCAGGGTGGTCACGTGCAGGTGCTGGATGGAGACGCCCCGCTCCCGCAGCACGTTGGTGGCCCGCATGGCCTCCTCCGTGCAGATGCCGGAGGTGATGAGCGCGATGTCGGTCCCGCGGCTCAGCACCCGGGCCCGGTTGAACACCATCGGCTCGCTGGCATCGAACAGGCGCGGGATCTCGCCCCGGAGCATGCGGACGTACACGGGGCCCTCCACCGCCTGCGCCACGTCCAGCACCGACTCCACGTCGGTGGCGTCGCCGGTTTCGAGGATCGTCATGTTGGGCAGGGCCCGCATGACGGCGATGTCCTCAATCGCCTGGTGGGTCGCCCCGCCGGGGGTGAGGATGCCGGGGAGGAAGCCGATCATGCGGACAGGCAGGTTGGGGTACGCGATGGACATCGCGATCTGATCGTACGCACGCCGATAGATGAAGACGGCAAAGGTATGAACATACGGGTAGAGCCCCTCGCGGGCCATTCCGCCGGCGATGCTCAGCATGTTCTGCTCGGCGATCCCGCAGCTGTAAAACCGGTCCGGGTACGTGTCACGAAAGAGGTCCGCTTCGCTGGAACTGGTGAGATCGGCCGACAGGACGACCACTTCCGGCTTGTCCTTGGCCCACTCCACCAGGTTCTGCGCGTGCACCCGCTTCAGGATCTCCATGCTATACCCCCTCCTCCGCCTGCATCTTCCGCAGCTCATCCGCGTAGAGCTGCCACTCTTCCGGACCCTTGAACCGCACGTAGTGCAGCTTGGGGGCCCTCTCCCGGAGCAGGTCCAGGCCGCGGCAGGGGTCGGTGTAGGCCAGCACCACCAGCGGCCGTCCATCGGGCTCCAGCTCCGCCGGCGCGGCCAGGGCGTCCGGGTCGTGGCCGTCCACCTGGAAGACCCGGGCGCCGAACGCCTCCAGGCGGGCCTTCAGGGGTTCGATGGACATCACCGACTCGGTGGTGCCGTCGCACTGCTGGCCGTTGACGTCGACGTAGATGCCGACGCTGTCCAGCTTGTAGAAGGAGAGGAACTGCATGGCCTCCCAGGTCTGGCCCTCCTGGAACTCGCCGTCCGACAGGTAGACCCAGGTGCGGCCGGTCTCGCCCCGCAGGCGGCGGGCCAGCGCCACGCCGATCGCCTGGCTCAGCGCCTGAGCCAGCGACCCGGAGGTGACCTCCATGCCCGGCGAGTGCTCGGCGCCGATCATCTCCACCGAGCTGCCGTCCTGGTTGAACTGCGCCAGCCCTTCCGGCGCCATGCGGCCGACCTCGATCAGGGTCGCGTAGAGCACCAGGGCGTAATGGGCGGGAGAGAGGTAGAAGCGATCCAGGTGGGGCGCGCGGGGTCCGTTGTACGCCGCGCCGGTGAAGTAGTTCTTGTTCCCGGGGCCGGGAACGCCCGGGAACGGCAGGGGCACCATGGGCGCCTCGCTGGGACCCAGGTTCATGACCTTCAGGTACAGGGTCGCCAGCGTCTCTGCCGACGAGCACGCCTGGCTCAGGTAACCGCCGTTGTTGTTGAGGGTGTGCTCCAGCACCCGCATGCGGATCCGCCGGGCCACCCGGTGGACCTGGTCCTGCCAGGTCAGGGACTTCGCCTGATTGCTCACGCTGATAACCGCCCCCTCTTCACACCTTCGCTGACTCGTGGGAATCGGCCCCGTACATCGAACCGTCCCAAGTGAACAATTGTGCAGTACTGTGCAACTGTTCAATGCATTTATAGCCGGGGAGGGCGGAGTGGTCAATAGTTATTTCGCGCTATGTTGGACAAAAGCTTTTGGTGTGCGCGCGGCACTTCTGTTCAGCCGGGTGGCACAGGTCTTCCGGCGGCCGACCCCCTGGCGCCGACGAACTATCACATGCCGCCGTGCCGCACAGGCTGACGCCAACGGGCGCCGGGCGGCATACGCTGGCCATGAGCGTACTTACGGAGGAGGATACCGATGCACCAGCCACCCTGGTGGATTCCAGGCTGGCCCGGCCTCATCGCGCAGAGGCCGCCCTGGGGCCGGCCCGACTGGAACAACAACGAC
Organism: Bacillota bacterium; assembly: GCA_023623185.1. Taxonomy (GTDB): domain Bacteria; phylum Bacillota; class Sulfobacillia; order Symbiobacteriales; family Symbiobacteriaceae; genus Symbiobacterium. The sequence goes on from JAMNXV010000166.1 coordinate 16,907, forward strand.
TGGAACAATGACTGGAATGACAACTGGAACGACGACCGGGACGATGACGACTGGGACGACGAGCGCGACGTGGAGTGGAACCTGCGGCAGGAGGGCGGGCCCCTCAGCCGCACGGGCTGGTCCAACTGGCGGCGAATCGGCACCGGGGCCACCCTCGACTCCCCCGCCCCCGTCACGTATCAGAACGACCTGCACCTCTTCGTGCGGGGCACCGACAGCGGCATCTACTGGAACCGGATGAGCCGCCGCACCGGCTGGGGCGAGTGGTGGGAGGTCCCCGGCCAGGGGCGGACCCCCAGCGCGCCGGCCGGCACCGCGTACCGGGGCTCCCTCCACCTCTTCGTGCGGGGGACCGACAACCGCATCTACCAGAACCGGCTCACGACCGTGCACCGGGGCGCGCTCTACCTGGCCGTGCGGGGCACGGACAACGCCGTCTACGTGCAGCGCTACGATGGCCAGTGGCGAGGATGGCAGCGGGTGCCCACGGGGGCCACGCCCGACGCCCCGGCCATCGTGTCGTACATGGGCACGCTCTGGCTCTTCGTGCGGGGCACCGACAACCGCATCTACGGCGCCGCCATGCAGGGCGCGAACCAGTGGAGCAGCTGGAGCGAGATCCCGGGCGGCGGG
>JAMNXV010000149.1 GCA_023623185.1 Bacillota bacterium
AGATGCAGGTCGCCGAAGGCGAGACTTCCGGGCGAGGCGCCGGGGCTGCCGAAGAGGCGGCAGACCGGACAGGCACAGGGCTCGCTCTGCCGGTGTCCGGCACCGCCCAGCGTGCGGTAAGCCATGAGCGTGTAGGCCCGCACACGTCCTTTCACGGTGGAGCCGGGGATCATGGGCCGGCCGTCGCGGCCGCGCACCAGGTACTGGTCCAGGAACCCGCCGCCCTTGCGTCCGGAGCCCACATGGAGCGGGGTCTCGGGCAGCCAGCGCAGGGTGATCTCAACGCTCCGCTTGCGCAGCACCGTCTTCGCCCCCTTTCCGGTAAGGCATCAGTTCCACGAGGTCGATCCAGGGGGTCAGGTACTCGCTGCCGCGGCGGAAGAACGGCCCCTCCACCTCGGCGCCGTACGTGCCGGCCAGACGCTCCAGGGCCCTCTCGACGTCCTCCCACTGCCTGGCCTTGTCTGGCCTGCTGAACAGGCGGGCCACCTGATACCGGTAGTAGAGATCGGCCTCGGCCCGGCTCATCCGGGTGATCGCATCGCGCAGGGAGTAGAGCCCTGCGGTGGACCAGGTCTGGCTCCGGGCCACCGTGGCGGCCAGCTCCACAAAGGCCGCCGCCTGCTCCCAGGTGAAGGGGCGCAGGGTGTGGCGGCGCCGATTCTCCAGATCCTCGGGAAGCTGCCCGCCGGTCAGGGTGAGAATGTCGACGGTGCCGGAGGGCGACGCCGCCGCGCGGGCCGCTCGCTTGGCCGCCGGCAGCAGGCTGCCGGCCACCAGCTCGAACAGGTTGCGGATCGGCGTATGGCTGTGGGCGATGACGACGCCCACCGACATGGTGATGGGCGTGCGGGGACCGCCCACTTCCGGGGTGCGGTTGGCAAAGGCCTGGTCAAACAGGCTGCCCAGATCCCGTGCGACCGACAGGGCTCCGCGGGCCGGGGTGATGAAGAACAGGTCGTCGCCGCCCAGGGCCACGAACTCCACCTTCGTTACCCCGTTCTGCTTCAGGGCCTGGAACGTGGCCCTGGTCACCTCGTACTCGGTTCGGCGGCTGAAGTGGCGGTATTCGGCGAGGCTGCGCAGATTCAGGACGATCTGGCCCATGTTGTTGCCGTCGCCGTAGAAGACGGCGATGTCGCCCTCTTCGCCCGCCAGCTCCTCCAGCGTTTGTGGGGAGGAGACGTCCGGGGGGAGTCCGGCGCGGCTGGCGTACTGCACGAAGAGCCGGGTCCGCTCGGACCGGCCGGCGATGTACTTGTGCCTGCACGAGGTGCAGAGTTGCTCGTCGTAGATCGCCCAGGAGGCCGGCCGGATGCCGCAGTAGGTGCAGCGCTCCCCGCTGGCCGGGTTTCCGCCGCCGGTGCTGTACACGCCGCCGGGCTGAGCCATGTACTGGATGTCGGGATCGGGATAGCCGGTGACCGGCACGGGCAGCCGGGACATCTGCCGCTCACTCAGGGTCATCTCGAGATCATCAAGACACGCCCGCACGCGGTGCAGCCGCACGCGGGGTATATGGAGTGAAGCGGCGGCACACTGTGCGCTGACGGTGACCCGCTCGTACAGCCGTTCAATCTGCCGGGCAAGGCCGGGCCCCTCACCGGCCGGCACGATGGCCAGCAGGTGGCCGCCGCCGGCGTACACGATCATCTCGGGGGTGAAGGGTGCGGTGTGGAACAGGGCAGGCAGGCGGGCGAGGTTGATGTTGTCCAGCAGCGTGCTCGCGCCCCGGATGGCCCGGATCCTGCTGGTTTCCAGGAGGTACTGCTTCACCTTGACGACGCCGCCCTTCACCAGGTCGACCCCGGGTCCGGGGGGCAGCGCCACATCCTCCCGGCCCACCGCCAGCCGGTCTGCCGCCGCCAGAGCCGCGCGGAGGTCAGGCGCCATCGGGAGCGCCTCGGGATCGGGTTCCCGCGGGTACTGGTCAAGGCCCCAGAGCAGGGCGGCCTTGCGCAGCTCAGGCCAGTCGGGCCGGCTGGGCCCGCCGACCAGGGCCGCGAAGATGCCGGTCCGGATGAGTACGCGGTCCACGAGCCAGGCACTGGCCGGCGGCCGGTCTCCGGGCCGCTGGTGGATGCCGGGACTGGCGGGAAGGCGAAAAGCTTTCGGCGGGAGTTCGCCCGCCGTCAACGCCTGGTAGATCTCCTGCGCCGGGAGCCGCTGCAGTTCGGCCACGGCGGGCGCCAGCGCCGCCTGCGCCACGGTTTGACGGACATGCCAGCAGGTGCCGGTGAGCGCGTCGGCCCAGATGAGATCGCCGGGGCCAGGTGAGCTCAGCCGAGCCGACTCGGCCCCGCAATCCGGGGACCATTCCAGGGACTGCACGCCCGCATCACCCCTTCGCGAAACGATGCAACGGAGATAAGAGGTTCGGCAGTCTAAGTCAATATATAGACTTCACTGATGTTAGCAAGTTTCCTTCCCAATTGGCGGGCACAATCTGTTCGGCGGGGGAACAGGGTGGGGCAGCCAGTCTGGTGCTGGCTGCCCCGTTTGTCTCAGACTCATCCCAGCGGTTGGTACCGTTCTGCTTCGGCGCGCAGTTCAGTGGAGCCACGGCTTTTCAGCCGTGGATACTTCCCGCCCTCCTCTCTCCGCTGACGCTGGAGATGGTGGAGCTTCATTGGAGCCACGGCTTTTCAGCCGTGGATACGTCCTAGGGGCCGAGGCGCTGCGAGACCTGATTGTGTCCCGCCTGCTTCAATAGAGCCACGGCTTTTCAGCCATGGATACGCTATCATGATGTGGCGGCGGGTGATCGCAGAGGTCCAGCTTCAATGGAGCCACGGCTGTTCAGCCATGGATACGACCCTGTTGGCGGCACATACCGCGTGCCGAAGGGCATGCTTCAATGGAGCCACGGCTGTTCAGCCATGGATACGCGCTGGAGGACAGGGCGAGAGGCCGGCCGTACTGCTGGCTTCAATGGAGCCACGGCTGTTCAGCCATGGATACAGCTGGAGCAGATTCAGGTTGAGATGAACATGCAGCTCGGCTTCAATGGAGCCACGGCTGTTCAGCCATGGATACGGTCACATCGAGCGCCTACTCACGGTGCGGCCAAACCCGCTTCAATGGAGCCACGGCTTTTCAGCCGTGGATACGGGTCGGACCATCGTCCATGCCGCCACCCGCCGTACCGAGCTTCAATGGAGCCACGGCTTTTCAGCCGTGGATACGGGAAGTTTTCCACGCGAGGGGGGGTGTAGCGATGTAGCTTCAATGGAGCCACGGCTTTTCAGCCGTGGATACGTGACCCGCCTCGATGCCGGCCGTTTCGAGCTGGAGTGCGCTTCAATGGAGCCACGGCTTTTCAGCCGTGGATACCACAAGGCCGTTCAAGACGTGCTCGAGACGGCGATCGCTTCAATGGAGCCACGGCTTTTCAGCCGTGGATACAGCGCCCATCTGGAGCCCTTGTGCCACAAGGCTTTCCGGACCCATTTTCGAGCGGTCCGTAACATGTCCAAAAAATCGACCTGATATTTCCTTCTCCACCACCTCCAAATTCCCCTCCCGCCTTACAGCCACAAGCGTTTCGAGCGGTCCCCGGGGTTTGCTACATC
>JAMNXV010000114.1 GCA_023623185.1 Bacillota bacterium
CCCTCCGGCTCCATCTTGATCCGCACCCGCGTCGGCCCCGGGTGGGCCCGCAGCACCCGCTCCACCCGGCGCATCATCGGCGAGTCCTGATCCCGCGCCGGTACGCGCAGATAGACGAACTTGGGCTCTGGCGCACCGGGCGTCTCCCGCACGGGCTCCCGGGCGGCTTGCGAGCCCGGTTCCTGAGCGGCTAACCTCACGTCTTGCCGCCGGGCCTGGCCGGCAGCCGCACGCTGGGTCTCCCGCCCCGCAGCCTCCACCGGCTCCGGCGGCCGCGGCCGCCGGGGCCGTTCGTCGTCCCGGAGCAGGCTCACCTCATCCGCCAGCAGCTTCACCTCGTCCTCCTGCACCTGCAGCCGGCCCCGCACCAGCAGCGGGTGCTCCTCCCGCAGCAGGCGGGCGCAGGACTGCAGCACCCGCGGGAAGACCACCACCTCCACCTGGCCGGTCTGGTCCTCCAGCGTCAGGAAGGCCATGTTGGCGCCGGAGCGGGTCGTCACCTGCTTCAGCCCGGCCAGCATGCCCCCCACCGCCACCTTTGCGCCGTCCCGCTGCTCGGGCAGCGCCGCGACCGGCAGGCAGCCGTGCACCGCCAGGGCCGCCTGGTACTGCCTGAGCGGGTGGCCCGACACGTAGAAGCCCAGGACCTCCTTCTCCATCGCCAGCAGCCGCTGCGGCGGGAACTCCGGAATGTCCGGCAGGGGCTCCGCGCCGCTGCTGCCCGGGGCCGCAACCCCCAGGTCGAAGAGCGAGATCTGCCCGGCCTGCCGGTGGCGCTGCAGCTTCTGCGCGTCCTCCAGAATCTGATCCAGCGCCTCCAGCAGCTGCGACCGGTAGGCCGGCCTGCCGCCGGGCGGGGCCACCCGGTCGAAGGCCCCGGCCATGATCAGCGACTCCAGCGCCCGCCGGTTCAGAGGGCGCAGGTCCACCCGCTCGCAGAGGTCCCGGAGGCTGGTGAAGGGTCCGCCCTCCTCCCGTGCGGCCACAATGGCCTCCACGGCGTTGGTCCCGATGTTCTTCACCGCCGCGAGGCCGAAGCGGATCTTCGCGCCGTCGGGCACGAACCGGGCGAACGAGGTGTTCACGTCCGGCGGCAGCACCTGAATGCCCAGCCGGCGGCACTCCTCCATGTAGAGCGCCAGCTTCGCCTCCTGCCCCATCACCGAGTTCATCAGCGCGGCCATGAAGGCCACCGGATGGTGCCGCTTCAGGTAGGCGGTCTGGTAGGCCACCTTGGCGTACGGGGTCGCGTGGCACTTGTTGAAGCCGTAGTTGGCGAAGCGGATCATCTGGTCATAGAGCGCCGTGGCCACCTCATGGCTGTAGCCCCGCTCCTCCAGGGCCTCCATGAAGAGGCGGCCGTACTTCTCCATGTCCTCCCGCTTCTTCTTGGCGATGGCCCGGCGCAGCAGGTCGGCCTGCCCGAGGGAAAGCCCGGCCAGCCGGTGGGCGATCTGGATGATCTGCTCCTGGTAGACCATCACCCCGTAGGTCTCGCTGAGGATGGGCTCCAGATCCGGGTGCAGGTACTGCACCGCGTCCGGGTTCTGCTTGCCGGCGATGTAGTCGGGGATGTGCTCCATCGGCCCCGGCCGGCAAAGCGAGATGGTGGCGATGATGTCCTCGAACCGGGTCGGCTTCATCTGCCGCAGCACGTCGGCCACCCAGCCCGCCTCGATCTGGAAGAGCCCCAGGGTCTCGCCCCGGGCAATCATGGCGTAGGTCTCCGGGTCGTCCATGGGGATCTTTTCGATGTCAAACCCGGGCTCGTACTCCCGCACGTACTTCACGGCGTGGTCGATCACCGTGAGGGTGCGCAGGCCCAGGAAGTCCATCTTCAGGAGGCCGATCTCCTTCAGCTGGTCCATGTCGAACTGGGTGACGATGGCGTCGTCGCCCATCTTGTACAGCGGCACGTGCTCCACCAGCGGATCGGCGGTGATGACCACCCCGGCGGCGTGGACCGACGGGTTGCGGGGCATGCCCTCCACCGCCCGGGCGGTGTCGATCAGGAGGCGAATCTCCTCCCGCTCCTGGTACAGGGCGCGCAGCTCCTCGGTCTTCTCCAGGGCGCTGTCCAGAGACTGGCCCCACGGCAGCAGCTTGGCCACCCGGTCCACCTCACCGTAGCTCATGCCGAGAGCCCGGCCCACGTCCCGTACTGCCGCCCGGGCCGCCATGGTGTTGAAGGTGATCACCTGGGCGACGCACTCCGCCCCGTACTTGTTATGGACGTACTCGATGACCTCGCCGCGCCGCTCGTAGCAGAAGTCGATGTCGAAGTCGGGCATGTCCACCCGCTCCGGGTTCAGGAACCGCTCGAACAAGAGGCCGAACCGCAGGGGATCGACGTCGGTGATGCCCAGCACGTAGGCCACCAGCGACGACGCTCCCGAGCCCCGCCCCGGCCCCACGGGAATGGACCGGGAGCGGGCGTACTCCACGAAGTCCCACACGATCAGGAAGTAGCCGGCAAAGCCCATGCTGATGATCACGTTCAGCTCGTGCTCCAGCCGCTCCATCGCCCCCTCGGGCGGCTTCCCGCCATAGCGCGGCCCGATGCGCTCATAGCAGAGCTTGCGCAGGTATCCCGGTGCGTCGTAGCCGGGGGGCAGAGCGTAGTGGGGCAGGTGGATCTGGCCCAGGGGCAGCTCCACGTTGCACCGCTCGGCGATGGCCAGGCTGTTTTCCAGCGCGCCGGGGATGTGGCCGAAGCGCCAGTACATCTCCTCGGCCGACTTCACGTACATCTCGTTGGTGTTCATCCGCATGCGGTTCGGGTCGTCGACCGTCTTGTTGGTGCCGATGCAGATGAGCACATCCTGGGTGCGGGCATCCTGGGGGCCCAGGTAGTGGGCGTCATTGGTGGCCACCACCGGCAGCCCCTGCTCCAGCAGAAAGCGGTTGAGCCCCTGCTGCTCGGGCAGGCCCAGGTCCTGCAGCTCCAAGAAGTAGTGGTCGGGCCCGAAGATCTCCCGGTAGCGGCCGATGGTCTTCCTGGCCTCCTCCGTCTGGCCGGCCAGCACTTTCTGCGACACCTCGCCGGCCAGGCAGCCCGAAAGGACGATCAGCCCCTCCCGGTAGGTGTTCAGCAACTCCAGGTCGACCCGGGGCTTGTAGTAGAAGCCCTCGGTGTAGCCCGCCGAGACCAGCTTCACCAGGTTCTTGTAGCCGGTGTAGTTCTCGGCCAGCACCGTGAGGTGGTAGGGCTTCTCGCCGCCGGTCTTCACATGGCGCGAGCCGGGGGCCACGTAAAGCTCGCAGCCGATGATCGGCTTCACCCCGTGCTTGCGCATCGCATTATAAAAAGGAAGCACGCCGAAGAGCACGCCGTGGTCGGTCATGGCCATCGCCCGCATGCCCAGCTCGGCGGCGCGCCGTGCCAGGGGCTCGATGCGGTTGGCCCCGTCCAGCAGCGAGTACTCGGTGTGCAGGTGCAGGTGCACGAACTCCGGGCGGCCCATCTCTCCGTCACCTCGCTCGTTGCGGCAATGATTCGCCGCACGCCCCGACCGAACCTGCATTCGTCTGTAGTCTGGCCAGCAGGCCCAGCCAGAGATCTCGAGGGTCACCCGAATCATGGCGCCACCTCCTTTCAGCGAGGCGCCCCGCCCCACCACCCGGCTTACCCCAAAATGGCACAAAGAGGTGAGGCCCCACCGCGTGAGCGGCCTGGGGCCTCACCCTCATACGTCTACAACACTTCCAGCGGCACCTTCCGGGTCGGCGGCGGGAACGCCCGGTCCAGCTCCGCCAGGTCCTCCGCCGTCAGCGTCAGATCCAGCGCCGCCCGGTTCTCCCGCACGTGCTCCGGCCGGCTCGCCTTCGGAATCACCATGATGTCCCCCTGCCGGAGGATCCACGCCAGCGCGACCTGCGCCGCCGTGGCGCCGTGGCGCGCGGCGACCCGCTGCAGCGTCGGGTTCCGCAGAATGCGCCCCTGCTCGATCGGTGAGTAGGCCATGATGGGAATGCGCCGCTCCCGGTGCCAGGGCAGGAGGTCGAACTCAATGCCCCGCCGGCTCAGGTTGTAGAGCACCTGATTGGTGGCCACTTTGGCGCCGCCCCGAATCCCCACCAGTTCCTCCATGTCGTCGGTGTCGAAGTTGCTCACGCCCCAGTACCGGATCTTCCCGGCCTTCTGCAGTTCCGCGAAGGCCTCCAGCGTCTCCGAGAGGGGATACCGCCCGCGCCAGTGCAGCAGGTAGAGGTCGATCCGATCGGTGCGGAGGCGGCGGAGCGACCGCTCGCAGGCCTCGATGGTGCGCCGCCGCGACGCGTTGCCGGGCAGCACCTTGCTCACCAGGAAGACCTCGTCCCGCCGGCCCTCGATGGCCTCGGCCACCACCTCCTCGGCCCCACCGGATGCGTACATCTCTGCCGTGTCGATGAGCGTCATGCCCAGGTCAATCCCCAGGCGCAGGGCGGCCGCCTCCTCCCGGCGGGAGCGGCGGTCCTCGCCCATGTACCACGTGCCCTGGCCCAGGATCGGCACGCGCTCGCCGGAAGGAAGGCGCAGCGTCGGAACGGGATGGACAGGCTCGTGCTGCGTCATGGGGCACCTCCTCACCGCAGGACTCTCAAGCCCAATCTTACCACAGCCAGGCTCAGCAGGAGACTGCGCCCGCCGGAAGAAGTATTTATGTTTACCACGACACGATTGCGAGGCATCCGGATGATCACGGTTCACGGCAGTTTCGTCCCCTCCGGCGCCGCCGGCTTCTTTTTCCTCTGGGGCCTCGATGACGGCGCCGCCCAGCCCGCCGCGCCCCAGCGGCGTCGCAGCCGCGGGATCCCTGCACATCCGCATGCGGCCGCGCCGGAGGCGCTCTACCCCATCCTGCGGGGGCTGCCCTACCTCAGCACCCTCACCCTGGTACAGTGGCAGCCCGCGTACGACGGCGCCAGCCCCGCGAGGCTCCCGGGGGTCGCCCTGTCGCTGCCCAACGCCGTGCAGTGGCTGCTGGATCTGCCCGATCACTTCGACGGCGCCCCCCTCCGCCCCGGGCACAGCCTGCGGCTCTGGAGCGTGGCCGCCAAACTGCTGCTGGAGTTCCTGGGGCGGGGCCGTATGCTGCCGGTCCTGCGGGCAGAGGCCGGGGTGCCGGCCGCCGGCTGGACGCTGCACCTGACCGACGCCGAGGACGCCCGCCGCCTGACCCGGCTGGCAGCCGGCCTGCCGGAGGCCTGCCGCGCCCTGGTGCCGCCGGACCGCAGCCCGAGGGCCTACCCGCTGCCGGCTGCCGATGCGCTGGTGCACCAGTTCATGCGCACCGCCGCGGCCGGCGTGATCCGGCTCCTCCTGGAAGACGTGCCCCTGCCGGAGGCCGAGTCGCTGCAGGACACCGCCCTGCGCCACTGGCTGGCGGCCCTGGCCGGCGACGCGCCCCGCGACCTGCCCCCGGGCCTCCCGGGCGAGCAGGCGCTCCTTGCCGCCCTGGACCGCTGGACCGCGCCCGCCACCGGCGTGCTGGGCCACGCCAGCCTGCGCACGGGGCTGCGCCTGAATCTGCCCGGCCCCGAGACCGGCGGCGACTGGGAGCTGGAGCTCACGCTGCACGCGCCCGAAGAAGGGGCGCTGCCCATCACGGCCGATGGGGTCTGGGCCAGCCTGGGGGGCGAGGTGGAGATCGGCGGACAGCGCTACCGCAACGCCGAGCAGCGGCTGCTGGCCGACCTGCCGGCGATGGCGCGCCTCTTCCCGCCGCTCGCGCCGCTGCTGGAGGATCCTGCCCCCTCCCGCGTCGCCATCACCGCGGACGATGTGATGGCGCTCATCCAGGAGGGCGCGCTGCTGCTGCAGCAGGCCGGCCACCCCGTGCTGCTGCCGGCCGCCCTGGTGAAGCCGGCCTCCTTGCGGGTCGGCATGCGCCTCAGCCCCGCCGGCGATGGCCCCTCGCTGTTCGGCCTGCACCAGATCGTCGACGTGCGGTGGGACGTGGCTCTGGGCGACACCGGGCTCACCCTGGACGAACTGCGCCACCTGGCCCAGCAGAAGCGGCCGCTGGTGCAGATGCACGGGCAGTGGGTGCGGGTGGATGCGCGCACGCTGGCTGCGGTCCTGAAGCGCATCGAGCAGCACGAGAAGCAGATGGAGCTGGGCACCGCCCTGCGCCTGGCCCCGGAGGTGGATGAGACGACGGCCACCGGCTGGATCGCCGAGCTGCTGGAGCGGCTGGAGGAGCCCGCACGGGTGGAGCCGGTGCCAACCCCCCGGGGCTTCACCGGCACGCTGCGGCCCTACCAGGAGCGGGGGCTGGCGTGGCTCGCGTTCCTGCGCCGCTACGGCCTGGGCGCCTGCCTGGCCGACGACATGGGGCTGGGTAAGACGGTTCAGCTCATCGCGCTGCTCCTGCACGAGCGGGAGAACGGGCTGGCGGCCGGGCCCACGCTTCTCATCTGCCCCGTCTCGGTGCTGGGCAACTGGCGGCGGGAGCTGGCCCGCTTCGCCCCGGGCCTGCGGGTGCTGGTTCACCACGGGGCGAACCGGCTGGGCGAGTCGGATTTCGCCCGTGAGGCGGCGGCGCACGATGTGGTGCTCACCACCTACTCGCTGATCGCCCGCGATGCGGAACTGCTGGGTAAGGTGACGTGGAACGGCATCGTCGCCGACGAGGCACAGAACCTGAAGAACCCGGACACCCTGCACGCCCGGGCCCTGCGCCGGCTCACCGGCGGATACCGCATCGCCCTCACCGGCACGCCCATCGAGAACCACCTGGGCGACCTCTGGTCCCTCTTCCAGTTCCTCAACCCCGGCCTCCTGGGCAGCCGGGAGGAGTTCCAGCGGCGCTACGCGATACCCATCCAGCGGTTCGACGATGACGAGGCGGCCGCGCAGCTGCGCCGGCAGGTGGGGCCCTTCATCCTGCGCCGGCACAAGAACGATCCCGCCATCGCGCTGGACCTGCCCGAGAAGCTGGAGAACACCGAACTGGTCACCCTGTCGGTGGAGCAGGCGGCGCTCTACGAGGCCATCGTGCAGGAGACCCTGGAGCGGGTCGCCCGGTCCGAGGGCATCCAGCGGCGCGGCGCCATCCTCGCGGGCCTCACCCGACTGAAGCAGGTCTGCAACCACCCCGCGGCCGTCACCGGCGACGGCCCCCTGGCGGGCCGGAGCGGCAAGATCGACCGGCTGGTGGAACTCCTCCGGGAGGTGCTGGCGGCCGGCGAGCAGGCCCTGCTCTTCACCCAGTTCGCCCGCTTCGGCGCCCGGCTGCAGGCCTACCTGGCCGAGACGCTGGGCTGCGCGGCGCTCTTCCTGCACGGCGGAACGCCGCAACCCGAGCGGGAGCGGCTCATCGCCCAGTTCCAGGGCGGCGAGGCGCCGCTCTTCATCCTGTCCCTGAAGGCCGGCGGCCTCGGGCTCAACCTCACCGCCGCCACCCACGTCTTCCACGTGGACCGCTGGTGGAACCCCGCGGTCGAGGACCAGGCCACCGACCGGGCCTACCGCATCGGCCAGACCCGGCGGGTGCTGGTGCACCGGCTGGTCACCGCCGGCACGCTGGAGGAGCGCATCGACCGGCTGCTGGCCGAGAAGCGGGCCCTGGCGGGCCAGGTGATCGGCAGCGGCGAATCCTGGCTGGGCCAGCTCTCCACCGAGGAGCTGCGGGCCCTGATCACGCTGGAACGGGAGGCGTAGGCCGTGGCGGAATGGCTGAGCGAGCGCTGGCTCGCCTACCTGCAGGAGGAACTGCTGCTTGTGCCGATGACCCCTGGCCAGCGGAAGAGCGCCGAGCGGGGCGATGCCCGGCTCACCTTCGCGCGGGGCAGGATCGAGGCCGAGGTGAGCGTGGGCACAACGGGGGCCATCGCCACCGCGACGTTGAAGATCCGGCCCTTCGGGCAGCGGGAGTGGCGCCGCATCGAGGCGGCCATCGCCCGTGATCCCGAGGCGGCCCGTCGGCTGCTGAGCGGCACGGTGGGCCCCGACCTGGAGTCGCTGTTCAACAAGGCCGGCGCCAGCCTTCTGCCCGCGGGCCGCGGGCTGAGCCACCGCTGCACCTGCAACCAGGGCGCGGGCTGCCGGCACCAGCGGGTCCTGGCCGTGCGGGCGGCGCGCGCCTTTGCCGCCAACCCCTTCCTGTGGTTTCAGGTGCTGGGGCGGGAGCGGGACGAGCTGCTGGCGGGCGTGCGGGCCCATCTGGCTGACCGGGCGGGGTCCGCGGGGCATCTGCCGACGGGGGCAGCTGGCCTGCTGTCGGCGGCGACGCTGGAGCCCCTGCTTGACCCCCGCCGGTTCCTGTTCACGGAGACCGACCCGGCCGACATCCCGGTCCGGCCTGAGGAGGCGGAGGTGCCCGACGCCCTCCTCCGGGTGCTCGGGCCGCTGCCGCTGGCGCCGGAGCTGAACCGCACCCGCCGCTACGAGATCGCCCCGGTGGCGCGCTGGGGCCGCACCTTCAACGTGCACCAGCTGGTGGAGGAGACGGCCGAGCAGGTGCTGGCCCGCTACTACCGCGCCGTCAGCGTCGGCGCTGCGGAGCTGGCCAGGGGCGAGCGCGCGCCGGTCTACCGGGAGGAGCCCCTGCCCGGAAAGCGCATTCCCCCGCGGGACCGGATCGCCGACGAGATCGCCGCCCTGGTGGCGGAGCGCGCGGAGAGCATCGCACTGGACGAGCTCGTGGCCGCCTGCCCCACCGCCGCGGCCCTGCCCTGGGAGACCGCCGCCCAGGCGGTGCGGGAGGCGGCCGCGCGCCTGCCCGCGGGCTACCTCGTGCTGGCCGGCCGCTGCGTCGCCCGCCGGGACGACCTCCTGAGCGGCGCCGCCTTCCGCCACGTCATCACCTGGCCCGAGTGGCAGTCGCGGCGGCTCAGCCCCTCCGGCGACTGGTTCCTGGCGCTGGCCCTCATCGGCTGCCGCCCGCCGTTTGAGGCGGAGGTCGGGGGAGTGGCCGTCCCTGCCCCCGGCGTCCACGAATCCGCCGACCCCGTCTTCGCCCTGCTGGAGCCCGAGGTCGGCGACGAGCTGATCATCACCGTGGCGGAGGCCGAGCCCCTCCGGCTGCACGTGCAGCTGCGCCGCCGGGCCGCCCGCAGCCTGCTGGAGCCGCTGCCGGCCGACCAGGCTGCCGCCCGGATCGTGGCGACTGCGATTGCGACCGACCCGTACCAGGGCATCGCGGAGGCCGACGTGATTCAGCTCCTGCTGGCCGAGGGCTTCTACCGGCCCGGCCGCATGCCCGACCCGGTCTGGCTGCTGCCCATGCCCGCCGTGGGCGAACCGATCCGATGGGGCTCGGGCCGGAGGATCGTCTCCTCGTACTGGGGGCGGTCTTCGCTGACCCCGGGCACCCATCCGCTCCACTGGCGCCAGGGAACGCGCTTCACCCCCGGCTTCGGGAACTGCCTCGCCGCGCTGCCGCTCCCTGAGCGCCGCGCAGCCCTGACGCTGGTCGAGACGTGGGCGGAGCGCTGGCACGGCAGCCTGCTGAATCCCGATCACCCGCCTCCTCTTAGCGCGTTCCTCCACTTCCTGCTCAACTGGGCGCCGGTGATCGCCCAGCAGCTGAACCTCTCGGCGGAAGCTGCCCTCCGGGCGCTGGGCCTGGGCATCCGCTGCCTGGTGGACGCCGAGCCGGCGATGGCCCGGGTGTATCGCCCGTTCCTGGAGGCCTGCGGGGCCGTCGAGCCCTTCCGGCACCGGCTGGAGACCCTGCCGCCGCTGCACACGCCGGAGTTTCAGGTGTGGGAGATGGAAGGCTTCCGCTGGCTGGGCCCGGAGTTGAGTCTTTCTTAGAACACCGGACCAGGGTGCGAGCGCACCCTGGTCTGGTCGTTTCCGGAGACCGGCTTACACAAGGCGTGGAGCCGCCTTCCCGCAGTTAATGTGTTCGGGGTGAGCGGATGAGCCAGGATGAAGAATCGGGTGGCTCACTTGCTCACCATTCGGGTCACCCAGGAACCCCACTGCGCGGCAAGGACGCCCGAAATCTGTGGGAAAAAGGCCCCCACGGCCCCCAATAAGGGCGCGCGAGGGGGCCCGCGCGCAGTCCTGCCGGTTAGTTGAAGCGTGAATGGTGACCGGATGAGCCAGGCGGGAAAGACAGGTGGCTCACTTCTTCACCACGGCCGGGGCACACAAGGGCTGCTCGCCAGGCTTGATCTGGAGCGTGCCGGCTCCACATCGCCCTGAGCGTCTCCAAGGTCAGGACAGACCAAGTTTCTGTTGAAACAAAGAGTCCCAGAACATCTGGCAGGCGATCTTCACCCACTCGCGGAAGCACCGCTCAGGAAACCATGAAGGGGTGAACATCATTCGACGTACTGCGGTACATCCTTGAAGAGCTGAGACCCCGGGCCGTCACTTCAGACGAAGGCCTGTTCCAGCACCAGGAGTCTCAGGCGATGTTCAGCCTCCCCGTCGTTCACCTTCCCTTTGACGCGGCGAATCCCGCCCACTGGCAGGACCGGGGGTACATCCTCGACTTCCTCTGCACTGCTGGCGGCGGCGACCTGCTCGACTTCGGCCCGGGCGATGGCTGGCCCTCGCTGCTCGTCGCGCCTTTCGCCCGGCACGTGACGGGAGTTGACGCCTCGCCCAGGCGAGTGGCCGTCTGCGAGGCGAACGCCCACAGGCTGGGGGTCAGCAATTTCCGTTGCATCCACGTGCCGGCGGGCCGGCCGCTGCCGTTTCCGGACAACAGCTTCGACGGCATTCTGGCCGCCAGCGCGGTGGAACAGACGCCCGAACCCAGACAGACCCTGCGGGAGCTGCACCGGGTGTTGAAGCCGGGCGGAAGGCTGCGCCTTCATTACGAAGGGCTCGCCCGCTACCGCGGGGGAAACGAGTACGAACTGGATGCGTGGGAGAGCGAACCCGGTGTCACGCAGATCCTCATCATCCAGCGGTTGACCGAGAAGGAGCAGGCCAACTACTGTCGCCTGCAGTTTCGGCTCTCGCGAGACCAGCTCGCCCAACTCCTCACCGGAGGCGGCGAAATCCGTTTCGATGCCCTCACGACCCGAGGGCTGCAGCGGGCCCGGGCGGCTCTCACCGAGGCCGTCTGCTGGTCGCTGACGCACCCCGGCTGCCGAACCTGGCTTAGATGGATGCGCGAGGTGGGCTTTGCGGACGCCGTCCCCACCCATTCCGGAGGGCGGGCAGCCCGGCGCGCCTTCGAGGCCGTTCCCCCCGACAGCCGCCCGGCAGACCTGGCCGGTGTCGATGCGTTCCTCCGGCCGTTGGTGATGGTCGCCGTCGCCCTGGAAGCCCCCGCGGAGCTGGATCCGCCGATCACGGCGGTGAAGTAGCGGGGCCGGGGCTGGGAACCGGCACTTTTTCGCTTCGGGTTCGAGGCCAAATTGAAAAACCTGCGGTTCCCACCCGAGCGATGGCCTAAGTACCACCGACAACGGCACCCCAATAAGCAAGGCGGTCCCGCCACCACGGCGGGACCGTCTCATTCTCTCCTCACCCCACCCGCAGGGCCCACTGGTGGGTCAGCTCGTTCAACTCGTGAAACCGCTTCCCCTCGCCGATGCCCGCGAGCGCCTCCTGATGATGCTCCGGCGGCCAGGTGGCGCCGGCGAGCACCGTGACCCCCGTTCCGGCAAAGGCCTCGGGGTAGAGCGGCGTGCTGGGGCCGATGATCACGATGTCCCGGGCCTTCGTGCACCAGGAGAGCAGCGTGTCCAGGGTGCCGTTGGTCACCGCCGATCCCGTCACGAAGACCACGTCGCACAGGGGCAGCAGTTCGGGCTGCTGTTCCTCCGGGCTGATGCCGGGCTCGCCGTCCAGCGACCGGTCGAAGATGATGATGCGCTCCACCCGGTCCACGATCCGGCGGTGGATCGAGCGGATGAAGCCGATGAGCCCCACGGTGTCGGTGGGGCGAACCTGCACCGTCGTCAGCGCATCGGGGTCCTCCAGGCTGTGCGCCGGGTCGGGCTGCGCCACCGCGTTGCAGACGGCCATGCCCAGCGAGCGCGCCACCAGGTCCTCCTGCGTCAGCCCGGCCAGCATCTCCACGGCGTCCATCCCGGCGAACTGCGCGGGATCCGGAAAGACCGGCTCCGGCGCCCGCCGCTCCCCCGGCAGGGCGTAAGCGACGCCGAGCTCACCGCTGTCCAGCAGCACACCGACCAGGTAATGACCGATCCGAACCTCCTGCACCCGCTTGCCCGCGATGCGCGGGGCCGCGGCCTCGTACAGCCGTTCCAGCAGCGTCATGGGCAAAACCTCCTACTACTCCACCCGCAGCGTCACGCTCGTGCGCCCCTTCAGGTGCCTGAAGTGCGCCCCCGCGGCAATCTGCTCCAGGGCCTCCTCCGGATCCGCGATCTGCCAGCGGAAGCCGGCCAGCACCGTCACGCCCGAGCCCACGAAGGCCTCGGGGTAAAGCGGCGTGCTCGGCCCGAGCAGCACGACCTCCCGGGCCCGGGTGCAGTACGTGAGCAGCCGCTCCAGCGTGAGGTTGATCAGGGCCGAGCCGGTGATGAAGACCAGGTCGCACACGGGCAGCAGTTCCGGCTGCCGCTCCTCAGGGTAGACGTCCTCCTCGTCCTCCTGCGACCGGTCGAAGATGATCGTCCGCGCCGCCTCGGCCTGCACGCGCCGGACCACCGTGCCCACGTAGCCCACGAACCCCACCGTGTCGGTCGGGCGGGCAGGCACCGCCGCGGCGGCGTCGGGGTCCACCAGGAGCCGGGCCGGGTCGGGCTCGGCCACCGCGTTGCACAGGGCCACGCCCAGGGCCCGGTGGAAAGTGGTCTCCCCCTGCATGCAGCGCCGGGCGACCTCCAGCGCCGGCTGACCCGTCAGCATCCGCAGCTCGCCCGCCAGGTCGGCTTCAGACACGCTCCCCGGCGGCCGCTCACCCGGCAGGTGGTAGCCGGCGCCGAACCGCCCGTCATCCAGCACAACACCCACGATCCTCGCGCCCATGCGTGCGGCCTGTACCCGCCGGCGGCTCAGGCCCGGCGCAGCCGCTTCCAGCACCCGCTCCAAGAGCATTGCGTCCTACCTCTCTTCCGTCAGGATGAGGCGGCGCCCGTCAGGCAGGCCCACCACATCGATCGGCATCTCATACAGCGTCTGCAGGTTTTCCGGCGTCATGACCTCGGCTGCGGGGCCCGCCCGGAACACCCGGCCCTCCCGCAGCATGATCACCCGGTCGGCGAACGCGAGGGCCAGGTTCGGATCGTGCATGGCCACCAGCACCCCCACGCCCCGCTCCCGTGTAATGCGCCGCACGATCGACATGATCGCGTGCTGGTTGGTGAAGTCCAGGTGCGACGTGGGCTCGTCCATCAGCAGGTAGGGGGTCTCCTGCGTGAGGGCCCGCGCGATGAGCACCAGCTGCCGCTCACCGCCGCTGATCTCCATGTAGTCCCGTTCGGCCAGGTGGGCGATGCCCACGGTCTCCATGGCCGCGCGGGCCGCCTCGCGGTCCGCCGCGCCCGGCCGCGCGATCAGCCCCAGGTGGGGGTTGCGCCCCATCACCACCAACTCTTCGACACCGTAAGGAAAGACCCCTTGGTGCTCCTGCGGCACGAAGGCGACCTGCCGGGCCACGGCCGGCCGGGGGCTCTGCAGCACGTCCAGGTCGCCGATCCGGATGGACCCCGACTGCGGCCGCAGGATGCCGTTCACCAGCCGGATCAGGGTGGTCTTGCCCGAGCCGTTGCGGCCCAGCAGGCAGGTGATGGCCCCCTCGGGCACGGCGAAGCTGGCGCCGCGGATCACCTCGGTCCCTCTGTAGCCGAAGCGGACCGATTCTGCTGTAATCGCCATCGCCTACCGCCACGCCTCCCTTCTGCCGGTGATCAGGAGGTAGCCGAAGAACGGCGCCCCGATGGCCGAGGTGAGAATGCCCACGGGGATCTCCGCGGTGGTCAGCGAGCGGGCCAGGTCGTCCATCAGCAGCATGAAGCCGGCGCCGAAGAGCATCGCCACCGGCATCGACCGGTCGTGGTCCGCGCCCGCCAGCATGCGGGCGATGTGGGGCACCACCAGGCCCACCCAGGAAATGGTGCCCGTCACGCTGACCGCTCCGGCCACCATGAGGGTGGCGGCGGCGATCAGCAGGGGGCGCAGCACCCGCACGTTCACCCCCAGCGAGAGCGCCTCCTCGTCGCCCAGCGAGAGGATGTTCAGCTTCCAGGAGGTGAGCAGGAGCAGAACGGCGCCGGGGATCACCGTGAGGAGCAGGCTGCCCACCGCCTGCCACGATGCCCTGTGGAAGCCGCCCATCAGCCAGAAGACGATGGTGGGCAGCTGCTCGTAGGGGTCGGCCACGTACTTCAGGAACGAGAGCGCCGCGCTGAAGAAGGCCGAGACCACCATGCCGGCCAGCACCAGCATCACCACCGACTGGCCCCGGGTGGCCCGGGCGATGCCGTAGGTCAGGGCCACCGCCGCCACGCCGGAGGCGAAGGCCCAGAGCTGAATCGTGCCGCCCATCGGCATCAGGATGCCGATGGCCGCCCCCAAGGCCGCGCCGGACGAGACCCCCAACACGTCGGGCGAGACCAGCGGGTTGCGGAACATGCCCTGAAAGAGCGTGCCCGCCCCGGCGAGGGCCACCCCCGTCAAGGCGGCCAGGATGATGCGCGGCAGGCGGATGTAGTAGAGCACCCGCGCCGCCTCGCTGGCCGTGGCGACGTCAAACTGGCCAGAGACGATCTGCCACAGAATCCGCATCACCTCGCCCGGGGCGATCGGGTAGCGGCCCATGCCGAAGGAGAGCAGAACCACCAGGGCGGTGAACAGCCCAGATAGGAGGAGGGCCCGCCACCTGCGGGCGGGCCGTGCATCTGACCTAGTCATCCAACGTGCCGCCAAGCTCCGTGAAGCTCTTGCCGAAGAAGGTCGCATGGAACTCGTCCACCTCCGCCAGCAGGTCCACATCCGCCATCTGCTCGGGGTAGAGCGTGTGGGCCAGCCAGAGCATGCCCAGAATCGAGCGGGGCTCGGGGTAATCCCACGGATCCATGCTGTGGGGGAACATGTAGACCCGGCCGTCCTGCACCGCCTTCACGGTCTGCAGCTGCGGGTTGCTCAGGATTTCGTCCACCGTGCAGTCGCAGTACTGCACCGCGACGATGACGTCCGGGTTCCATGCGACCACCTGCTCGGCGGAGACGTCCGAGAAGCCGCCCTGCAGTTCCGCGCCGACGTTGATGCCGCCGGCCGACTCAATGATGAAGTGCTGGTACATGGTGCCCGGCACCGTGGAGAAGACGCCGCTGGAGCCGACCATGTAGACCCGCAGCTTCTCCGCCTCGGGGATCGACCCCACCTTCTCCGCCAGCATGGCCAGGGTGTCGTCGTAGTACTGGATCATCTTCTGGGCCTGCTCCTCGGTCCCCAGGATCTCGCCGATCAGGCTCACGGCCTCCTTCATCTGGTCGAGGCTCTCGGGGATCAGGACGAAGGCCGGGATGCCCTGGGACTCCAGCTGCTGGATGACCGGCTCGGTGTCGGCCCCGTGCCAGATGAAGACCACGTCAGGCTTCACGGCGACGATCTGCTCGACGTTGAGCCCCTTCTTGTTGCCCACGCCGGGCAGGTCGAGGATCCCGGGGAAGACGGCGGTCAGGAACTCGGACCGCTGCGAGGAGCTGTCCACGCCGACGATCTTGTCCCGGCCGCCGGCCGAGATCACCAGCAAGGTGCCCGGACGCCACGTGGTGACGACCCGGTCCACCTCGGCCGAAAGCGTGACCGTGCGCCCCGCCTGGTCCGTGATGGTGCGGGTCGCGGGCTGTGCAGGTTCGGGTTCGGGTTCCGGCTCGGGCTCAGCCGCGGGCGCCGGCTCCTCCTGCTGCACAGGCGCCTGGGCAGCCGGGCTGCCAGACTGGGGCTGCGCGTCGGTGTTGCCGGCGGGCTGCGAGCCACCGCATGCGGCAAGCAGCGGCAGGGCCAGCATCAGCAGAACCAGGATCGGAACGAGAATGCGGACCTTGCGGAAGCGCAATGACATGGCGTGTCTCCCCCAATCTCCGTTATGTACACACGAACATAACGTGTTCCAATGCCCAGATAATCAGATGTGTCAGGTTAAGTCAAGCGCAGCAGGGATCACCCGAGTCCGTTTAGAACCATCCAAATCGGGGTGATTGAGCGAATGCACCGCCTGGCGCCGCAGCACAGACTCTTCCTGCTACTGCTGGCCGTTGGCCTCGGGCCTGTGGTCCTCCTCCCCTTCCTTGGCCTGGCCCCCCGCACGCTGCTCTGGGCGGCGCCCGCCCTCGCCCTTCTCCTCTACCTTGTGGCGCACTGGGTCACGCGGCCGCTGGGCGAGGTACTGGCCCTGGCCCGCCGGCTGCGCAGCGGCGACCTCAGGGCCCGGGCGGTGGTGGAACCGGGGACGGACTGGTTCCTGCTGGCCCGCACCATGACCGACCTGGCGGAGCAGCTGGACACGGTCACCCGGAACCTGGAGGAGCAGGTGGCAGCGCGCACCGCCGCCCTGGCCCGCAAGGCCGACCAGCTGCGGGCCGTGGGCCAGGTGGGACAGCAGGTGGCGGCCGTGCTGGAGTCCGATGTGCTGCTCCACTTCGTCACGCGCGTCATGCGGGGCACCTTCGGCTACGACGTGGTCGCCGTGCTGCTGCAGCACGGCGATTACCTGGTGCTCGCGGCGTGCGCGGCGCGCGGCCGGGAGGAGGTCCCGCTGGGGCGCGCCTTCCCGCTGGCCGGTCCAAGCCCCTCACCGCTGGCGCGCGCCCTGGCCGACGAAGGACACGGGAGCGCACAGCCCGGGGGCGCAGCGCCCACCCCGCTCCTCCCCGGAACGGCACCCCTGGCCGAAATGGCCATCCCCATCCGCGTGGCCGACCGCACCCTGGGCCTGATGGTGGTTCAGAGCTTCGACCCGGCGCCCTTCGACGAGGAGGACCGCTTCACCGTGCAGACCATCGCCGGGCAGGTGGCCGTCGCCCTGGAGAACGCCCGCCTGCTGGAGGCGGAGCGGCGGCTGCGGGGCCTGGCGGTGGCCGAGGAGCGCAACCGCATGGCCCGCGAGATTCACGACACCCTGGCACAGGGGTTCATGGGGATCATCATGCAGCTGCGGGCGATGGAGGCCGCGGCCGACCCCGAGACCGCCCGCTTCCACCGGGAGGCCGCCCTGGCCCTGGCCCAGGAGTCGCTGCAGGAGGCGCGGCGCTCCGTCTGGAACCTGCGGCCCCGCCCGCTGGAGGACCGGGGGCTGGCCGGGGCCTTGGCCGCTGAGGTGGCGGCGCTGGAAGGGCAGTTCGGCCTGATCGGGCGGTTCCACATGGACGGCGACGCCGCGGCGCTGGAGCCGCCGGTGGAGGTCGCCCTGCTGCGCATCGCGCAGGAGGCGATTCACAACGCCGTGAAGTACGCCCGCGCCACCCGGCTCGACGTCGGCCTGACCATCCGCGATGGCATGGCCGTGCTGACCGTGGCCGACGACGGCGTCGGCTTCGACCCGGCCAGCCCGCCGAAGCCCGCGGCCGGCGGGGGCTACGGCCTGGGGATGATGGCCGACCGGGCGCGCCAGGTGGGCGGCGGCCTGGAGGTAGACGCCCGCCCGGGCGGCGGCTGCCGCATCGTGGCCCGAGTTCCCTTGCGAAAGGAGAGGTGAGATGGCCGTCAGAGTGGTGGTGGTCGACGACCACCGCGTCGTGCGGGCCGGTTTGGTCGCCCTGCTCCGCCAGGCGCCGGGCCTCGAGGTGGTGGGCGAGGCCGGCAACGGGCAGGAGGCCCTGGACGTGGTGGAGGCCACGAAGCCCGACGTGGTGCTGATGGACATGCAGATGCCGGTGATGAACGGCGTGGAAGCCACCCGGCAGATCCGGGCCAGGTTCCCGGACGTCGAGGTGCTGGTGCTCACCACCTACGACGACGACGAGCTCATCTGGGGCGGCATCCAGGCCGGGGCGAAGGGCTATCTGCTGAAGGACGCCCCGCCGCAGCAGCTCCTGGAGGGGATCGAGACCGTGGCACGGGGTCAGTCCCTGCTGTCGCCGGAGATCGCCGCCAAGCTGGTGCAGGTGATCAGCCAGGGGGGGCCCGCCCGGCAGGAAGGCGCGGAGGGGCTGACCGAACGGGAGACCGAAATCCTGCGGCTTATCGCCTCGGGCGCCGCCAACAAGGAGATCGCCGCGGCGCTCTTCATCAGCGAGAACACGGTGAAGACGCACATCTCCAACCTGTTTCAGAAACTCGGAGCCCGCGACCGCACGGAGGCGGTCACGAAGGCGCTGGCGCGGGGCTGGCTCCGACTTTAGGGAAGGCCGCATCGCCCAAACGGGTGATGCGGCCCTTCGCCTGACTGGAGCCATGCAAAACGCCCACCCCGGCGATGGTGAAGAAGTCCACGGCTTCGGTATGATTTCGGTACGGAAGGGGGAGGAGCGCATGGCAGCATCGTTGACCGAAGCGGAGGTGCGGAGTGCCAGAGCAGCCGCACCCGCCGTGCTGATCGAGGCCAGGGGGCTGGTGAAGCGCTACGGCGACAAGCTGGCCGTCGACGGGTTCAGCCTGCAGGTCCGCTCCGGCGAGATCGTCGGCCTGCTGGGGCCCAACGGCGCCGGCAAGACCACCGCCGTCGAGATGATGGAGGGGCTGCGCCGCCCCGACGCCGGACAGAGCATCATCTGCGGCCTCGACGTGCACCGGCAGGGCCGCGCGCTCAGGCCCCGCATCGGGATTGCGCTGCAGGCGGCCCGTTTGCCGGAGTACGCCACCGTGCTGGAAATCCTCACGCTCTACGCCAGCTTCTATGAGGACCCGATGCCCGTGGGGGACCTGCTGCGGCAGTTCAGCCTGGAGGAGAAGGCCCGCACCCGGTTCTCGCACCTCTCCGGGGGCCAGCGGCAGCGGCTGGCCCTGGCCGTGGCCCTCATCGGACGGCCGAAGGTGCTCTTCCTGGACGAGCCGACCACGGGCCTGGACCCGCAGGCGCGCCACGCCCTCTGGGACGTGATCCTCGACCTGAAAGAGGAAGGGCGCGCCATCCTCCTGACCACCCACTACATGGAGGAGGCCGAGCGGCTCTGCGACCGGGTGGCGGTGATGGACCACGGGCGCATCCTGGCCGAGGGGACGCCCCGGGAGCTCACCAGGGCATACGGGCCCGAGGCCGCCGTGGAGCTGGACCCGGGCGGCGCCCGGGTGGACCTGGCCGAACTGGCCCGGCTGTCCGCGGTGACCGGCGTGCGCTCGGAGGACGGGCGGGTGCTGCTGCACACCGCCAACCCTCCGGCCACCCTGATGGCCCTGGCCCGCTACGCCCAGGAGCGCAGCCTGCCGCTCTCCGACCTGCGAACCCGCTCCGCGACGATGGATGACGTGTTCATGGCCCTCACGGGAAGGAGGCTGCGTGACTGATGCGGATGGCCAACCAGCTCTGGCAGGTGCTGATGCTGAACGTCCGGCAGCAGATGCGCAACAAGAGCGCGTTCTTCTTCAACCTCATCATGCCCGTCCTGATGCTGCTCTTCTTCGGGGCCACCAACGCCGGTTCCGACACCGTCACCGCCGTGACGGTGGGCCTGGTGGACCGGGACGGCGGCCCCGTGGCCCAGCTCATCCGGACAGGCCTGCAAGAGTCGGGCTACTTCGAGGTGGAAGCCGGCGAGGAGGCGGAGCTGATCAGGCGGCTGGACGCCGGGAAGGTCCGGGCCGTGCTGGTCCTGCCGGCGGGGCTGAGCGAGCAGGTGGCCGTCGGCTCCGGCCCCGCGGAGGTCATCGTCCACTGGGACCCGACCTCCACCGCATCCGCCGCCGCGCAGGGCGGGTTGCAGTACCTGATCCAGGGCCTGGAGACCTTCCAGAAGGAGCCATCCATCGCCGTGCGCGACCAGCGGCTGGATTCCACCGAGCAGCTGGGACTCTTCGACTTTATGATGCCGGGCCTCCTGGTCTACATGACCCTGAACGCCGGGGTGCTGGCCATCGGCACCGCCGTCTCCTACCAGCAGCGGGCGGGAACCCTGCGCCATATGTTCAGCACGCCGCTGACCATGGGCGCCTGGCTGGTGGGCACCGTGCTGGGCAACCACCTCCTCGCCATCCTGCAGCTCTCCGTGATCTGGTGCGTCGGAATCGCCTTCTTCAAGATCCAGTTGCCCAACAACCTGCCCGGCACCGTGGCCATTCTGCTGCTCAGCAGCACGGCCGGCATCGGCATCGGCCTGGCCATCGCAGCCTTCGCCCGAAGCGGCGAGACAGCCATGCCCATCGCGATCATCGCCTCCATGGGGCTCACCTTCCTGGGCAACGCGATGATGCCCCTGGACCACGCGCCGGAGATCGTCCAGACCGTGATGCGCTTCATGCCCAGCTACTACATGACCCACGCGCTCCAGCAGGTAACGATGAAGGGCCAGCCGCTTGCCGCCGTGCTCCCTGACCTGGGGGTGCTGGCCCTCACGGCTACGATCGGCCTCGGGTTGGCGGCCTGGCGGCTGCGCCGAACCGTGGTGACGGCGGCCTGACGGTCCGCCCGTACGAGCAAGAACCGGCTCCCCTGCGCGGGAGCCGGTTCGCGCGTGTTCAGTTGGTTCCGGGCAGAATGTGCACGCTGACCGGGAGTCAGGGTGCACTTTCTGCCCCGAACTTCAAGGGAAACTGGTGGAATGACGGAGGGGCGCCCCTGCCACACCCGCAGTCGATGCGATGACGGACCAGTTGCGGGCAGAATGTGCATGCTGCCCTGGATGCCAAGTGCATTTTCTGCCCCGAACTCCCCGGAAAGCGGTGAAATCACGGAGGGGCGCCCCTGCCACACCCGCAGTCGATGCGATGACGGACCAGTTGCGGGCACAACGTGCATGCTGCCCTGGATGCCAAGTGCATTTTCTGCCCCGAACTCCCCGGGAAGGCGGTGGAATCACGGGAGGAGTGCCCCTGCCGCACCCTCAGTCGACGCGATGACGGACCAGTTGCGGGCACAATGTGCATGCTGCCCTGGATGCCAAGTGCACTTTCTGCCCCGAACTCCCCGGAAAGCGGTGAAATCTCGGAGGGGCTGCCCCTGCACTTACCCGGCGGCACGGCCGCGGGCCAAGTCGTCGAAGCATGAAGGGCTCCCGCATGTGGGAGCCCCTTTCCGCGTCCACAGATCCCTACAGCTTCTCCGACACCGCCTGCGCCTGGGTGAAGAGCAGCAGGTAGTCCGGGCCGCCGGCCTTCGAGTCGGTGCCGCTCATGTTGAAGCCGCCGAAGGGGTGCACACCGACGATGGCGCCGGTGGACTTCCGGTTGAAATACAGGTTCCCGACCATGAACGCCTTGCGGGCGCGCTCCAGGTTCGCCCGGTTCCGGGAATAGACGGAGCCCGTCAGGCCGTACTCGGTATCGTTGGCGATGCGCAGGGCGTCCTCGAAGTCCTCGGCCTTGATGAAGGCCAGCACCGGCCCGAAGATCTCCTCCTGCGCGATGCGGGCGTTCGGGGCCACGTCCGCGAAGATGGTGGGCTCCACGTAGAAGCCCCCCGGCCGGGCGCTGCCGCCCAGCACCAGACGGCCCTCCGACTTGCCGATCTCGATATACTCCAGGATCTTCTTCTGGTACCGCTCCGCCGTCACGGGGCCGACGTCGGTCGCCTTCTCGGTGGCCGGGCCGATCTTCAGGGCTCGGGTGCGCGCCACCACCTTCTCCAGCACCTGGTCGTACACGTCCGCCGTCACCACCGCCCGGGAGCAGGCCGAGCACTTCTGGCCGCTGAAGCCGAAGGCGGATGCCACGATGCCGGCCGCCGCCTCGTCCAGGTCTGCGCTGCCGTCTACGATGATGGCGTCCTTGCCGC
This sequence comes from Bacillota bacterium, assembly GCA_023623185.1. Classification (GTDB taxonomy): domain Bacteria; phylum Bacillota; class Sulfobacillia; order Symbiobacteriales; family Symbiobacteriaceae; genus Symbiobacterium. The sequence goes on from JAMNXV010000114.1 coordinate 21,732, forward strand.
CCATCTCGGCGATGACCCGCCGCAGGAACTTCTGCCCCGGCTGCACCTTCGCCGCCAGTTCGTAGATGTGGCAGCCCACCTGCTTCGAGCCGGTAAAGTTGATGAAGCGGACCTCCTTGTGGGTGGTGAGGTAGTCGCCCACCTCGACCGGGTCCGCGAAGAGCAGGTTGGCCACGCCCGGCGGCAGCCCGGCCTCCTCCAGGATCTCAAAGACCTTCGCGGCGATCACCGGCGCCTCGGTGGAGGGCTTCACCACCACGGTGTTCCCGGCCACGATGGCCGCCGCCGTCATCCCCGTCAGAATGGCCAGCGGAAAGTTGAAAGGGCTGTGGACCACCCCCACTCCCAGCGGCCGGTAGTAAAGGTGGTTCTCCTCGCCGGGATAAGGGGTGAGCGGCTGGGGAGCGGCCAGCCGCAGCATCTGCCGGCCGTAGTACTCCAGGAAGTCGATGGCCTCCGCGGTGTCGGCGTCGGCCTCGGCCCAGTTCTTGCCCACCTCGTGGCACATCCAGGCCGACAGCTCGTGCCGCCGGCGCCGCATGATGGCCGCGGCCTTGAACAGCACCCGGGCCCGGACCTCGGCCGGGGTGTCAGCCCAGGCCGGGAAGGCCTCCACGGCGGCCTGCACCGCCGCCTCCGCCTCGGCGAGCCCGCCCCTGGCCGCGTAGCCCACCACCTGGTCGGGCTGCGAGGGGTTGACGGACGCGATGCTCTCCCCGGTGTCCACGCGCTTTCCGCCGATGATCATCGGATAGCGCTGCCCCAGCTGCTCCTTCACGGTGGCCAGCCCCTGCTCGAAGGCCGCCGCCACCTCCGGCTTGCTGAAGTCGCTGAAGGGCTCGGGGCGGAACGGTTTATTGTGCAATCTCAGCACCTCCTAGGGTTTCATCAGGTTAGCCAGGACGAACCAGACGTTCGCGGGCCGCTCGGCCAGCCGCCGCACGAAGTAGGGGTACCAGTCCACGCCGAAGGGCACGTAGACCCGGGTGCGGTAGCCCGCGCGGGCCAGCTCCCGCTGGCGCTCCTGGCGGATGCCGTAGAGCATCTGGAACTCGAACTGGCTGCGGGGGATGCCCTTCTCCGCCACGAAGGACTCGGTGAAGGCGATGATGGCGTCATCGTGAGTGGCCACCGCCGTATAGCAGCCGGCGGAGAGATGCTGCGCGATGAGCCGCTTGAAGGCGGCATCCACGTCGGCCTTCGCCGGGTACGCCACGCTCGGGGGTTCCAGGTAGGCCCCCTTCACGAGGCGCACGTTCATCCCCAGTTCAGCCAGCTCCTCCAGGTCCTTGGGACTGCGGTACAGGTAGGCCTGGATCACGGTGCCCACGTTGGACGCCCGGGCGTAGAGACGCTTCACCACGTCGAGAGTCGGGTCCACCAGGTCGCTGGACTCCATGTCCAGCCGGATGAAGGTCCCCGAGCTGCGGGCGATGTCCTGCAGGTACACCATGTTCTCCATCGCCACCTCGGGGTCGATGGAGAGACCGAGCTGGGTCGGCTTCACCGAGAGGTTCGCGTCGAGCCCCTCCCGCTCGATGGCGTGCAGGATCTCACCGCAGCCCTCGGCCATCTTGCGGGCGTCCTCGCGGCTGGTGATCCCCTCGCCCAGCAGGTCCAGGGTGACCGCGAGGCCCTGCTCGTTCAGCCGCCTGGTCACCTCCACCGCATCGTGGAGGGTCACGCCGGCGACGAACCGGCCGGCGCCGATCTTGAGCCCGTGCCGGGTCATGGCGCGGGTCATGAAGCGGTTGCCCGCCACGGAGAGAATGGCCTTGCGCGCAAGCGTTGACAAGTCGGTCTGCCCCCTCCCTCATGATCTTGCTCACGTCAAACACCGCAGCAAAGAGGCAACAAACAACAACAGCCAACACTGACTGGGACTAGCAACGACCGTGCCAGCCTGGGAAAGGCCCGGAAACGTAACTATTAGTTTTATATTGGACGAACAGGTGTGTATGTGACAGCGAACAGCGCGGTACCGGCGAAGAGGGGAGGGGACGCCGACGGCCAGACCCGCTAGAGCCCCAGGTCCACTTCCTGCCCGATCCCCATCGCCACCGCCCGGTCGTAGATGGCCCGCCCGACCACCACGTCCATCACGGCCAGGCCCACAGACTTGAAGACCGTCACCTCGTCGTCGGCGGCACGGCCCGGCTTCTTGCCGGCGGCGATCTCCCCCAGCTCGGCGTAGATGTCCTCCGGCCGGAAGAGGCCGTCCCGCACGGGAATCACCAGATCGCCGCTCTCCTCCAAAGCGACCTCCCGCGACTCCACCACCACCTTCGCCGCCGGGCTGATCACGCCGGGCGGCAGCTCCTGCATGGTGGGCCGGAAGGAGCCGATCGCGTTCACATGCATGCCGGGCTCCACCAGGCCCGCCGGGAAGACCGGCGTGAACGAGTTGGTGGCGGTCACCACGATGTCCGCCCCGCGCACCACGTCCTCGGGGGTGAGGCAGACGACGATGCGGGGCTGCCGCCCCGGCGGGAGCTGCGCCGCAATCTCCTGGCTGCAGCGGTAGGCCTTGTCGGGGTGGCGGTTGTAGAGCCGCACCTCCCGGATCTCCCTGACCGCCATGATCCCCCGGAGCTGCCACGGGGCCTGCGCGCCGGTGCCGATGATCGCGACCGTGTGAGCGTCCTCCCGCGCCAGCAGCCGGGTGGCGAGCCCGGTCGCCGCGCCGGTGCGCAGGGCGGTCAGGTAGGAGGCCTCCAGCAGGGCGATGGGCTCGGCGGTCTTCACATCCGCCAGCACCAGCACCCCGGAGATGGTGGGCTTGCCCAGCGTCTTGTTCTGGGGAAAGACCGAGACGAACTTCACCCCCAGCCCCCCGGCCCGCGCCACCAGGGCGGGCATGAACAGGCTGGTGCCGTTCCGCTCGGTGACCGGCACGGCCGTGCGCATGGGCGAGTCGGCACGCCCGGCCGAAAACTCCATCAGTGCGGCAGCCACCGCATCGATGGCCTCCTCCATGGTCAGAATCCCGATCTGGTCACGTGCCCCGAGAATGCGCACGCTCGGCAATTGGTCTCAGCGTCCTCCTCCCAAGTAAGCTGCCACCACCTGCTCGTTCCGGGCGAGCTCCGCCGCCGGCCCCTCCAGGGTGATGCGGCCGGTCTCCATCACGTAAGCCCGGGTGGCGAGCCGCAGGGCCGACCGGGCGTTCTGCTCCACCACCAGCACCGTCACACCCTGCTGGTTGATCTCCCGGACGGTCTGCATGATGAACTGGACCAGGTTGGGGGCCAGCCCCATGGAGGGCTCGTCCAGCATCAGGAGCCTGGGGCGGGCCATGAGGGCGCGGCCCACCGCCAGCATCTGCTGCTCGCCGCCCGAGAGGGTGCCCGCGAGCTGCCGCCGCCGCTCCTTCAGGCGGGGGAACATGTCGTAGACCCGCGCCATGTCCTCCTGAATCCGGGCCTTCTGGCCCCGGGCCAGGAAGGCGCCCATCTCCAGGTTCTCCTCCACGGTGAGGGGGCCGAAGATGCGGCGGCCCTCGGGCACCTGCACAATGCCCAGCCTCACGATCTCATCCGGCGGCAGGCCGGCGATGGGCTGCCCCTGGAACCGGACCTCCCCCTGCCTGGGACGCAGAAGTCCCGAGACGGTCCGCAGGGTGGTGGACTTGCCGGCCCCGTTGCTGCCCAGCAGGGCCACCACCTCGCCCTCCTCCACCTTCAGGCTGATCCCCTTCAGGGCCTCGATGGCCCCGTAGAACGTGTGGATCCCGCTCAGTTCCAGCATGGCCATGGCTACGCCCCCTCCTCCTCTTTGCCGAGGTAGGCCTCGATCACCCGGGGGTTGTTCCGCACGCTCTCCGGATCGCCCTCGGCGATCTTCTCGCCATGGTCCAGCACCACCAGCCTGGAGCAGATGCGCATCACCAGGCTCATGTCGTGCTCGATGAGCAGGGGGGTGACCCCGCCCTCGCGGATCTTGTAGATCAGCTCCATGAGCGACTCCTTTTCGGCGGGGTTGAGGCCGGCCGCCGGCTCATCCAGCAGAAGGAGCTTCGGCTGCGAGGCCATGGCCCTGGCGATTTCCAGCCGGCGCTGGGCGCCGTAGGGCAGGTTCTTGGAGAACCGGTTGGCCTGGTCCTTCAGCCCCACGAACTCCAGCCAGTGGAGGGCCATCTCCCGCACCTGCCGCTCCTCGAGCCGCTGCGCCGGGGTGCGGAGCATGCTCGTGAACAGGCCCGCGCGGGTCCGGCAGTGCGCGCCGGCCATCACGTTCTCGGCCGCCGTCAGGTTGGGGAAGAGGCGCAGGTTCTGGAAGGTCCGCGCCATGCCGAGCTCCGTCCGGCGGTGGGGGCGCAGCCCCAGCACCGACCGGCCGTCGAACACGATCTGGCCGGACGCCGGCTGGTAGAAGCCGGTGATGCAGTTGAAGATCGAGGTCTTGCCCGCGCCGTTGGGCCCGATCAGGCCCACGATCTCGCCGGCGTGCACCTGGAAGGAGAGGTCACGGATGGCCGTCAGGCCGCCGAAGGTGAGCGTAACGTTCTCCACGCTGAGCAGCGGCATCCGCTACACCTCCTCCTTTCCGGCGTGCCGGGCGGGCCAGAGCCCCGCCGGCCGGAAGAGCATCAGGAGCACCAGGGCGGCGCCGAAGACCAGGTAGCGCCAGTCGGAGACCGCCCGGAGCATCTCGGGCAGCAGGATGACCAGCGCGCCGCCCAGGACGACGCCGGGAACGCTGCCCATGCCGCCCATCACGACCGCCAGCAGCACCGTCACCGACTGCATGAAGCTGAAGCTGCCGGGCGAAACGGCCGTCATCTTCACCGCGAAGAACGCCCCCGTGAGCCCGCCCCAGAAGGTGCCGGTGAGATACGCCAGCAGCTTGTAGCCCAGGGTGTTGATCCCCATGGCCTCCGCGGCGTCCTGATCCTCCCGGAGGCAGGCCCAGGCCCGCCCCACGCGTGAGTTGCCCAGCCGCGCCATGGCGATGGTGCTCAGCACCACCACGATCAGCATGACGAAGTAGATGTTGCGCGGCTGCCCCAGCGAAAGGCCGAACACCTTGGGGGCCATGATCCCGAAGATGCCGGTGGGGCCGCCGGTGATCTTCAGGTTGTTGGCGGTGATGCGAATGATCTCGCCGAAGCCCAGGGTGACCATGGTGAGGTAGTCGCTGCGCAGGCGCAGAACGGTCATGCCGATGAACGACCCCAGGAGCATGGCGAACACGCCCGCGGCCAGCAGGGCCAGCCAGAAGTTGACCTGGAAGGTCTTGGTCAGGATGCCCAGGGTGTAGGCGCCCACGGCGAAGTAGGCCGCGTAGCCCAGGTCCAGCAGGCCCGCGTAGCCCACCACCACGTTCAGCCCCAGGGCCAGGGCCATGTAAAACAGCATCTGAATGGCGATGTCCAGAACGTACGGGCTGGACGAGACGAAGGGCAGCGCGACCGCGGCCGCGAGCAGGAGGACGACGCCCCCGGTCCGCGCCAGGCGGCCCCGGTCCGGTCCCGCGCTGCGGGCGTTTACCGTGTTCATGGCTACATCCTCCCCGCGGTCCTCTCGCCCAGCAGGCCGGTGGGCTTGAAGACCAGGATCAGTATCAGGGCCCCGAAGGCGAAGACGTCCTTCCACTGGCCGCCCACGGAACTCGTGCCGAAGACCTCCAGCACCCCCAGCAGCATGCCGCCCACCATCGCCCCGGGCAGATTGCCGATGCCGCCCAGGACCGAGGCGGTGAACGCCTTCAGGCCGACGATGAAGCCCATCAGGAAGTTGATCTGGCCGTAGTAGAGGCCGGCCATCACACCGGCGGCCGCCGCCATGATGGAGCCCAGGAAGAAGCCCAGGGAGATCATCCGGTTGGCGTTGATGCCCATCAGCTGGGCCGCCTCCAGGTCAAAGGCCACCGCCCGCATCGCCTTGCCGTAGGTGGACCGCTCCACGAAGAGGTGCAGCCCCACCATCAGGAAGAGCGCCATGGCGAAGATGGCCAGGTGGGCATAGCCGATGTGCACGCCGAAGAGGTCAAAGCCGGCGCGGCCCAGCGTCACCGGGTAGACCCGGAAGCTGGCGCCCCACGGCTTGAACACCATGACCGCGTTCTCAAGGAAGAGCGACATCCCCAGGGCCGTGATGAGCGGGATGATGCGCGGGGCTCCCCGCAGCGGCCGGTAGGCGACCCGCTCCACCAGGACGCCGAGGCCGCCGGTCATGCCCATGGCGATCAGCATCGCGAGGAGGACCCCCGTCACGCCGCTCCCCAGGGAGATGCGCCCGAGAAGCAGGAGCGCGCTGTAGCCGAAGAAGGCGCCGAGCATGTACAGGTCGCCGTGGGCGAAGTTGATCAGGCGGATGATGCCGTAGACCATGCTGTAGCCCAGGGCCACCAGCGCGTAGAAAGAGCCGATCACCAGTGCGTTGAGAAGCTGTTCCAGAAACTGTGACATAGTCGCACCCTTTCATGGGGTTGGCAGGGGCCCACGGCCTTGCGTCGTGGGCCCCGTCGCCGCGCCGTCCCGCTTACCGGGGGGCGCCCTGCACCACCGTGAACTCGCCGTCCTTCACTTCCAGCACGATGAAGTAGCCGTCCTTGCGGTTGCCGGTCTCGGTGAAGGAGATCGGGCCGCTGATGCCTTCGATATTGATATTCCGGATCGCCTTGGCCACGGCCGCCCGGTCCGTGGTGCCGGCCTGCTTGATGGCCTCCGCCACCACGTACGCGGCGTCATAGGCGTGCACGCTGTAGGGGCCGGGCTCGCCGTACTTCTCCCGGTACCGCGGGATCCAGTCGCTGGAGCCGGTGAAGTCGAAGGCGCCCGGGCTGGTGGTGATGGCCACGCCCTCAGCGTTCTCGGCGCCGGCGATCTCGACCAGGGTCGGGTCATTGGCGCCGTCGCCCACCATGATCTTGGCATCGATGCCCAGGCCGCGGGCCTGCTTGATGATCAGGCCGCCCTCGGCGTAGTAGGCGGTGAAGTAGATGGCGTCGGGCTCCTTGCTCTTGATGCTGGTCAGGATGGCGCTGAAGTCCTTCTCGCCGGGGGTGATGGCCTCAAAGGCGACCACCTCGGCCAGGCCCTCGAGGTTCTCCCGCGTCAGCTCCGCCAGCTCCCGGGCGAAGGCGGAGTTGTCGTGGATGAGGGCGACCTTCTTGGCGCCCCACTGGTTCACCATGTAATCGGCCGCCGTGCGGGCCTGGTCCCGGTTGGTGGCGTTGATGAGGTTGATCTCCTCGTAGCCCTGCTCGGTCAGGCTGACCGCGTTGGCCGCGGGCACGACGACGCCCATCCCGGCGTTGTGGTAGATGGCCTCGGTGGGCAGGAAGGCGCCGCTGCAGTAGCCGCTGATGACCGCCACCACGTTCATGCTGACGATCTTATTGGCCGCCGCCACTGCGGACTGCGGGTCGCAGGCGTCGTCCTGCACCTCCAGCTTCAGCTTCCGGCCGAGGACGCCGCCCTGCGCGTTGATCTCCTCGAAGGCCATCTCGATGGAGTTCTGCATGTCCTGGCCCATCTTGGCGCTGCCGCCGGTGATGGGGAGGACGGCGCCGATCACGATGTCGCCCTCAGCCGGGGCGGGCGCCTGGTCGCTGGGCTGGGTCTGGGTGCCGCCGCCCGCCGGGCTGGGGGACTGCTGGGACGGCGCGGAGCCGCACCCGGCGAGCACCACCAGCGCGAGGGCCAGCAAGAGACTGGACAGTCGACGCAGATTCCGGAAGGGTACCATCGCTCTCCTCTCCTTTTTCGCACCTTTCTTTATCTGCGAGGTGAAAAGCCTTCGGCCAGGGGGGCGCCCCCCGGGCCTCGGGCACAGCTGACGCACTTCCGCAGGATCCCCGGTGTTTGATCCCCATGCTGTATGCAATCATCATGCCAACGCGATAAAGCGTCGCAAAATCTGATAGTATTTTGAATAACAAGCTAGAGTGTATTGAAACTCGCACAGGCCCTGTGTTAGAATTCCGACACAGCTCCAGGTGTTCGGACACTCGGACAGGGGGTACTGACTCATGGGCCTTTCCCTGCTGACGGTTGCAGACCTGATGTCGCGGAGGTTCTCCCTGCTGGAGGTGGAGGGTTTCAGCGGCGAGCTGCCCCGGGAGCCCGGGCTGATCGTAATCCGCACCCACCGGGGCCGCCCGTCCGGCGCGGCGACCAGCGAGCAGCTGGCCGACTATCTGAGCCACCACCCTGCGGCGGAGCTGGAGCGCTTCCCCTGGCTGCCGGTGCAGGTGGTGCCCGCCACCCTGCCGGTGGCGGCCGCGATGCTGCAGCCGGGCCGCGGGATCACGGTGGTGACGGGTGCGGACGGAGCGCCGGTGGGCATTCTCTGCTGGGCCGACGTCAGCCGGTCCCTCCACGAGGCCCACCGCCGGCTGCAGGCGCAGTTCACCGCGCTCATGAACACCCTGGAGGAGAGCGTCTGCATGGTGGACGAGGAGGGGCGGGTAAGCGGCTGGAACCCGGCGGCTGAGCGGCTTTACGGCTTCAAGTCTGAGGAGGCCACCGGCCGGCCGCTGGCCGACCTGTTCCCCGGCCGGGAGCAGTACAGCCTGCGGGCCCTGGCCACCGGCGCCTCGGTGCATCAGAAGCTGCACGAGCCCCGCCCCGACACGTGGGTGATCATCAACGCGCACCCGATTCGGCTGGGCGACCGCATCATCGGGGCCCTGGCCGTGGAGCAGGACGTCACCAACATGGTAAAGCTGCACGAGCAGCTCGACCGGACCACGTCGGAGTACCGGGCCCTGGCGGGTGAGATCTCGCGCATCCGCGAGAACGGCGACCCCTTCCAGCGCATCAGCGGAAGGGGGCAGGCGATCCAGCGCACCGTAGCCATGGCGCGCCGGGTGGCCGCTTCCGACGCGACCGTGCTGATCCGCGGCGAGAGCGGCGTGGGCAAGGAGGTCTTCGCCCGGGCGATTCACGACGCCAGCGAGCGCCGGGACAAGCCCTTCGTGGCGATCAACTGCGGCGCGATTCCGCCCGCGCTCTTCGAGAGCGAGCTTTTCGGTTACGAGCGCGGCGCCTTCACCGGCGCAGACCAGAAGGGCAAGGCCGGGAAGCTGGAGCTCGCCCAGGGCGGCACGCTCTTCCTGGACGAGGTCGGCGAGCTGCCCCTGGAGACCCAGGTGAAGCTCCTCCGGGTGCTTCAGGACCGGCGCTTCTACCGGCTCGGCAGCGAGAAGCCCCGCCTGGCCGACGTGCGCATCATCGCCGCCACCAACCGCAACCTTGAGGAGATGCTGCGCCAGGGCCGCTTCCGGGAGGACCTCTACTTCCGGCTGGACGTGGTCACCCTGGAGGTTCCGCCCCTGCGGGAGCGGCTGGACGACCTGGCCGACATGGTCCACCAGTTCGCCCGGGAGTTCGCCATCCGCCACCGGCGGTCCATCAAGGGCATCGAGCCCGGCGTCATGGTAGCCTTCATGGAGTACGCCTGGCCGGGCAACATCCGGGAGCTGCGCAACGTGATTGAGCGCCTGGTGGTGCTCAGCGACGACGGCATGATCAAGGCGGAGTTCCTGCCGCCCGCCATCCGCCGCGCCGAGGGGTCGGGGGCCGGGGCGTCCCCCGCGTCGTCCGCCCCCGACGCATCCGCTGCGGCAACGTCCGCCGCCCGCGCGGTCGCCTCCGGCCCGTCAGCCGCGCGGGCGCCTGACCCGCCCGCATCCGCGCCGCTCCCGCCGGGCGCCGCAGACCCCGCCGTATCGCCCGCGGGGGCCCTTCCGCCTGCCGGGTCCGGCAACCCCCACGTCGGCGCAGGCGCACCCCACGCCGCTGCGGGCGCCCTGCCCGCCGGCGCGGCCGCTCCGCCTTCCCTGCCCGCCGGTGTAGGCGCTCCGCCCGCCCCGCCGGTCTCCGACCTCTCCTCCGCGGCGCGGGAGGCCCGGCGGGCCGCGATCCTGGCGGCGCTGCAGGCGGCGGGCCAGAACCGCTCACTGGCGGCCAAGCGGCTCGGCATCTCGCGCAGCGCGCTGTACTATCAGATGAAGCAGCTCGGTATCTCCTGAGAAAAAGAAGACGGCGCAGGGCTCCCGGACCGGGAGCCCTGCGCCGTGGTTGGTGGTTGGTCGGCGGTTATCAGTAGTGCTCCGCCTCGCTGCCGGTACCGGCCCGGCCGAACAGCTTGTAGGCCCAGACCTGGTACAGCAGGACAAAGGGAAGGAAGATGAGCACCACAATAAACATGAACTGCAAGGTGTAGTGGCTGCTGGAGGAGTTGAACGCCGTGAGGCTGTACGCCGGGTCGATCTTGGACGGGAACATGTTCGGGAAGAGGCCGATCACCCCGGCGATCACGGTGATGCCCACCGTGAGCGAGCCCATCAGCAGCGAGAACACGTGCTGGCCCTTCTGCATGTACACCCGGGTCAGCACCAGCAGGACCACCGCCAGCGCCGGCACCAGGAACAGCACAGGCACCTTGAGGTAGTTCTGCATCAGGTTCGTGGCGAACGGGGTGTAGACCAGCCAGCCGGCGGCCACCACGAGGACCACGGGCCAGATGCGCTTGGCAAACGTGTCGGCCTTTGCCCGCAGCTCGTCGTTGGGGGCCTTGTGCGCCAGCCAGGAGGCGCCGTTCATCAGGAAGGCGACCACGAACAGGACGCCGGTGAGCAGCCCATACGGGTTCAGCAGGCTGACGATGGTGCCGTGGTAGCCCTGGGCATCCAGCAGCATGCCCTGGAAGATGTTCCCGAAGGCCACGCCGAACAGGAAGGCCACCAGGAAGCTGCCGACGGCCAGGACCCAGCCCCAGATCCTCTGCCAGCCCTTGTCGAAGTCCATGTGGTGGTAGAACTCGATGGCCGCCGCACGGAACATCAGGCCGAACAGGATGATGAACAGGGGCAGGTAGAGCGAGCTGAACATGGTCGCATAGAGCTTGGGGAAGGCAGCGAAGGTGACGCCGCCGGCGGTGATCACCCACACCTCGTTGCCGTCCCAGATCGGGGCCAGCGACCCGATCAGGTGGCGCTGCTCCTCGTCCTCCCGGAAGACGCCGGCCAGCATTCCGGACCCCAGGTCAAAGCCGTCGAGGCCGAAGTAGATCGCCCACAGCAGCCCCCACAGGGCGAACCAGATCACCTGCAGCAACTCGTAGGACATCCGTACATACCTCCTTTGCACACAGGTGGGTTAGTCTGCCACGGCAACCTGCCGCTCGTCGTAAGCCTCGGGGCCGGCCTTGGCGTAGCGGACCAGGAGGTATACGTCGAGGCCCACGAGAATGGCATAGAAGACCACCACGAGGCCGAGGCTGATGATCACGTCAGAGAGCGCAACCGGCGAGACCGAATCGGCGGTGGTGATGAGCCCGTAGACGGTCCACGGCTGCCGCCCCACCTCGGCGGTCATCCAGCCCAGGTTGGTCGCGATGTACGGCAGCGGAATGCTCCACATGAGGTACTTCAGGAGGCGCGTGCGGTCCATGAGGGTGCCCTTGCGGCGATGCCACCAGGCCGCGATGGCCAGGCCCAGCATGACGAAGCCGAGAAGCACCATGATGCGGAACGACCAGAAGGTCAGCGCCACAGGCGGCCGCTCGTTCACGGGAACGTCCTTCAGACCCAGGACCTCGGCGTCCATGCTGCCGTAGGACATCCAGCTGGTCAGGCCGGGAATGGTCAGCGCCTCAATCGAGTTGCGCTCGTTCTTCTCATCCGGGACCACGATCAGGGAGAACCCGGAGTTTGTCTGAGTCTCCCACTTCGCCTCCATGGCGGCCAGCTTGACGGGCTGCCGCAGGGCGACGTTCTTGCCGTTGAAGTGACCGGTGATGGCGTTGCCCAGGGTGGCGATGATGGCGAAGACCGTGGCGTACTTGACGACTTCCTGCATCATCTCCACGTTGCGCTTACGGAGCAGGTGGTACGCTGCAACAGCCAGCACGAAGAAGGCGCCGACGCTGTAGCAGGCGAAGATGGTGTGGACGTAGGTGTGCCAGGCGTAGGGGTTGAAGAGGACCTCCCAGAAGTTCACCAGCTCCGCGCGGTTGTTGCGCAGCACATAGCCCACGGGATGCTGCATGAAGCCGTTGGCGACGATGATCCAGACCGCGGAGAGGTGGGTGCCCAGCGCGATCAGCCAGCCGGCCAGCAGGTGCATCTTCTTCGAGAGCTTCTCCCACCCGAAGATCCAGATGCCCAGCATGGTCGACTCCAGGAAGAAGGCCATGAGGGCCTCCACGGCCAGCGGCGAACCGAAGATGTCACCCATGAACTCCGAGTAGCGCGACCAGTTGGTGCCGAACTGGAACTCCATGGCGACCCCGGTGACCACGCCCAGGAGGAAGTTGATGGTGAAAAGTCTGCCCCAGAACTTGGTCAGGGTCTTGTACTTGGGATCCCCGGTGCGGACGTACAGGGTCTCCATGATCACGGTGAAGATGATCAGGCCGATGGACAGTGGCACGAAGATGAAGTGAAAACCGACCGTCAAGGCAAACTGGATCCGGCTTAGCATTGTGACGCCCAACTCTTCTCATCCTTTCCCGGCATCCTGCCGCTTGACTTGGTTCGTTCCTGTCTGTGACGCACGTCACAACTCTTTTTCACCTTGAGTCTAGCAACGGCACTAGGCACTTGGTATGAGTCAAAGGAACAATCTTACTCATGCCCAATTCTGCATTGTTAACCGTAGTTTCCCCTACAGCGGGGGTCGCAGGCCAAGCGGTGGTTCCAATGGATAAGGAGGTACGAATTGTGGAGCGGCCGATCTACCTCGATTACAATGCCACCACCCCCGTGGATCCGGCGGTGGTGGAGGCAATGCTTCCCTACCTGACCGAACACTGGGGCAACCCGCACTCCGACCACCAGCTGGGCGCCGTGGCCGCGGCAGCCGTCCAGACGGCCCGGGAGCAGGTGGCCAGCCTGGTCGGGGCCGCGGCCGGCGAGATCGTCTTCACGTCGTGCGCCAGCGAGTCGATCAATCTCGCCGTCAAGGGCGTCGCCTTCGCCCGGGGGCGGGGCCACATCATCACCTCGGGCGTCGAACACCCGGCCACCCTGGAGGCCTGCCGCTATCTGGAGCGCCACTTCGGCTTCGCCGTCACCTTCCTTCCTGCCGACGGCCAGGGGCGCGTGGATCCCGACGCGGTGCGCCAAGCCCTGCGCCCCGACACCATCCTCATCACCCTCCTGCACGCGCAGAACGAGACCGGGGTCATCCAGCCGGTGGAGGAGGTCGGCCGCATCGCCCGGGAGGCCGGGGTGCTGTTCCACGTGGACGCCGCGCAGAGCTGCGGCAAGATCCCCGTCGACGTCTCGGCCATCGGCTGCGACCTGCTCACCGTCGCCGGCCACAAGCTGTACGCCCCGAAGGGCGTCGGCGCGCTCTACGTGCGCAGCGGCGTGACCCTGCACCCGCTGATCCACGGCGCCGACTACGAAGGAGGGCGACGGGCGGGCACCGAGAACGTGCCCTACCTCGTCGCCCTGGGGCGGGCCGCGGAGATCGCCGAGCTGAAGCTGGCCACGGGCGAGCCCCGGCGGCTCGCGGCGCTGCGGGACAGGCTGCAGGAGCAGCTTGCCGCCGCGCTGCCGGTGCGCATCACCGGGCTGGGGGCCCCGCGGCTCCCCAACACGCTGCACCTGCTGGTCGAGGGCATGGTCGGCAACGACCTGCTGGCGGCCGCGCCGGAGGTCGCCGCCTCCACCGGCTCCGCCTGCCACGCCGGAGTGAGCGAGCCCAGCGCCGTGCTCCTCGCCATGGGCCTCACGCCCGGTGAGGCGCTGGGCTCCATCCGGCTGAGCGTCGGCCGCTACACCACTCAGGAGGAGGTCGACGCCGCCGCCGCCGCCCTGATCACGGCGGCCCGGCGGCTCGGGCCCGCCGGGCCATAGACCCCGCATCCGGGCAGAGGTCTAGGGGCGGCTACTGCGCGGGCAGTAGCCGCCCCTAGACCGCGCCGGCCCTTCGGCTCTAATCGAAAAAGAGTTGCCTGAAGCCCCCTGCCGCGACAGGGGATTTCCCTGCGGGTGGCGAATAACCTGTTTACGAGGTAAGGAGGTGAGGGCCGTTGCACCGCACTCCGACCAGGTACTGGATTGCGCCCGAGTCCATCCCCCTCCTCACCCCGCGCGCGACCGCCGGGCCGCGCGACTGGTTGGGCGGGCTGCGCAGCGGCCTGCCCGGAATCAGAGAGTGTGCGTACGGAATCGCCTTTGTTTCGGAATCAGGAGCCTGTGCGGAGCCGGGCCTGTGGCCAGGCTGTCCGACGTGAGCGAACTGATTGCGAAGCGAAGGCGATTTTTGTCCCCCGTCCCGGTGACGCCCTCCCTGCGCGGCACACCGCCGTCCGGCGCCCGGCGGAAACGTGCCGGCAGGGATGATGCCCAGTGGGGAGTGCAGGCGCCAATACTGAAGCGCCAGGGAGGAATGCCCAATGAGTCTGAGACTGTATGAAGGCATGTCGCTCCGCGAGATCTCCGAGTACCTGTTCGTCGAGGATGAGCCCACACCCGCAGACCTGATCCTGGTCTTCGGCGGCAAGCGGCTCGAGCGGGCCGAACGCGCGGCAGAGCTCTACAAGGCCGGGCTGGCCCCCCGGGTCTTCATCACCGGCGGCGACAAGCGCGGCATCGGCGTCTGCGAATCGGAACGGCTGCGGGACCACATGGTCGCGCTGGGCGTGCCGGCCGAAGCCATCGACGTGGAGTGCGAATCCCTCAACACCATCGAGCAGGTGCAGTACTCGGTTAAGCGTATAGATGAAGCGATCGGCTGGAAGAACATCAAGAACGTCCTCCTGGTCAGCGCGCCGCACCACATGCGCCGGGTGAAGCGAACCATCGCCAACTATATCCCCCGCGAGACCGTGATCACCTGCTGCCCCGACCGGCGCACGGACATCACCCGGGACAACTGGTGGCACACGGATGAGGGCCAGCGGCTGATCTACCGGGAGCTCGAAAAGGTCCGCACCTACGCCCTGCACGGAAACCTGTAAACGGCAAAGCCCCCTGGCAGACCGGCTGCCAGGGGGCTATTGTTCAGGGAGACGGGCGGGCGATCCGCCCCGTACTCAGTGCCAGGTGCGCTGCGGGAACCGGCGCAGCTCACCGGAGGCGGGAGCCCGCGTCCGGGCAAGGCCCGGGTACCGCTCCCGGATCGCGTGCAACACCTCCCAGTGCCAGAAAGAACGCCACCGCCGGCGGAGTCGGCTCAGCAGAACGGCAAGCCAGCCGCTGCGCCGCCGCCCGCGGCTGTAGAGCCACGGACCCTCGCGGCGCAGCCGCCCCGCACCGGTCCCCGGGCGTCGCTCCCGGCCCCTGCCCCAGCCGCGCGTTCGCACGTCGCCCTCACTCCCCCCGTGCTGCCTGCGCTAACAGTGTTCCCGCACAGGCTCCGCACGATACAGGGGAGACGGGTCAGGGCCACCGGATCACCTCCATGACCTCATCCAGCGGCCGCCGGGGCGCGCCTACCCGCTCCTCGGCGGGGAAGCCCACGGGGACCAGCGCCACGAACTCCCAGCCCTCGGGAATGTTCAGCAGCTCCTCAATCTCCCGTTTCGCCTGTAGGGGACCGGCCATCCAGCAGGCACCCAGCCCCTGCTGGTGCAGGGCCAGAAGGAGCAGCATGATCGCCCCGCCGATGGTCTGGATGCGGGACGACCCAAACCTGCGCCACTCCGCCATCTCCGCGGCCGCCGGGTCCTCCGTGCCCCTGGCGGCCAGCAGCTTGTCGGCCACCGACTGGTAGCCGCCGACCTGCACGGCGATGCAGGCCGGCGCGTGCCGGAAGAAGGCGCTGTTCCTGATCCAGCGGTCGGCCTGCTCCCGGTAGCGCTCCGCCTCGGGCCACGACGCCATGAGCCGGCTGCGCGCCTCCACGGCATCGGCCATCTTCTGAATCAGCTCCCGGTTCTTCACCACGGTAAACCGCCACGACTGATGGTTGCCCCCGCTCGGGGCCCAGGTGGCCAGTTCAATGGCCCTCTGCAGCATCTCATCGGGCACGTCGTCGGGCTTGTAGCGGCGGATCGACCGGCGGGTGCGGACAAGATCGAACAGCTCCTGGTACTCCATCTTCCACGACTCCCTTCCATAAATACACGCCGTGCATGCCACGGCGTGCCCGTTCGGTTCAGGATGCGCCGTCCAGGACGCGCTCGATGTCGGCGGCGGCCAGGCGGCGGCGGTGCCCCACCAGCTTGCCCGTGCGGTCGAACAGGAACCAGTCGCCCATCTGCGCCTTCAGCTCTTCCATCATGCCCGCGGCGTCGGGGTGGCCGACATCCACGTAGATGAACTCGCAGCGCCCCCGGTACTGGCGTTCCACGGGGGCCACCAGCGGGCGGCTCAGCAGACAGCTCAGGGAGAAGTCGCTGTAGAAGTGCAGCACCGTCGGCCGGGTGCCGCTGCGCGACCGTTTCAGCTTCTTGCGGGGGTCGGCGGGGGTAAGCGCTCCCCGGCGTACCACAACCCAGTAGGTGGCAAAGGCCGCGGTCAACACCAGGATGATGATGTACCCCGCGAGCGGCCACCGCATCCGCCAGCCCAGCAGACCGAAGAACACCAGCAAGAGCAGGCTCAGCAGCAGGTACGAGAACCGACGGATGAAGAACATCGGGCAGGTCTACCTCCTCCGGCCATATTGCTTCTCAATTCAGCATCGCCGGGCATAAACCCTGCCGGGCCCCCGGCGGCCCGGAGGCGCCCGCCCGTCCGCTGTCGAATTGGGCAGAATACCCGACAGGCGCCGGGGGCCCCTCCCCGGCTGACCTTTCTGCGGAGGTGTCATCGTGAACGCCCATACCTTGCTGCCCCTGCCGCGGGAGGTCTCGTGGCAGGGCCGAACGGTTCAGCTGCCGGAGCGACTCTGGGTGGTGGCGCTGCGCCGCCACGACCTGCTGCTGCCCGCGCTCCGCCGGTTTCAGTCCGCCGCGCTGCGGGCCGGCATCGAGGTCTGGCTGACGGCCAGCGGCGCGGGGCTGGCCGGTATGCCCCACGTGGTCGTCGACCCGCAGAGCGACGCGGTCGACCGGGCCCAGGGGTACGAGCTGGCGGTGGACCCGGAGCGCATCACCATCGCCGCCGCCGACCCGGCCGGGGCCGCCTACGGGCTCACCACGCTCGCGCAGCTCCTGGCCGGCGGCCGGGAGGTGCGCTGCGGCCTCATCCGCGACTGGCCCGATTTTCCCCGCCGCGGCGTGATGCTGGACATCAGCCGCGGCAAGGTGCCCACCATGGCCACCCTCTGCCGCTTCGTCGACTTGCTGGCAGACCTGAAGATCAACGAGTTTCAGCTTTATACCGAGCACACCTTTGCCTACCGGGAGCACCCGGAGGTCTGGCAGGCCTACTCGCCGATGACGGGCGAGGAGATCATGGCCCTGGACCAGTACTGCCGCGAGCGGTTCATCGACCTGGTGCCCAATCAGAACTCCTTCGGCCACATGACCCAGTGGCTCATCCATCCCCGCTACCGGCACATGGCCGAGGCCCCTGAAGGCTTCGACCTGCCCTGGGGCGGCCGCCGCAATGAGCCCTACTCCCTCTCGCCGGAAGAGCCGTCGGTCATCCCCTTCCTGGCCGGGCTGTACGATGAGCTCCTGCCGCACTTCACCAGCCAGTATTTTAACGTAGGCTGCGACGAGACCTTTGACCTGGGGCAGGGCCGGTCGCGGCAGGCGGTGGCCGAGCGGGGCGAACACGCCGTCTACCTGGAACAGCTCCTGAAGATCCACCGGCTGGTCACCGAGCGGGGCCGCACCATGCAGTTCTGGGGCGACATCATCATCAAGCACCCGGAGGCCGTGGCGCAGCTGCCGAAAGACGTGATCGCGCTGGAGTGGGGCTACGAGGCCGACCACCCCTTCGCAGAGCGCTGCGCCGAGTACGCCCGGGCGGGCATCTCCTTCTACGTCTGCCCCGGCACCTCCACCTGGATGTCGCTGGTCGGCCGCACCGACAACGCCCTGGGCAACATGCGCAGCGCGGCCGAACACGGCCTCCGGCACGGCGCGGTGGGCTTCCTGAACACCGTCTGGGGCGACTACGGTCACCAGGACTACGAACCGGTCGCCTACCTGCCCCTCGCCTACGGGGCGGCCGTGAGCTGGGCCGTGGAGGCCAACCGGGTGGCCGACGTGCGTCCCTTCCTCAGCCGCATGGTGTTTCAGGATCGTGCAGAAGCGATCGCCGGCGTGCTTTACGATCTGGGCAACACCTACCTGGCGGCCGGGCCCCGGCTGCACAACGCCAGCGTGCTGGGCCGCCTCTTCCACAGCGCGGCCACCTGGCGGGAGTGGCAGGTCCTGCCCGAGTGCGATTTCGACGCGCAGGAAGAGGCCGTGCGGCGCGCCGCCGCCGGCCTCGACCGGGTGGATCTGCGCTGCGCACAGGGCCCCCTGATCCTGCGCGAGCTCCGCAACGCAGTGAGACTGCTGCTTCTGCTCTGCGAGTTGGGGCGCACGCTGCAGGGCGTGCGGAAGGGCAGCCCGCCGGCACCGGGGGCTGCGGACAGGCTCATCCAGGAGCTGGAGGCCGTGGCGTGCGCGCACCGGGAGCTGTGGCTCCAGCGCAACCGCCCCGGCGGGCTGGAAGAGATGAGCATGAAGCCCTTCCGGGCCTGGCAGGCGGAGCTGCGCCGGCTTCAGTCGTACAGATGGTAGGCCGCCGCCTCTGCGGCAAAGGCCCGGGCCTCCTCCTCCCATCCGGCGAGCACCTCCGCGAGCGGAAGCTCCCCCTCGGCGGCGCGGTAGAGCCGGTCGGAGCCGCTCAGCCGGTCCAGTGAGCGGATCCGGCCCCAGTGGATCCACTCGAAGCGCCCGGGGTGAAGCCGCCGCACCGCCGCGATCACGTGGGCGCCCAGGGCCACGGGCCGCACCGCCTGCCGGTCGACGACGTGCACCTGCACCCCCCGGCAGAACTGGCCCTGGTGCTTGGACGAACACGGGGTGAAGTAGGTCGGCCGGAAGAGGACGCCCGGCAGCCCGAGGCCGGACAGCTCCGCCACCGTGCGCGTTTCGTCGAGCCAGGGCGCGCCGAATACCTGGAAGGGCAGGGCGGTGCCCCGCCCCTCGGAGAGGTTCGTCCCCTCCAGGAAGCAGAGCCCCGGGTAGAGGGTGAGCATGTCGAGGCCGTTGGCGGCCGGGCTGGGCGGAACGAAAGGCAGGCCCGTCTCGTCCCACCACATGGAACGCCGCCACCCCTCCATCGGCACGACGACCAGGTCGCAGCCCAGCTGGAACCGGTCGTTCAGCCAGCGGGCGATCTCGCCGTGGGTCAGCCCGTGGCGGGTCGCCACCGGATAGAGGCCGACGAAAGACTCCAGGCCCGGCTGGACGACGCCCCCCTCCACCTGCACGCCGCCGATGGGGTTGGGGCGGTCCAGCACGATCAGCCGCTTGCCCTGCTCGGCGGCGGCCTCCATGCAACGGGCCATCGTCCACGTGTAGGTGTAGAAGCGGACCCCGGCATCCTGCAGGTCGAACAGCAGCACGTCCACGTCCGCCAGCATCTCAGGGGTCGGCTTCCGGGTCTCGCCGTACAGACTATGGACGGTGAGGCCCGTGGCCGGGTCCACCGTGCTGCCCACCTTCTCGCCCGCCGCCACGTCTCCCCGGATGCCGTGCTCCGGCGAGAAGAGCGCCGTCACCCGCACCTCCGGGTCAGCCGCCAGCAGGTCGATGATCGACTCGAGCCGGCTGTTGACCCCGGTATGGTTGGTGACAATACCGACCCGGACCCCCTGCAGCAGCGCCCGGCGGGACTCCAGCAGCACCTCGTTGCCCAGCCTGACCTTCGCCAACTTCATCACTCACCTTTGTGTATCGTTGAGGAGTCTGATGCACGTATGATCGCAGTACCCATGACCGACGGCCTGTACGAGACCCGCTGGCCCCGTGGGCTCCACCCGGCCGGCCCTGCCGCTGCCGGGTTCGACGGCGACCGGCTGGAAGCGGCCATCCGCCTCCTGGAGGCTGAGATCGCGGCAGAGCGGCTGCCGGGGGCGGTGGTGGTCATCGCCCGGAACGGGGCGGTGGCGGCCCACCGGGCCCTGGGATGGGCGGCAATCTACCCCCGGCGCCGGCCGATGACGCCCGGGACCCTCTTCGACCTGGCCTCGCTCACCAAGGTGATGGCCACCCTGCCGGCCGTACTGCGCCTGGTGGAGATGGGGGAGATCCGGCTGGATGACCCGCTCCACCTATTCTTCCCCGAGTACCGGGGGGAGGGGCGGGAGGAGATCCGCATCCGCCACCTGCTCACGCACACCGCCGGACTGCCGCCCGGCAGCCCGGTCCTGCGGGAGCCCGCGGCGGACCGGGCCGAGCGCATCGCCCGCATCGCCACGATCCCGCCGGAGGCGGCCCCCGGCAGCCGGATCATCTACAGCGACCTGGGGTTCATCCTGCTGGGCGAGCTGGTCGCCAGAGTGAGCGGCCAGCCGCTGGAACAGTTCGTGCGGGAGCAGGTCCACGGGCCCCTGGGCCTCGCCGAGACGGGCTACCTGCCTAAGGGCGAGCGCGCACAGAGCGCAGCGGCCACGGAGTACCGGGAGCACCTGGGCCGCTACCGGTGCGGCGACGTGCACGACCAGACCGCCGCCGCCCTGGGCGGCATCGCCGGCCACGCCGGCCTGTTCGGCACCGCCCCCGAAGTGGCGGCGTACGGCCAGATGTGGCTGGACGGCGGCAGCGGCGTCCTCTCCCCGGCCGCGGTCGCCGCCGCAACCCGCGACCAGACCCCGCACATCCAGGGGCCGGAGCACCGGGGGCTGGGCTGGATCGTCGCCCATGACGGCGCCGCCTTCCTCAGCTGCGGCGACCTCTTCAGCATCGGCTCCTTCGGCCACACGGGCTTCACCGGCACCAGCCTCTGGGTGGACCCCCACCGCGGCCTGGTGGTGGCCCTGCTCACCAACCGGGTGCACTTCGGCCGCACCGACCACATCATCCGACTGCGGCCCCGGTTTCACAACGCCGTGGCGGCGGCGTTGAGGTAGCGCCTCCCCGTGCCCAAAGCGGAACGGCTCGGGTTATCGGAACACGTGAGGTAAATCCCATTCGGAAGCCATCGGGACTGAGGGGCAGACTCCTCAGGCCCTCGATGGCTCCTCTTATTGCCGAATGGAGCAGGGAGGTGACGTTACATAGGGGTGTAGAACTAGTCAGACTACCGATTCATGTCCGTGAAGGAGGAAGGATCGATGCATCGCTGGCTCGGGCATGTGGTGGCGATCTGCGGGGGAGTGGCCGCGGTTTACGCTGCGGGTGTCGTGCAGCGACTTGGTGCTGAGGAATGGTCGCGGACGCTTCGCACTGCGTGGGCCCACGTCTACCTGTCACGCGCGCTGTGGGCCGTTGCCGGCTTCTTCCTGCTGGTCCCGTTCATTCTGCCCCTCGGAAACCGCCAGCGTAGCAGCTGGATGCAGTGGGCACCGTAACCCACCTTGGACTGGATCCCCGCAGGCCTGCGCCGTCACGCCGCCATCGTGAGAGGTTGGCAGGGGAGGTTGCTGTACCTGAAGGTATTCGGCTAATTGAAAACAGTTTGTTGGGAGCGGCGCAGTATTGGAGGTGTGGCCTGTGGAGTCACTGTTGTTATGGATAGCTGGTATCTCCTTCCTCTTGGCGGTCGCATTCAGCGGGGTGCTTACGAGTGGCGATCGTGTTCGGGCAAACTACCACACAGAGCATCCTGCCGACCGTTCGTTTTCGGTTGACGGTTACGATTGCATGCCTCGCCGTAGCGGTAATAGCAGCGGCACTTGCGTGGGTGGTATCACTACTGAATCCTCAGGCATGAGGGTTACGATGGACCGGGAGACAACAGAGTGTCGTTTCCACGGGCAGATCCCGAAAACGCACCTGTTGCCTCCCTTCTTGTTGTGTTGGCCAGGATAGGCTCTGGACCACGCCCGTCTGTCGAGGAGGACGCCGACCAGAGCCCTGGACGCCAACCTCGGCTCCTGAGCCCCTCGTCCCACCACCGCTCGCAATAGCCTGGAAGCCACCGCCTTATGTTCGCTTTCGCCGGAACGAATGTGCACTTTCCGCAAACCCTTGTGCCACAGGCATTTCCGCAGTCACGATCCCCGAAACCCAGGTCACGCTTGGCGCTCACGAAAGTGCACTTTCTTTCCAACCGCAGCTCTGACGGGAAAAGGCCCGGGTAGCGAGAGCGCAGGCGCATCCAGGTCGCCCCCGGGCGCCGGGCCCCGCTGCCGCGAGCCTGCGTCGAAAGAAGGCCTACAACTCCAGCGGAAGCCGCTCGCCGGCGAAGCGCTGCACCATGCCTCCCCTGGGCACCATCAGCGTCGCGGCGTACTTCCAGTTCAGCCCCCCGCCCAGGCAGCCCCGCAGCCGGGCCAGCGACTTGTAGTAGTCCGCGTACGGCCAGCCGGTTCCGCCCTCCCACAGGGCGAAGCTGGAGAGCGCGTCGCAGTACTGCTCAAAGATGGGCTCCGGGATCTCCACGTAGATGTCGGGCTCGTACCCCTCCATGTCCTCCCAGTTCTCCGAGAAGTAGACCCGGCGGGTCCAGTGCGCAGGCTTCGCCCGTTCAATGCGCTTCAGGGCGGCGAAGAAATGGGCGTCCATCGCGATCTTGTGAGCGTGCCGGTGGTCCCGGTGCATCGAGTTCTGCCAGTGGGTGATGATCACATCGGGCTTGATGTCGCGGATGATGTCGCAGACCTCAAGGCTCACCTCATCGTTGTAAGGCAGTTCAGCATCCTTATAGTTCAGGAAGATCGCCTCTGCGCCGAGCTTCCGGCAGCACTCGGTCGCCTCCCGCTTCTTCTGCTCGGCGTACTCCTCGGCCGAGAGGGTGGCATGCCCCTTCTCGCCCGGGGTCAGGCTCAGCACGAACGCCTTGTGGCCCGCGGCTGTGTACTTCGCGATGATCATCCCGGCCGCCAGCTCCTGGTCCGCCGCGTGGGCGCCAATCGTCAGAATCCGCATCTCCTTCTTCTCGGTCAACACAGGCCCCTCCTCAGTGGTGCGGCCCCGCCATGGGGCCGCCCGTTGCAGTTTCAATTGCAGATCAAGCTCCGAGTTGCAGTGCGCCCCCGCCGTCCACCGACGTGCCGGACAGCGGGCCGACCACCAGCCGCTCCGGCTCAGGCTCCACCCCATGTGGCCCGCTCCGCCCGCCTGACGATGCACGCGGCGACCACGGCGTTGTGAAAGGCCGGCCGCAGCGCGAGCAGGTCTGGCCCCTTCCGTTCCGGCACCGGGTGGAGCCGGTTGGTCAGAAGGATGATGAACAGCTCCTTCTCCGGATCGATCCAGAGCGACGTGCCCGTGAAACCGGTGTGGCCGTAGGCCGCCGCCGAAAGCAACTCGCCGCAGGAATGAGGCCGGGCCGGCAGCGGCTCCTCGGGCGGCTTCTGCCACCCCAGCCCCCGCGCCCCGCCCAGGCCTGCCGTCAGGTTACGGGTGGCCAACTGCACCGTGGGGGGCGACAGAATTGGAAACCCCCGGCGCAGCCAGGCCCGGGCATACGCCGCGAGATCGGCGACGGTCCCGAACAGGCCCGCGTGGCCGGCGACACCGCCCAGCCCGTAGTGGGCGTTGCCGTCGTTGACTTCGCCCCATAGTATCTCCTGCCGCCAGTGGCCGAACTCCGCCGCCCGCGCCCCGGCCATGTCCATCTCCGTGCGGTTGCCGGCCTCTGTGGCGGCGATGCGCTCCCGCGGGGCGGCGGGCAGCCAGCCGGTCGCGTCCATGCCCAGCGGTGCGAACACCGCCTTGCGGCAGTAGTCCGGCAGGGATTCGCCTGCCACCCGCTCCACGATGGCCCCGAGCAGGATGAAGCCCAGGTCGCTGTACACTACCCGCTCGCCGGGCGGGCGCTCCAGGGGCATCCCGCCGATGGCCCGCAGGTACGCGGGCAGTCCCCGGTGGTCCAGGTAGAGCGGCGCCCAGGCGGGAAGGCCCGAGGTGTGGGTCAGCAGGTGGCGCACGGTCACGCGGCGGTCGGCGAACTCGGGGAGCAGGTCGGCCACCGGCGCGTCCAGGGAGAAGGCGCCGTCCTCCACCAGCCGCAGCACCGCCGGGGTGGTGCCGACCACCTTGGTCAGCGACGCCAGGTCGAACAGCGTATCCGGGCGCATGGGCACGCGTGCAGGCTGCAGGGCGGCGTGGCCGAAGGCGCGCACGACCAGCGCGTCGCCACAGCCCACTGCGGCCACCGCTCCGGCGAAGGCGCCGCCTTCCACCCCGCGTTCGACAACTGAAAAGGCGCGTTCCAGGCGGCCCTCATCCAGCGCCCACATCAGCACACCCCCTCCCCCATTCCGGTGCGCACGCCGTCACGCCCCCTTCCCCATTCCCGTGCGCATGCCGTCCCGCCCCCTCACCGGGCGGGAAGGTCCACCGGCAGGCGGCCCCGGGCCGGCGCCTCACCCAGCAGGCAGCGCAGGGCCGCCTCGGCCGCCGGGCGCCGGTCCTCGTACATGACGACGGCGCCCCTGACCCGCGGCGCGGCAAGCAGGTCATAGGGACCCCGCTGCGGGATGAGGATGACGGTGCGGCCCGCCGCCTGCAGGGCCTGCACCAGGGCGACCTGGCCAGGGAAGCGGTCGGCGAGGTAGGTGGCCACCAGCACCACCTCCGCGCCGGCCGCCTCGCGCACCAGCCGGTCCACCTCGGCGGCGGAAGGATCCCGCGACACCCCGATCGCCCGGAGGTCCGGAGCCAGGTCAGCTGCCGCTGCCAGCACAGGCGAGCCGGGCTCCCGTCGGTCCTCCACCACCACCACCGGCGCTGCCTCCACGGCCAGGAGCAGCGTGCGCGCCGGGTCCAGGGGCACGACACCCTCCAGATCGCCTGTGGCGGTGACGGCCGCGCGGGCCGCCTCCGCCGCGAGCTCCCGGTGCTCGGCGCAGCCAACCACCGAAAGCCGCGGATGCCCGGCAGAGCCTGACTGCGACCGCACCCGGTCCCCAGCTGAGCCATCCACCCCGAGAGGTTGCTCCGCCGCCATACGGCCGACGCGCGCTCGCGCCGCCCGCACCCGCCGCAGGGCCTCCTCGACACGCCGGGCCGGAATCCGCCCGTCGCCGATCGCGGCCCGCACGGCCCGAATGGCCTCCCGCTGCAGCTCAGCGGTGTGGGAGATGAGCACCATGTCGGCGCCGGCGGCGATGGCCCGCACCACCCCCTCCACCGTTCCCACACCGTCGGCAATCGCCTTCATCTCCATGCAGTCGGTGATGACCAGCCCGTCGTAGCCCAGCCGCTCCCGGAGCAGGCCGGTCAGCGCCGTCGGCGAGATCGTGGCCGGCGTGTCGGGCTCGGTCTCCACCGCCGGGAAGAAGACGTGGGCGGTCATGATGGCATCCACGCCGGCGGCGATGGCGCGGCGGAACGGGACCAGCTCCACCGCCTCCAGCCGCTCCAGGCCGTGGGGAATCACGGCCAGCGCGTGGTGTGAGTCCACCGCCGTGTCACCGTGCCCCGGAAAATGTTTCGCAGTTGTCAAGACGCCCGCTTCATGGTGCCCGCGAATGTACGACGCACCGTGCTCGGCCACCAGGTTCGGGTCGGCGCCGAACGAGCGCACGCCGATCACCGGATTGGCCGGGTTCACGTTCACATCCAGCACCGGCGCCAGGTTCATGTTGATGCCCATGGCGCCCAGCTCCCGCGCGATGCCCGCTGCCACGCGACGGGTCAGGTCCGGGTCCGCGGCCGCTCCCAGCGCCATCGCGCCGGGCCATGAGGTGGCCTCGAAGCGCAGGACGATGCCCCCCTCCTGGTCGGTGGCGATGAGCAGGGGCAGGTTAGGACTGAGCGACTGGATGTGTGCGGTCAGGCGGCGGACCTGACCGGGCGATCGCAGATTGCGGGCGAAGAGGATTACACCGCCCACACCCTGCCCGCGGATCAGGGATTCAGGCACGTCAGCAGGTTCGGTGCCGGAGAAGCCGATCATGAACAGCTCCCCGGCGTGCTCGGCCAGCGACATCGTGGTCACTCCTCAGCATTCATGGTGGTGCTGCTCGGGCCGTGGTTCGCTCGATGGAATCACGAGCGCTGGAAGTCTCAGACAGGCCTCCCCCTGTAGGAGGAGGATCAGATCGTGCCAACGAAATAATACTTCAGAGGCTAGTTGGTTGCAAACACTATGGAACGAAATAATACTTCAGAGGCTAGTTGGTTGCAAACACTATTGAATGAGGTGTGACTTAACTTGCGCAAACTCATTATGCCTCTCATCACAATCCTGTTTGCCATCATCGCCATGTTTCTCGTGATTCAGAACATGCCGGGCGATCCCGTAGAGACGCTCGCCGCAGAGATCTCCCGCACTGAGAATCTCGAGATGGAACTGGCTTACGCCAAGGCCAAGAGCGTGCTGAACTACGACCCCGATATCCCCGTGTTCCAGCGGCTGGTCGGCTACCTGGGGGGAATCCTGCGCGGCAACCTGGGCGATTCGCTGGCTTACCGAAAGCCGGTGCTCGACCTGGTGCTCGGGGCCCTGCCCTGGACGCTCCTGGTGCTGACGGTCTCCCTCGCCCTCTCCTTCACGGTGGGTGTGGTGGCCGGCCTCTTCATCGCCTGGAAGCGGAAGCGCTGGATGAACGCGCTGCTGAACCTGTGGCAGTCGATCTTCGGCTCCGTCCCTGACTACATCATCGCCTATCTGCTGATCTTCCTCTTCGCCGTCACCCTGGGATGGCTGCCGGCCCGCGGCCCGTACAGCGCCCAGGTAACGCCGGGCTTCAACATGCCCTTCATCGCCAGCGTGCTGCGCCACGCCATCCTGCCGGTCCTGGCCTACTTCCTGACCACGGTGGCCAACTGGACCATCGGCATGCGGGCCAACGCGCTGGGATCGCTGGGCGAGGACTACGTGGCCTACGCCAGGGCCCGGGGGCTCTCGCAGCGGCGCATCCTCATCCACTACGTGGGCCGGAACTCGATCCTGCCGATGATCACCTCGCTGGCCATCTCCTTCGGCTTCATGTTCGGCGGCTCACCGCTGATCGAGAACCTCTTCCTGTACCCCGGCGTGGGCTACTACCTGAACCAGGCCATCGCCCGGCGCGATTACCCGCTCATGCAGGGGATGTACTTCATCATGATCGTCGTGGTCGTGCTCTCCGGACTGCTGGCCGAGAGGCTCTACACCGTGCTCAACCCACGTCTGAGGGAGAGGTAGTCAACCATGAAAAACGGACGCAGCGGCAAGTTTGCCGGTTTCAGGGCGTTTTTCAGCGTCATCTGGCGGAACCCCATGTCCCGCGCGGGCTTCCTCATCCTGCTGGTCTTCCTGCTGATGGCCATCTTCGGGCCCATGCTGATCCCCGACCTGAAGTCGGACTACGCCAACCGGCTGCAGCCGCCTTCCCGGGAGCACTGGCTGGGCACTGATCTGGCCGGCAAGGACACCCTGCTGCAGCTCATCCTCGGCTCCCGCGACGTGCTGCTGGTGGCGGCCTACGCCGGCCTCTTCGCCGTGCTGATCGCAGCGGCAATCGGCATCGTGGCCGGCCTGCAGGGCGGCCTCGTCGACCGGGTGCTCATGCTCTTTACCGACGTGGTGCTGACCATGCCCAGCTTCCCGGTGACCATGATCCTCTCCATGGTCATCCAGATCACGGACCCCCTGGTGTTCGGCCTGGTGCTCGGCCTCTGGTCGTGGGCCGGCCTGGCCAAGGCCATCCGCTCGCAGGTGCTGACCCTCAAACACCGGGAGTTCATCGAAGCCAGCCGCATCATGGGCATCAGCAAGCTGAACATCATCCTGTACGACGTACTGCCCAATCTGGTCTCTTACATCGCTGTGAACTTCATCTCCATCATGAAGGGCGCGATCACCTCCAGCGTCGGCCTGATGATCCTGGGCCTGGTGCCCTTCCAGGGCAACCACTGGGGCGTGATGATTCAGGTGGCCATCTCCCAGACCGGCGCCCTCATGGGATCGGCCTCCATGGTCTACTTCCTGGCCCCCGTGCTGTGCCTCATGCTGTTCCAGCTCGGTTCCTACTTCTTCGCCAGTGGGCTGGATGAGGCGCTGAACCCGCGGCTGCGGTCGTAGAGGAGGGTATACATGACCGAACCTATCCTGGAGGTCAAGAACCTCACCGTGGAATTCAAGCTGCATGACCGCACGATCCGCGCCTGCGACAACGTCAGCCTCACCGTGAACCGGGGGGAGATCGTGGGCATCATCGGCGAAAGCGGCAGCGGCAAGACCACCCTCGTCTTCGGCATCCTCAACCTGGTGCAGGCGCCGGGCGAGGTGACCGCGGGCCAGGTGATTTACCACCCGAAGGGCGGAAGGCCCGTCGATCTGCGCACCCTGAGCCCCGAGGAGTTCGCCCGCTACCGCTGGACCAACCTGACCAGCGTCTTCCAGGCGGCGCAGAACGTGCTGAACCCCACCCTGCGGGTGAAGGAGCACTTCCTGGAGACCGTCTGGGCGCATGACCCGAACGCCCGGGAGGAGGATGTCCTCGCCAAGGCCCGCGACCTCCTGAGCCAGGTCCGGCTGGAGGAGCGTGTGCTCGACTGCTATCCGCACCAGCTCTCGGGCGGCATGAAGCAGCGCACGATCATCGCGCTGAGCCTGATCCTGAACCCCGACATCATCTTCCTGGATGAGCCCACCACGGCCCTGGACGTCATCACGCAGTGGTACATCCTGGAGATCCTGAAGCGCATTCAGAAGGACCACGGCCTGACGATGGTCTTCTGCACCCACGACGTCTCCATCATCGGCTCCGTCGTCGACCGGCTGGGCGTGATGTACGCGGGCGAGCTGGTCGAGTACGGCCCGGTGCTGAACATGTTCAAGAAGCCGACGCACCCGTACACCGCCGGCCTGATGACGGCGATCCCGTCCTTGCGGGACGACGTGACCAAGCGGAAGGCCATTCCCGGCAACCCGCCGGACCTGGCCAACCTGCCCGACTCGTGCCGGTTCGCCCCGCGCTGCTTCGCCCACGCCCAGGGCCTGTGCGAAGGCGACCGGGCGCGGACCGGGCAACTGTACCCCAGCCAT
Source organism: Bacillota bacterium (assembly GCA_023623185.1). GTDB lineage: Bacteria > Bacillota > Sulfobacillia > Symbiobacteriales > Symbiobacteriaceae > Symbiobacterium. The sequence continues at coordinate 50,673 of JAMNXV010000114.1, forward strand.
CCGGGCCAGTACACTCGCTGCTACAGCTGGGAGAAGGTGTTTAAGTCGTGAGCCTGATCAAGCTGGAAAACGTAAGTGTCTACTTCCAGAATGAGAAGAACCCGCGGGAGCGGGTCGGCGCCCTGGTGGGGATGAACCTGGAGATCGAGCCGGGCGAGATCATCGCCGTGGTTGGCGAGAGCGGTTGCGGGAAGACTACGCTCGGAAAGGTCATCACCGACATCTATCAGCCCACCGAGGGCAGGTTGCTCTACAAGGGCAAGGATGTCCGGGAACTCGACAAGCGGGAGTACCGGGAGTACCGCCTCGGCGTGCAGATGATTCACCAGGACTCCTACGCGGCGCTGAACCCCAACCGCACGATCTTCCAGTCGCTCTCGCTGCCGCTGCTGCAGCACAAGATGGTGAAGAACCGGCAGCAGGCGTGGGACCGGCTGGTGGAGCTCTTCACCGAGATCGGCCTCACGCCGCCCGAGCAGTTCCTGGAAAAGTACCCGCACCAGCTCTCCGGCGGCCAGCGCCAGCGCATCCTGCTGGCGCGGGCGCTCTCGGTGAAGCCGAGCCTCATCGTGGCCGACGAGCCGGTCTCCATGGTCGATGTCTCGCTCCGCATTTCGCTCCTCGACCTGATGGCCCGTGCCAACAAGAAGTACGGCATCTCCTTCGTCTACATCACCCACGACCTCGGCACCGCGCGCTACATCGCCCACCACGGCCGCATCGCGGTGATGTACCTGGGGCGCATGGTCGAGCTCAACCAGATCCAGGCGGCGCTCGACCGGCCGGCGCACCCCTACTTCCACGCGCTGATCTCGGCCGTGCCCGAGGCGGACCCGACCCTGCGCAACGGGCGCATGGCGTCGCTTCCCCTGAAGTCGTTCGACATGCCCAGCGTCACCAACGCACCACCGGGCTGCAAGTTTCACCCCCGCTGCCCGTACGCCGAAGCGGTCTGCGAGCGCGAGGAGCCGAGGCTGCGGGAGTTTGAGGGAGGACTGGTGGCGTGCCACCTGGTGGAGAAGATCAGGGCAAACGCCCCGCCCCGGGATTAGGCGGACCCCTGCAGTTCCTGCGGGCGATCACCGCGGCGGCGGTCACCATCCTGGTGATCGCCGTGCTGGGGCTCGCCTTCGGCCCCAAAGACCCAGGTACGCTCACCCTCTACGGCCTGGTGATCGGACTGAACCTGCTGATCGCCCTGGCTTACTGGCCGATCGTACGGTACTTACAGCGCGTAAAGCGATGAGGGAAGGAGCCCGTAAACCTATGATCAGACCGATGGGTTCGCAGGACTTGCCGGCTGTGGCGGCGCTCTGGAACCAGGCGGCGGAAAGCCGCGACATTCTGCACAAGCCGCTCACCCCGGAGCAGTTCCGGCAGAAGTTCGTGGCAGCCGACTCCACCGAGGTGAAGCACAACCTGGTCGCCGAGGCGGACGGCCGTGTGGCCGCATTCGGCAGCGCCTACCACAGGCTGGGGGCCGACCACGGGTACGTCACCTTCGTGCTCGTTGACCCCTCCCACCGGCGGAAGGGCATCGGGAGCCAGCTCCTCTCGGCCCTCGAAGCCCGGCTCCGGGAGTTCCCCACGGTGACCAGAATCAACCTGAACTTCTTCAATCCCGTCAACCTGGAGTGGCTCATTCCCGGCACGCCGGGGCACGACCACCCCAACGCCCCGGGGGTCGACGCCCGGTCGCCCGCCCTGCCCTTTTTCCTGAAGAACGGCTACGCGGAGACGGCCCGGCAGTACTCCTACTACCGGCTCCTGGAGGGGTTCGAGTTCCTCCCCAAGATCGCCGAGCGCCGGCGGAAGCTGGCCGAGCAGGGCGTCACCATCACCTACTACGACCCGGCCCTGCACCACGGCCTGAACGAGCTCTTCGGCGACCTGGGCAACGAGGACTGGCGGGAGAAGGTCATGGCGAATGCCTGCAGCCCCAACCCCCACCCGCTGCTCATCGTGCAGCGCGACGGGCGTGTGGGGGGCTTCGCCGGCCCCCTGTTCGTGCAGGAGAGCGGCCGGGGCTACTTCGCCGGCATCGGCGTTCACAGCGAGTTCCGGGGGGGCGGCGCCGGCTCCGTGCTCTTCTCGGCGCTCTGCAAGGGCCTGCAGGAGATGGGCGCCACCTTCATGTCGCTCTTCACGGGCAAGGCCAACGTGGCCCGCACCATCTACGAGTCCGCCGGGTTTGAGGTCGTGCACGAATGGGCGTGCATGCGCAAGGACCTGGGCGCCTGAGCTCCCGGACCCCCAACTGCGGCAATGAGAGAGCGGCCCGCGCCGCCCTCATTCAAATAACCCCATCAGGGAGGCATCCGAATTGAAGAAGCTGGCAGCAGCACTACTCGCCACCGCAATGCTCCTGGCGACCGCGTGCAGCACCAACAACGGCAATCCGCCCCAGAACGGCGGCGGTGGCGGGCCTCAGGACCCGTCCGCCCAGGCCCCGGCCAGCCTCAAGCTCACCGGTGACGTGGATACCAGCAGGACCCTGACCACCTTCGTGAACATCCAGCCGCCCCCTGCGTTCCACGGGAACCCCTACGATGACGTTGCGGGCCTGAACTGGTCGGTTCAGCCCTTCCTCTTCGAGCCGCTGACGGACTACTCCGCCCTGCCGGAGAAGGAGTACCGCCCGGCCGCCCTCGAGAGCTTCGAGATGGAGGGCAGGACCCTGACCATGGTGCTGCGTGACGACCTGAAGTGGAGCGACGGCAGCGCCCTTACGGTCGATGACGTGATGACCTCGCTCTACCTGCAGGCGGCCAAGGGCACGCTCTGGCAGGTGGCCGAGTCCATCGAGAAGGTGGACGAGCGGACCATCGTCGTGGAGTTCGTCAACGAGAGCCCGCTCAACCTGAACCTGATCCTTCCCACCTACATCATGACGCCGGCCGTCACCTACGGCGAGTTCGCCGAGGAGCTGAAGGGCTACGTGGAGCAGTACCGCGTGTGGGACGAGGCCACCGCCCGGTACAAGTTCGACGCGGCCGGCCAGGATATGATCAACGACATCAACACCCGCCTGGGCAACTACAAGCCCGATCCGCTGACGGAAGTGCTCTACTCCGGCCCCTACGTGCTCACCGGGGTCACGAGCGCCGAGGCCGTGTTTGAGGCCAACCCCCACTACTACATGGAAGTGAAGATCCCGAAGATCCGCGCCCTGCGCTCCGCCGGGGGCGAGTCCTTCGCCACCGCCGTGCTCGAGGAGGCCTTCACGGTGGAGAACGGCGGCCTGAGCCCGGAAATGACGGCGCAGGTGGAGAACAAGTTCAAGAACACCCTGCGCACCATCTACATCCCCGAGTTCTCCCAGATCGGGTACCTGTTCAACTACCAGAAGTACCCCTTCAACATCCCCGAGGTCCGCAAGGCCTTCGCCTACATGATGGACCGTGAGACCCTGATCAAGCTGGCCGAGCCCGGCAGCTTCATCAGCGACACGCACGCCACCGGCATGCTGCCCTCGCTGATGCCGGCCTACACCGGGGAAGGCTTCATCGACACCCTCACCGACTACAGCTACGACCCGGCCAAGGCCGAGGAGCTGCTGACCTCCATCGGCTGGCAGAAGGTGAACGGCAAGTGGGCGAACGAGAACGGCGAGGTCGTCAAGATCGAGATGGTCACCATCGGCTCCTGGCCGTCTCTGATGTTCCCCGCCGAGGCGTACTCCACCATGCTGAAGGAGGCCGGCTTCGACATCGAGTTCAAGCCGATGGAGTTCGCCGCGATGATCGACTACATGAACAAGGGCGATCACCAGATTGCCTCGTACTTCGTGCCCAGCATGTCGACCTACGCCCACCCGTGGGAGGTCTACAACCAGACCTACCTGGGCGCCTACGCCGGCCGCATGAACCTGCCGCAGCTCGACCCCGGCGAGGACCGCATCATGAAGGCCCCGAGCACCGGCAAGGAGTACAACGTCACCGAGATCCTGGCCCGGCTCTACGAGGCCACCGACCAGTCTGAGATTCAGACGCTCACCCAGGACCTCATGACGCTGACCAACGACCTGGTGCCCTTCATCCCGCTCATCGAGAAGACCGCGCCGCTGCGCATTTACGACCCCAAGCTGAGCGCGGCCGAGGGCGAGATCGGCGTGCCGCAGAGCGACTTCTTCTGGTACGGCAACCTGAACAGCATGCTGACCAAGCAACTCCGGGCCGGTGAGCTCTACTTCGTGAAGTAAGCCCCGCCGGTCTTGGGGGACCCGGTGTTTGGCAGCGGACCTTTCGGGCCGGGTCCTGGGCGAGGGGCGCGGCGGCCCGGCCAACGCCCTGGTGGTGGGGCGCGACCGGGCGGTGCAGAGCATCGCTGAGGCCGCCCGGCAGGCGCTCGCGGCCGCGGGCCGCACGCCTGAGGAGGTCGGCGCCGTGTGCGCCGGGCTCGCCGGCGCCGGGCAGCCCCGGATCCAGGAGGAGCTTTCCGGGGCCATCGCCGCAGCGCTCGGGCTGCCCGCCTCGGCCCGGGTGCAGGTGGTGAACGACGGCCGCGTGGCGCTCGCCGGCGCCCTGCAGGGCGGCCCCGGCGTCATCCTGATCGCCGGCACGGGCTCGATCGCCTACGGGCTGGACGACGCCGGCCAGCTCGCGCGGGCCGGCGGCTGGGGCTGGATGCTCGGCGACGAGGGGAGCGGCTTCGCCATCGGCCGGCAGGCGCTGGCGGCCGCGCTCTGTGCGCTGGACGGCGCCGGCCCGGCCACGGTCCTCGGCGACCGCATCTGCGCGGCGTGGGATCTGGCGAGGCTGACCGACGCGATTCCCCGCATCTACGCTGATCCTTCCGCCGCCCGCACGGAGATCGCGGCGCTGGTGCCGCATGTGGCGCAAGCGGCGGCGGAGGGCGACGCCGTCGCCGAGGAGATCCTGCGGCAGGCGGGACGCGACCTCGCGCACCTGGCCGCGGCGCTCATCCGCCGGATGACCCTTCGGGAGCCCCGGGTGGCGACCACCGGCGGCGTTCTGGAGGGGGTCGCGACCGTGCGGGAGGCGCTGGCGCAGCGGCTCGCAGAGCTGATGCCCGCCGCCCGGGTGGTGGAGAGCGCCGGGAGCCCGGCCTCCGGGGCCGTGCTGATGGCCCTGGAGTTGTTAGGGGAAGGCGCGTAGTACGCTCGGCGAGATGGATGAGGGCGGTTCCGCCAGGGATGGCGGAACCGCCCTCTTCTTGATGATCTACCTTCCCTCCCGCTGCCTGCCACTCCACCCCGCCGGCAGCGTACCCGGTCGGATCCTGGGGTAGTCTGCAGGGTCGCCAGGCACCCCCACGCCCGGAACCGCAGGTTTTTCGCTTCGCCGCCAGGCCCAAAGGGCGGTGCGCCGCCGACGGGAACACCCGTCGGGCCGATAACGTCATTGTCAGAAAGGTCTCGCGGGGAGTGGTGCGCATGACCGTCCGGGATTTTGCCGACCTGCAGAAGGAGGTGTTCCGCCTGCACGCCGAGGAGGCGTACCGTGAGGCGCTGGCGCTGATCGACCAGGAGGCCGGCCGGTTCGCCGATCACGCCGCCGACCTGTACTACTGGCGGGCGTGCCTCGCCTGCCGGGCGGACGGCGCGGACGCCGGGCTCCGGTGGCTGCAGGCGGCCGCGGGCGCAGGGAGGCCGCGCAGGCCCAATCCCGGCCGGTGCTGCACACGTATGAGCCGGAGGGCGCCCCCCGCGGCCTGCTGCTGGCGCTGCACGGCGCGGGAAGCGGCTTCGAAGGGCACCTGGAAAGGCCCCACTGGATTTCCGCCCGGGCGGCCGGCTGGCGGGTGGCCCTGGCCCAGTCGTCGCAGGTCTGGACCCCGGGCAGGTACTTCTGGGGCGACCGCGACCGGGCCCTGGCGGAGGTCAGTGCGCACCTCGACAGCCTGGGGCCCCACGACCCCACCGTGCTGGCCGGCTTCTCGGCGGGCGCCGCGGTGGCGATGTTCGGCGTGCTGAGCGGGGCGCTGACCGCAACCCGCTTCCTCGCCGTCGCACCGGCGATCCGGCCGGAGACCTTCCTGCCGCTGCTGGCCGGGGCGCGCCGGGACGTCCGGGGCTACATCGTCATCGGCGAAGGCGACTGGGCGTTCAAGGCAGCCCGCGAGTTCGCGTCCGCCATGACCGAGGCCGGCCTCACCTGCGAGCTGGAGGTGCACCCTGGCCTCGGCCACGACTACCCGCCCGACTTCGCCGCGAGGCTGCAGGAGCGGCTGGCCGCCCTCAGTTCGCCCAGGCCGGCCTGAGCCGATCCTCACCCCGCCTCGAAGAACTTGAACTGCGCCTGAATGAGCCCGTAGTACGTGCCACGCCTGGCCATCAACTGTTCGTGGGTGCCCATCTCGACGATCCGCCCGTGGTCCAGCACCACGATCTTGTCCGCGTTGCGGATCGTCGACAGCCGGTGGGCGATGACGAATGAGGTGCGCCCCTTCAGGAGCTGCGCCAGGGCCTCCTGGATCAGCAACTCCGTCTGCGTGTCGATGGAGGCCGTCGCCTCGTCCAGCACCAGGATGCGCGGGTCCGCGAGCAGCGCGCGGGCAAACGAGAGCAGCTGCCGCTCGCCCATCGAGAGCCGCGAGCCCCGTTCGCGCACCTCCGTCTGGTAGCCGTGGGGGAGCCGCATGATGAAGTCGTGCGCCCGCACGGCCTTGGCGGCGGCGATCACCTCTTCGTCGGTGGCGTCCAGCCGGCCGTAGCGGATGTTGTCCATGATCGTGCCGCTGAAGATGAACGTGTCCTGCAGCACCACGCTGATCTGCCGGCGCAGCGACTCCAGCGTCACGTCCCGCACATCCACGCCGTCGATCCGCACCGCGCCCTCGTCCACGTCGTAGAAGCGGGTGAGCAGGTTGATGATCGACGTCTTGCCCGCGCCGGTGTGGCCCACCAGGGCCACCGTCTCGCCCGGGGCCACCTTCAGGGAGACCCCGCGCAGGGCGGTGCGCCCTTTTTCGTATGCGAAGGTCACATTGTCCAGCTCCACCTCGCCCCGGATCGGGGGCAGCGGCCGGGCGTCGGGCTTCTCGGGCACCGTGGGCTTCGTGTCCAGGTACTCGAAGATCCGCTCGCTGGAGGCCATGGCCACCAGCATCTGGCCGTAGAGCCGCGAGATCCGCAGGATCGGCTCCCAGAACTCGCCGACGTAGGTCACGAACGCGACCAGCACGCCGACGGTGATCGCGCCGCTCTGCAGGATGCGGGTGCCGTAGAAGAAGACGACCGCGGTGCCCAGGGCGCCCATGATCTCCACGATCGGCATGAACCAGGCGTTGAGCCGGATGGTGTTCAGCCAGGTGCGGCGCACCTGGACGTTCATATCGGCGAAGAAGTCCTTGTTGGGCTCCTGTTGGCTGAAGGCCTGCGTCACCCGCGCGCCCTGAATCGCCTCGGCCAGGTGCGCGGTGAGCCGGGAGCGCTGCAGCCGCACCCGCTGCCAGCCGTGGCGCACCCGGGTGCGCAGCCGCACGGTGGTGATCAGCATCAGCGGCAGGAAGGCGAAGATCACCACAGACAGCTTCAGGTGCATCGACATCATGATGACGACGATGCCGATCAGCGTCAGCACGTCCTGGAACAGGTTGATGATGCCGTTGGTAAACAGATCCTGCAGCGAGTTGACGTCGTTGGTGATGCGCACCAGGATCGAGCCGGCCGGCCGGGTGTCGAAGAAGCGGAGCGAGAGCGACTGCACGTGCGAGAAGATCTTCATCCGCAGGTCGTCCAGGGCCCGCTGCCCCACCCAGCTGGTCAGCCGAATTCGACCGTGGTTGGCGACCCAGTTGACGAGGTGCACCGCCAGCATGATGCCGACCAGGATGGCGAGCCGCTCCGTGCGCTCATAGGGCTCCAGCCACTGCGTCCAGCGGGTGAAGCGGGTCTGCGGCTCCAGGACCGCGTCGATGGCCTGGGCGATCAGCCACGGTCCGGCCAGCTGCGTAAACGTCGCTGCCAGCATGGCCACAAAGGCGAGGATGACCTGTCGGGTATAGGGCAGCACAAAGCGCCCCAGCCGCTTCATCTGGTTCCAGTCGAAGGGCTTCTCGAAGACCTTCTCCTCCCGGTAGTAGAAGCGGTCCGCGTGCTCGCTCTGCTGGATCGGCCCGCGGTGGCGGAGTTCCCGGGCCGTGCGGTATTGACCCATGCCCATTCAGCGGCTCCCCCCCTTCGCGGCGGCCTGCGCCGCCCGCTGCTCCTCGTAATCGCGGAACTGTATGTCGTAGATAGCCCGGTAGACGCCGCCCCGGGCCAGCAGCTCCTCGTGGGTGCCCCGCTCCACGATGCGGCCCTCGTCCAACACCAGGATCTCGTCGGCGTGCTTCACCGAGGAGAGCCGGTGGGCGATGATGAACGTCGTCCGCCCGCGCATGGCGCTCCGCAGCGCCAGCTGAATCTCGTGCTCGGTCTCCATGTCCACCGAGGCCGTGGCGTCGTCGAAGATCAGGATGCGGGGGTTGTTCAGGATCGCCCGGGCGATGGCGATGCGCTGCCGCTGGCCGCCGGAGAGGCCCATCCCCCGCTCGCCGATGATGGTGTCGTAGCCATCCGGCGTCTCCATGATGAAGTCGTGCGCCCGGGCCAGCTTCGCCGCCGTCACGATCTCTTCCATCGAAGCCGACCGGCGGCCGTAGGCGATGTTCTCCCGGATCGTCGCCGACCAGAGGAAGGTCTCCTGCTGCACGATGCCGATCTGCCGCCGCAGGTCGGTCAGGTCCAGGGCGCGCACATCGATGCCGTCGATCGTCACCCGGCCCCGGGTCGCGTCGTAGAACCGGGGGATCAGCGAGACCAGGGTCGTCTTGCCCGAGCCGGTGGCGCCGATCAGTCCGATGACGCTGCCGGGCGGGGCGTCCAGGTCGATGTCCGCCAGCGCCGGCCGCGCGGTGATCTCGCCGGTGCCCGGCCTGGGCGAGTCGTACTGGAACGTCACCCCCTCGAAGCGCACGTGGCCCGCCATCTCCGGCAGACGCACCGCATCCGGCCGGCTGCGCACGGCCACCGGGTGCTCCAGCACCTCCAGCAGCCGCTGGCCCGAGGCCGCGGCCTGGGTCATCTCGTTGATGCGGTAGCCGATCTCCCGCATCGGCCAGATCCAGTACCAGATCAAGCTGTTGAAGGCGACCAGCTCGCCCAGGGTGAGGTCGTTCCGGAGCACCAGCCAGCCGCCGTAGGCGAGCATCAAGGTGAGGGTCAGGTTGGAGAGCAGCTCGATCACCGGGAAGTACCGGGCCCAGAGCCCCGCCGTGTTCAGGTTGGCCTTCAGGTACTCCTGGCTGTGGGCCGAGAACTTCTCCACCTCGAACGGCTCCCTGGCGAAGGACTTGACCGTCCGCATGCCGCTCAGGTTCTCCTGGGTGGCGGTGGAGAGGCTGGCCAGCGCCTCGCGGACCCTGCGGAAGGCCGGGTGCACCTGCCGCTCGAACCGCATCACCACCACCAGCAGGAAGGGCATCGCCAACAGGGTGACCAGGGTCAGCCGGACGGACATGGAGAGCATGACGACCAGCGAGAAGAGCGTCATGAAGAAGATGTCCATCAGGTGCACGAAGCCGAAGGAGAGGAACATCCGGAAGGCCTCCACATCGGATGTGACGCGCGACATCAGGTCGCCCGTGTGGGCGTTGTCGTAGTACTTGAAGTGCAGGTACTGGAGCTTGTCGTAGAGGGCGTTGCGCAGGTCAAAGGTCGCGTTCTGCCCGAACACGTGGCCCAGATACTGCCGCAGGAAGTTGAACACCGCGCGCACCAGGGCCACCCCCACCACCGCCGCGGCCCAGTAAGGCAACTCCCCGAACCGCTGCTCCCGGATGACCCTGTCGATCAGCTGCTCCAGCAGCCACGGCCGCACCAGGCCCACGGCGGTCAGGAGCGCCATCGCCAGCACCGAGCCCAGACCCCACCCGATGTACGGCGTATAGAACCGCCTGAGGCGAACGAACACCTGCATGGACGGAACCAACTCCCTTATTGCACTAGCACGTCTATCCCTATAACGTTCGCCCCCTCATTCGGTTACTCCTTCACTATGTAAATTGTCAACGGCATTTACCACTAATTTGTTGACAGCGCGGCGGCCCCAACCTACGATTGAATTGTCAAAGTATGATAGGAAAGTCGGGGCGACGCGGATGCGCATTCGGCTTGTCACCAAACTGATCGGCCTTTCCCTGATCGGCACCGTTACCGTCGGCGTTGCAGCCGGCTCCATCTTCCTCGCCCTGAACCGCGTAGAAGCGGTGTACGGTGAGGTCGCACTGCAGATCCAGCCCGCCCACCAGGCGGCCACCGCGCTCAATGCCGCCCTCTACCGCATGAGCGCAGCCGCGCGCGGCTACGTGATCGACCCGTCGGCCGACGTCCGCGCGCATTTCGCAGACGCGTACGGCGACGTGGCCGCCCACATCGCGGAGATCCGCGCGCACACAGACGACCCCGTGGTGCTGCAGCACGTGGCAGAAGCACAGGATCTGGCCGGAACGTACGCCGAGGCCATGCAGAAGATGATGGACCTGCGGGACGACGGCCTGGTCTCGCAGGCCACGACGGTCCTGAAGAACGAGGTCATCCCCGTCAACGAGAAGATCATCGCAGCCACCGGCCAGGCCGCCGCGCGTCTCCAGTTGCTGGCTGAGGAGGCGACGCTTGAGGCGCAGCGCCAGGCCGCCTCAGCCCGGCTGATCGGCGCCGCCGTCACGTCGCTGGGCGTGGCGCTGGCCCTGGCGATCGGCATCCCGGTGGCCCGCTCGCTGGCGAACCCCGTCCGGCAGCTCTCCCAGGTGGCCCTGCAGGTGGCTGCGGGCGACCTGACCGTCGCGGAGCTGCCCGTCCGCGGCGGGGACGAGGTGGCCGACCTCACCCGGGCGGTGAACACGATGCTGGCCTCGCTCCGCACCCTCATCCGGGAACTCGCGGCATCGGCCGCCACTCTCGGCGACGCCTCCGAGGCGCTGGGGGCCGTTGCCGCCCAGGCCACCCAGGCGGCCGACCAGGTGGCCGGCAGCATGGAGCAGGTGGCCGCGGGAGGCAGCAGCCAGGCCGCGGCGGCGGCCGAGGTCCAGCAGACCATGCAGCAGCTGCAAGAGGCGATCCGCCAGGTCTCGGCCGGGGCGGAGCAGACCACCGGCGAGATTCAGCAGGCGGTGGCGGTGCTGGGCGCCGTGACCCGCGAAACCGCCGACATGGCGCGGGCGGCCTCCGCCGAAGCCGCGGCGGTGCTGGAGGGGACCCGCAGCGCCGCCGAGGGGGCGCGTGCCGTGGAGGCTGCGACCGCCGGCATGAGCCGGGTGAAGGACGCCGCCGATCTCACGGCGCAGAAGGTACGCCGCCTGGCGTCGCTCTCGGTGGAGATAGGGAACATCACCACCGCCATTTCCGACATCGCCGGGCAGACCAACCTGCTGGCCCTGAACGCGGCCATTGAGGCCGCGCGGGCCGGCGAGCACGGACGGGGCTTCGCAGTGGTGGCGGGCGAGGTGCGGCGCCTGGCGGAGGGCGCGTCCCGGTCAGCCGGGGAAATCGCCGGGCTGATCGAGAAGATCCAGTCGCTCACCGCCGAGGTCGCCACAGCCATGGAGGCCGGCCTGGCGGAGGTCGACACCGGCGTGCAGCAGGCTGCGGAGGCCGGCCAGGCCCTGCAGCGGCTGCATCAGACGGCCGAGCACACCATGCAGAGCGTGGAGCGGATCGCCCAGGTGGCCGAGCGCACCCGGGAGCGGCTCGAGTCGATGGATCAGCTCTTCACCAACATCGTGACCGTCGCCGAGGAAAACTCGGCCGCATCCGAGGAGATGGCCGCCCAGGCCGGCCAGGTGTGCGCCTCGCTTGACCAGGTGGCGGACGTCGCACGGGAGAACGCGAACGCGGCGGCCGCTGCCTCACAGGCCGCCTCCAGCATGGCCTTCGCCAGCACGGAAGTCTCCGCGGCCGCCCGGCGGGTGCAGAGGGTCGCGCAGCAGATGCGGGAGCAGGTCGGCCGGTTCCGAACGCCGGAGTGACGACCGGCGGCTGCTCGCCGCGCCCGCTTGCCCGCGCCCCCACGGGGTAGTATCATGGGCCCATAGGGCCCGAGTGATGGGAGCGGTAGGCCATGCAGCACTTGCGAAGGCACCTCTCCGCCGGCGGCCTCGTCCTGAACAGGGGTTCCATCCTCCTGGTCCGGAACCGGCGCGGGCACTGGGGGCTGCCGAAAGGCCACTGGGAGCCCGGCGAGCTGCTGACAGAGACCGCCGCACGGGAGGTGCTGGAGGAGACGGGACTCCACGTGGAGATCGGCGACCTCGCGTTCATCACCGAGTTCCGGAACGCCGAGGCCAGGGAGCACCTCGTCCAGTTCTTCTTCGCAGCCAGACTGATCGGCGGCTCCCTCGCCCCCGCCCCGGGGGAGATTTCCGGGGTGAAGTGGGTGCCAACCTCCGAGGTGGAGCAGTACATCCGCTGGCGCCCGTGGCTGGAGCCGCTGCGCCACTGGCTGGACGGCGGCACGATCCGGTATCATTCCTTTCCCGATCCCTCCCGGAACCGCATCCGCTGACGGTGCGGGAGGGATGGCAGGCGCCCGCCGGGGCGCACCGCGAAAGAGAGGCCGGGGGTTCTCCATGAACCCCCGGCCTCGTGCGCGCTCGCCCTTCTCAGGTTCCCGCCTGCAGGACCGCCCGCTGGCGGCGGAAATCCACGTCCGCATGGTACATCTCGGCCACCAGCAGGTTGGGGCCGGTGCAGCCCACCTCGGGGCAGTGGCAGTTCAGCGGCTGGAAGCGCGGATGCTGCTGCCAGCGGCGGAACGCATCCTCCAGCCGGTCGGTGCGGACGTCACCCAGCGGAGGCATCCCGCCGAAATCCGTCACCCGGATGGCCCCGGTGAACAGATCCACGTTGACCCGGTTCTTGCCGTCCGGGCAGTTGCGCACCGACACGTTCGGCGCCGCCGCGATCGCCCGGAGCAGGGCCTGGTCTTCCGGCAGCGGACTGCACGGCAGGAAGGGGAAGGTGCCGAAGAGCACCCACAGGTCCGGATCCCGCTCCTGCAGGAAGCGCACCACCGCCTGCCGGAAGGCCGCAAGCGGCAGGACGGGCAGGTCGGCCGCCCAGTCCACCGGGTACATGGGATGCACCTCGTGCCGCCGGCAGCCGATCTCCGCCAGGAACCGGTTCATCGCCCCCAGGTGTTCGGCGGTCTCCAGGTTGACCATCGTCTCCGCAGAGACGAACCGCCCCTGCGCCGCCAGGGCCCGGGCATTCTCGATGATGCGCCGGAACAGCTTCCGGGAGGCGGCCGGCGACGCGCCCTCCCGCCCGTGCCCCCACACGGTGCGGTGGAAGTGCCCTTCGTCCCGGTAGTTCCAGGTGATATGGAACACATCGACCCACGGGGCGATCTCCTCGTAGCGCCCCAGGTCGAAGGTCAGGTTGGTGTTCACCTGCGTCTGCAGCCCCCGCCGCTTCGCGTACTGAAGCAGGGGCGTGATCCACGAGCGGAGCACCTCGGCGGAGCCGCTCAACTCGCCGCCGGTGAGGCTCAGGGTCGTGAGCGTCTCCACCTCGTCCAGCCGCCGCAGAATCAGGTCCAGCGGCAGCCGCTCGGGGTCCCTGGCCACCAGCGACTCCCCCACGGCGCAGTGGCGGCAGCGCAGGTTGCACCAGTTGGTCACGGTCAGCTCGACGCTGGTGAGCCGGAAGCGCCCCTCCCGAAGGCCGCGCCGCGGCTCCCAGGGGTCTGAGAGCAGTCCCCACTCCCCCACGTACACATTCCCCCGTTGCCACATGAGTCGGCGGACCCGCAGGGGCCCGCCTTACGCATATGTTCGCCGATGCGACTTCAATCCCCGGGCGTTCACGGCTCCTGCTGCAGGGCCGCGAAGAACTCCTGCGGATCGGCGCTCCACAGGTCGGCGCTGCTGGTGGACACGCCGCTCGCGCCGGCCTGCAGCGCCCGCCCCACCTCCCTGGGACTGCGCACCAGGCCCCCGGCGATGATCACGGTGTGCGGAAGCTGGCTGCGAATGGCCTGCACCGCCCGGGGGATGATGCCCGGCAGCACCTCCACCACCTCGGCGCGGCTGGACCGGGCCGCATCGATGCCCGTGGTCAGCGACTGCGAGTCGAGCAGGAAGAGCCGCTGCAGCGGCGTCAGCCCCAGCCGCCGGGCCGTCTGGATCAGGCCGGTGCGGGTCGTGATCAGGCCGGCGGGCCGGGCGACCCGGGCCAGGTATTCCACGGCCTCCTCGTCGCGGCCGAGTCCTCCGACGAAATCGAGGTGGATGAACAGCAGCTTGCCCGCCGCTGCCGCCGCCTCGCCCACCTCGCCCAGCCGCCCGAGGCTGGTCGAGAGCAGGAACACGGTGCGGCAGCGCGACCTCAGGGCCTCGTCCAGCCGCCGCTCGTCCCGCACCGCTGCGATCACCGGATGCGCCTTCAGCGCCTCGGCCAGCAGAGACGCGCCCCTGCTGCGCCGCCGCTCCGCCACGGCCATCAACTCGCTTTCGTCGTCATTCGGCTCCGTCCAG
>JAMNXV010000187.1 GCA_023623185.1 Bacillota bacterium
CGACAAGGGTCAGCGGGTACGCGGTGCTGGGAACGGTTGTGGGAAACGGGTTCTCGGAAAGTACACATTCGTTCCCTCGGAACTGCGCGGGGCATCGGGATGGCTCGTCGGCCTCCTGGAGCCCGGACTCTGCCCCGGGCCTGAATCGGCGCCAGTCGCCGGTTCAGGCCCTATTCGCGCGCACCGCGGCGGGATCGAACCTTTCACCCCGGAGCGGGACTCTTCCTAATGCCGCCAATCACGCAGAAGCTCGAACGAAGGAGGGTGTTGCCGTCATGCGGGAATACGCGATGGGTTGGGGAACGCTGGCCCTGGTCAACGCCGGGTTGGCGCAGTGCAAGCGAAAGAGCGGACTCCTCTGGTTCCTGCTCTCGCTGATCCTGGGACCCGTGGCCACCTTCCTGCTGGTCGTCCTGTACCCGGCCGAAGGATAACTGCATCAGAATGAGGACAGGGGCTGTCCCGGGTGCGCGCCGGAGACAGCCCTTTTCGCGCGTTTCGCCGCCCAGTTCCGGAGAGGCAGGCACCCCCCCAAATGCAGCTTGCCGGTTCACGAATGCATTTCGCCGTCGAAAACCGGCTATTGGCAGGCGAAGGCTTGACGTGGTATAGTGATTAGTACCTTATGCCTACGCCGGCACGCGGTAGTAGCACTTTCGTGTCAGGCGTGACGACCGTGCAGGGGAGGTAGACTTCTGTGGCTGCGACCCCCACGCAGGGAACGATCCGGCTCCCCGTCAAGGACGAGCTCGGGTTTTTCAACATCCGGCTGGAATCGATCGGGGGCTACGGCGCCAACATCGCCGGCAAGATGCTGGCCGAGGCCGGTGTGCTGTACCAGGGCCTGAACGGCGCCAACTTCTCCTCTTACGGCTCCGAGAAGAAGGGCTCGCCCGTGAAGTCCTTCATCCGCTTCGCCGAACCTGACACCCCGATCCGCATCAGCTCGCCCATTGAGGAGCCGCACATCGTCTGCATCTTTCATGAAGCCCTCATCCGCACGCAACCGGTCGCGGACGGCCTCCGCCCGGGCGGTGTGGTGATCGTGAATACGCGAAAGCGGCCGGACGAAATCCGGCAGATGCTCGGCCTGGACGACGTGACCATCGGGACCTTTGACGCCACCACCATTGCGGTGGAGACGGGCTCCCGGGTCAACATGGCCGTGCTCGGCGCCATCGCCCGCGCGGCGGACTTCCTCGACACCGAGGCGATCAAGGCCCTCATCACCGATACGTTCATGAAGAAGTACCCCCGCACCGTTCCTGGGAATCTGCGCTGCTTCGAGCGGGGCTACGAGGAGATTCAGTTCGAATACTTCGGCCCGTCTGCGGAAGCGCCCGCCGCCCGCAGCCGCGGTTCCGGCGCCGCCTACGGCTACCTGAACATGCCCATCGGCGGCGTCATCCCCAACCCGGGCAACATGGCCCTGAAGGACCTGAGCGCCTCGCGCCAGGGCTTCCTGCCGGAGTTCCTCCGGGAGAAGTGCATTGACTGCGCGCAGTGCGACCTGGTCTGCCCCGACTTCTGCTTCGTGTGGGAGGAGGGGGTCGACAAGCGGGGACGGCCCGCGATGGTGCTGAAGGGGATCAACTACCAGTACTGCAAGGGCTGCCTGAAGTGCGTCGAGGCCTGCCCGGTGGACGCCCTGCGGGAGCTGCGCGAGCACGACGGCTACGCGGACGCCCACACTGTGCGGCACGACCATCTGCTGGCTGTGGGGAGGTGAGCGGTCATGGCGCTGAAAGAGGAGCAGCTGAGGGTCCAGAAGACCACCTTCAAGTCGGGCAACGAGATGGCCGCCCTGGCGGCGAGCCAGATCAACTTCCACCTGATGGGCTACTACCCGATCACGCCGTCCACCGAGATCGCCGAGTATATTGACGAAATGCGGGTGGAGGGCGAGAACACCATCGCGATGATCGCCGGCGACGGCGAGCACGGCGCCGCCGGAATCTGCTACGGCGCCGCGGTGGCCGGCGGGCGGGTGTTCAACGCCACCTCGGCCAACGGCTACCTGTACGCCCTGGAGCAGATGCCTGTGCAGTCGGGCACCCGCATGCCCATGGTGCTCGACCTGGTCACGCGGTCGGTGTCGGGGCCGCTGGACATCCGCGGGGACCATTCCGACCTCTACTTCGCCCTGAACACGGGCTGGATCATCCTGTACGCGAACAACCCGCAGGAGGTCTACGACCTGCACCCCATCGCCGTCAGGGTCGGCGAGCACCCCGAGGTGCGCCTGCCGGTGATCGTCGGCTTCGACGGATTCTTCACCAGCCACCAGAAGCGGAGGGTCTCGTACTTCGAGGATCCGAAGGTGCTGCAGGAGTTCGTCGGGCCGCAGCCCGAGGGCTTCCCCCACGCCCTGGATCCCCGCAATCCAAAGACCTTCGGCCCCTATATGAACGACCCGGACCTGATCAACAACAAGTACCAGCTGCACCTGGCCATGGAGGCCGCCCGCCGGGTGATCCCCGAGGTCTTCGCCGAGTGGGAGCGGATCTCCGGCCGTCGGATCGAGATGGTCGAGGGCTACCGCATGGAGGACGCGGACGTGGCGGTCGTGCTGCTGGGCTCCGCGGCCGACACCGGCAAGCAGGTGGCCGACCAGCTGCGGGAGCAGGGCGTGCGCGCCGGCGTGCTGACCCTGCACGTGCTGCGGCCGTTCCCGGCCGCCGAGATCCGGGAGGCCCTGCGCGGGGTGGCCGCGATCGTCATCGGCGAGCGGGCCGACTCCTACGGTTCGGGCGGCGGCAACCTGTCGCATGAGATCAAGTCCGCCCTGAAGGACGATCCGGACAACCGCACCCTGGTGGCCACCCGCATCTACGGCCTGGGCGGCAAGGACTTCTACCCGGCCGACGCCGAGGCGTTCTTCGCGCTGGCCCTGGAGATGGCCCGCACAGGCCGGGTGGAGGCGCCCTTCGACTACCACGGCACCACCGCGGCCACCGAGACGCAAGCCCTGCCGGTGGTGCGGCCGCTGACCCGCGAGGAGCAGCAGTCGCCGGTGAAGGTCGAGGTCGTGGGTGACGAGGTGAAGGTCACCGTACCGCCGCCCCGGAAGATGATGGAGATGCCCAAGCGCATCACGCCGGGGCACGGCGCCTGCCCGGGCTGCGGCATCTTCCCGGCCCTGGACAACTTCTTCCGCGCGCTCTCCGGCGACGTGGTTGTGCTCTTCCAGACCGGGTGCGCGATGGTGGTCACCACGGGCTATCCCTACTCGGCCCACCGGGTCACCTATATCCACAACCTGTTCCAGAACGGCGCGGCGACGCTCTCGGGCGTGGTGGAGGTGTTCCACGAGAAGAAGCGCCGGGGCGAGATCGACGTCGGCGAGGACATCACCTTCGTGATGGTGACCGGCGACGGGGGCATGGACATTGGCATGGGGCCGGCCATCGGCGCCGCTCTGCGCAACCACAACATGATCATCCTGGAGTACGACAACGAGGGCTATATGAACACCGGCTCGCAGCTCTCCTACTCCACGCCCATCGGCCACA
>JAMNXV010000098.1 GCA_023623185.1 Bacillota bacterium
GGTGGCTGGATCTGGGTGCGCGGCAGGGTGGAACACGCCAGGCTGACGGCCGGCCAGGGCATCTGGGTGGAGCGCTCGGCCGAGTGGAGCCATCTGACCACGCACGCGACGCGCAGGCGGCTGGCCGAGTTTCAGCGGAAGTTCAGCAGCGTGGAGTCGGACCTGCGGCAGATGAAGGAGTACGCCGGGCTCATCGCCGACCACCCGCGCTACCCGGAATTGGCCAGGGTCCGCACCTTCGGCGAGGTCATCCTGTTCCTGACCAGGCAGCAGTTCGCTGAAGTGCACGAACGACTCTGCCGCGCCGGGCAGATGCTGGCGGAGCTTCCCGAACTGCAGGCGCACGTCGACCTCCAGGCCATCCTGAACGTGCTGAAGTACCGGGTTTTCGCGGGCAACCTGCGATCGGTGGACGAGTTCACGGAGTTCATCGACACCCTGAGCACGGCCGCGCAGCGCGCCCTGGACATTCTCGGCGCCGGGGGCGTCGATGCGTTGGTGCACGCGCGCGTCCTCATCGGGTCGGAGGTCCGGGCGGACGGCGACGTGATCATCCACGGGTCGGGGGCAGAGCAATCGGTCATCCGGGCGCGGGGCCGGATTCAGGCGACCAGCCTCCGGGCCGTGCGCGCGGTGTCTGCCGAGGCCATTGAAACAGAAGCGGTCGCGGCCCTGAGTCCCGATTCGCTCGCCCTGGAGGTGGAGTCGGGCGGCCATCTGTGGATCGGTCTCGCCCTGCAGCAGGCGCACCTGCGGGTCGGAACTTGGCGGGGGATGGCGACCCCCGAAACCCGCAACCTCCTGATCAGGTCAGACGCCGCGGGCCACGTGCACATCTCGTCCCACGCCCGCGGGTCCCAGGGCCTGGCGCCCGTCTTCCTTGTGCGGAAGGGGTACACGAATGAAGCGGGTGAAGCGGGCTGAGGCCGGCACGGAGAAGCGCAACCGGACGCCGCCGGCGAACATCAGTCGCAGGCGGCGGTGCCGGTGACCAGGCGTGCGAACCCGCACTCGCCGATCCCCGGGAAGACCACCAGCCGGTTCAGCAGCAGCGGATCGTCCCCCTGGCCCACTCGGCCCCCTGCGACCGTGAAGCCCAGCCTCACCCCGGCGGCCCGGAGGGCGTTCACGGCTTCCTCGTCATGGGCGCCGAAGGGATAGGCGTACGCCACCACGGGCGGCAGCCCCTCGGCAGCCATGGCCTCGGTCAGCTTCCGCCAGTCCTCCAGAATCTCTTCCTCTGACCAGGCGATGAGCGCGGGCTCGCCGCCGATCAGCCGGTGGCCGTCGTGGGAGTGGGCCTGAATCTCGATCACCCCGGATGCCGCCAGCGCGCGCATGTCTTCCCACCCCAGGTACTCCAGGCTGCCGAACTTCTGCCCGGCGAGGCTGGTCACCATGAAGACGACCCCGGTGAAGCCGTGCTGCTGCAGCACCGGGTAGGCGTAGGCGTAGTTGGAGCGGTAGCCGTCGTCGAACGTGATCATCACCGGCCGGTCGGGCAGGGGCTGTGCACCGTTCAGCCAGTCCAGGAGATCGGCCGTGGTGACGCTTGTGTACCCGTTGTCCGCCAGCCAGGCCATCTGCGCCGCGAACTCCTCGGTGCTGATCACGGCGCCGTTGGAGCCGTCGGCCCCGGGCTCGAGGTGGTGGTAGAGGAGCACCGGGACGGTGAGCGGGGTCTCAGGCGCCGGCTCATCCGTTGGCTCATCCGTTGGCTTACCCGCTGGCTCGTTCGCTGGGTCATCGGCTGCCCCGTCGGCCGCCCCATCGGCTGACCCCTCCGCGGCGTGCCCGGGGGCGTCGGCGCGAGGGTGCGCTGCCGGATCGTCCTCATCCGGATCGCCCCAACTGGCATCTGCGGTGGGCCCCTGAGTGGCTGACGACCCGTTGGCGGCCGGCGATCCCTGCGCCGCGGCCCGGGCTTCGGCAGCGGACGGTGGCTCCGCCGAGGGCTGCACGGCAGACGGGGCCGCAACGGGTGTGTACGCGGAAGACAATACGGCGACCAGCAGGATCACCAGGCCGGTCGACAGCGCAGCCGCTGTGCGCATAGTAGGCTTGGACAAGACGACACGCCCCCATATCGGTGCACTGGCCGCCACGGGAGGCGGCGGAAAGACTTACATTAAGTAGACGCCCTGTATGGTGAATTGTTCCAGAGATCGAGCTACCCCCATAAAATCTCTACACGAAACGAATGCGGCAGACGCGAGAACCCGCCCCCGGCCTTACCGCGACCTGCGGAAAGGCGGGGGCGGGTTCTGCTTTGGCCAGGGCGGGGACCAGGGCTCTGGCAGGGGCTGAAGCTCCGGCTACGCCTCCGGCTCAGGCAGCACCCGGAACCCGTGGTCCAGCAGCAGGCCCGTGATGAGCCCTTCGATCCCCTTCAGGCCGTGCGTCTCCAGGAAGGGGTCCATCTTTTGCGGGTCAAACAGCGTGGGCGGCAGCTTTTCCCTGGAACAGGTCAGGTGAAAGATCTCCGGCCGGTCTTCCACCGGAGTCATGTGCGCGAGAAGGATGCCGCTGACCCGGCCGGATCTCGCCCGCACCGACCACGCCAGGTCCGGCGCCTCCAGTCTGCGCTCGTACTCCTCGGTGGAGATGCCGGCCTCCCACAGCGGCCGGCCATCCGCAGGCCGTTCCACCACGGGCTGCACGGACCAGGGGTCCTTCTTCTGCTCGAGGTCAGGCCGGAAATGCGGCAGCCACTCCCGGGCCAGCGCGGTGGCGACCCTGCGGAGCGGCCAGCCTTCAGGCCTCCAAATTGTCTGGACGTCGCCCATATTCACGATCACGTTCGATGCTCTACCACGCACGTTGGTCTCTCCCTTCTCTTTCTCCGGTGAGCCGACGCGCGCAACACAGGCCGTCATGGCATACAATTGTTTTGCACGTCTATATTTAGTATACCGTAAAAAACGCCCTGACAACAAGCGACAGCCCTCCCATCCGCAGACCCGGTCGATTCGTTGGCAGGATATTGCGATGTACGAATAGAAGGACCAATAATAAATCAAGTGGGAGAAAGCGGAATGGGGGGAGTATCCGGTGTCGTGCAAACTGACCACCAAGGACTGTGACCGGATTCTGGCCGCGGCTGAGGCCAGGGCGGAGGAGATCGGCGTGCCGATGGTGATCGCCATCGTCGACGAGAGCGGCGTGCTGAAGGCGTTCAAGCGGATGGACGGCTCGCTCCTGATCAGCGTGAAGGTGGCTCAGGGCAAGGCCTACACCGCGGCCGCCCTGCGGATGACCACCCGCGAGGTGGGCGAGCGCACCCAGCCCGGCGCCGATATCTACGGGATGCAGTTTGCCGATGTGGGCCGCATCATCAGCTTCGGCGGCGGGTTCCCGCTGGTCAAGGATGGTGAGGTCGTGGGCGGCATCGGCGTAAGCGGCGGCAGCTGCGAGCAGGACGAGGATGTCGCGCAGGCCGGCATGGCGGTCCTGGCGCAGTGAGCAATTCGTAGTGAGCAGCCAGCAGAGGGCAGGCAACACCCAACACCC
>JAMNXV010000082.1 GCA_023623185.1 Bacillota bacterium
CAGGACGCCCAGGCCGAGCTTGGGGAGATAGGGCCGGATAAGGGAGCCGAGCATCCGGTAGACCCGGGGGTCCACCTCGCTCAGCTTCACATCGTAGTCGTCGAGCCGGAAAGCGCCGGGGCCGCCGCGCATCGCCACCTAGACCACCTCCTCCACGGGCCGGAGCTGCAGCTCGTAGATGCGCCGGTAGAGCCCGTCCCCCCGGATCAGCTCATCGTGGGTGCCCCTGGCCGCGATGCGGCCGTCCTCCAGCACCAGCACCAGGTCGGCCTTCATCACGGTGGAGAGGCGCGAGGCGATGATGAAGGTGGTCCGGCCCGCCATCAGCCGGTCCAGGGCCTGCTGGATCAGCCGCTCGGTGGCCACGTCCACCGCGGAGGTGGACTCGTCCAGGAGCAGGATCGGAGCATCGGTGAGCAGGGCCCTGGCGATGGCGATGCGCTGCTTCTGCCCGCCGGAGAGCCCCACGCCCCGCTCCCCCACCACGGTCTCGTAGCCCTCGGGCAGGCTCTGGATGAAGTCGTGGATCTGCGCCGCCCGGGCCGCCGCCTCGATCTCCTCCCGGCTGGCGTCGGGCCGGCCGTAGGCGATGTTCTCCCGCAGCGTGGTGGAGAAGAGGAAGGTCTCCTGCGGCACGATGGCGACCTGCCGCCTGAGGGAGGCGAGGGTCACGGCGCGCACGTCCACGCCGTCGATGAGCACCCGCCCGGCCGTGGGGTCGTAGAAGCGGGGGATCAGGCGCAGCAGGGTGGATTTGCCGGATCCGGTCAGCCCCAGCACCGCCACCTTCGTGCCGGGGGCGACGTCCAGGTCGATGTCCTGCAACACGGTCACGCCGCCGGCGTAGCGGAAGGAAACGCCCTCGAAGGTGACCCGTCCTGCCACGCGGCCGGGGCGGGCTCCCGCCGCCGCGCTGCCGGCGCAGTCCCCCTCGGTTGAGGCCGCCGCCTCGGCGATGTCCACCGCCCCGGGACGGTCCGCGATCTCGACCGGCGTATCCAGCAGGGCGAAGATCCGCTGCAGCGCCGCCGCCGCCCGGGTGAAGTGCGAGATGGCCATCCCCAGCATCCGCACCGGGCCAACGAGCTGCGTCACGTAGGCGTTGAAGGCCACGAGCGTGCCCACCGAGATCGCGCCGTCAATCGCCCGCCGGCCCCCGTACCAGAGCACCGCCACGGCGCCGACGGCGGTGAGGAAGTTCATGTAGTTGGTCCAGAAAGCGCTCAGCCGGATCGCCCGCAGGTTGGCCGCCTGGAAGGACTCGTTGGCTTCCCGGAAGCGGGCGATCTCCCCCTCCTCCCGGGCGAAGGCCTTCACGACCCTCACGCCGGAGATGTTCTCCTGCAGGGTGGCCGAGAGGTGGGCGGTCTTGGCCTGCACCTCGCCCCAGGCCGCCCGCGATCCCGCCTGGAACCGGGCGATGGCGTGGACCAGCAGGGGCAGGAAGAGCAGCGACACGACGGCCAGCCGCCAGTCCATGAGGAACATGGCGACCACCACCGCGGTGATGGAGCCCAGGTGCGTCAGCCCGTTGACCAGGGCCATCCCGGCGGCCATGCGCACCGCGTCCACATCGGCCGTGGCCCGGGACATCAGCTCACCGGTCTGCGCCTGGTCGTAGAAGGCGAAGGAGAGCCGCTGCAGGTGGCTGTACACCTGCGCCCGCAGCCGGGCGACGACCCGCGTGGAGACGAACTCCATGGTGTAGCGCTGGCCGAAGCGCAGCCCCCCCTGCACCACGGCCACGCCGATCACGGCCAGGGCCCCGGGCACCAGGTACTGCCACTGCCCGTCCTCCAGCACAAGGTCGGTGACGAACCGGATGATCTGCGGCTGCGCCGTGCTGAGGAGCGAGACCAGCGCGATCTGGACCAGGCTCAGCACAACCAGGGGCAGACCGGGCCGGTACAGGGGCCAGAGCCGCTTGAACATGTGCATGCCCGCTCACCTCTAATGAGAGTTAACAGCACTTAGGAGAAACTATCACCTAAGGCGGAATCCCACCTAAGCCGCACAGTCTTAGTATAGCCGCGGCGGAGAATGATGGGCAATATCAATAACACACACCACTGACTGTTTTTTGCGTGAAGTGCTGAGGCGCCCGCAGCGACACGATCTGGCGCTGCGCAGCCAGGACCTTCCCGGCAACTGTCCGGCCCGATCACTGGGTCGCGCACGGAACCTCGTGGCGCTAAGAAGTTTCTGTATAGTGATATTTCACCCATATCCAGTCTCACAGGTTGCATCTGGCTCGTGACCGTGGTATCATACTAACCAAAGAGCGCCTTCAGGGCAGGGTGAGGCGGCAGTGCCGCCAATTCCCGACCGGCGGTGATGCTCCCCGCAACGCGGAGGAGACGAGCGCCGCGAGCACCGCGCTGCCGCAGGCGGTGCGGATGCAGACTCCGGTGAGATCCCGGGGCCGACGGTATAGTCCGGATGGGAGAAGGCGAGAGAGGCAGCCCTGCGTCCGCAGGGGGGCTCTTTCTTGCTGTGCCCGCAACCAACACCCCGGAAGGCCTCCGGGGTGTTTCTGTTTGCCCCGGGGAGGGGTGGGTTGCGGCTCTCCAGGGCGCAGATCAAGAAGGAGTGGATGGGAGATGCGCAACGAACGTCTGCACCGGCTCGTGATGATCGGCATGTTGGGCGCCATGGCTTTCCTGCTGATGTTCTTCGGCCAGATCTACGTCCCGCCATTTGCGGAGTTCCTCCGCTACGACCCCGGCGACGTCCCGGCCGTGGTGGCGACCTACACGCTCGGTCCCGGCGCCGGTGTAGCCATCCAGGGGATCAAGATCGCCCTGTTCATGCTGTCCGGCAAGAGCAGCGCCGGCTGGGTCGGCGGGCTGGCCAACTTCGTGGCCGGCGCGTCCCTGGTCATCGCCGCCGGGATCTCGCACCGGCTGTTCGACCGGGCGGGACTGAAGCACTGGGGCTGGACCTTCCTCTCCGCCGTCATCGGCACGGTGATCATGGCGGCCATCTTGATTCCGGCCAACGCACTCTTCATCTACCCGCTGTGGGGGATGCAGGGCGCCGCTGCCTGGGCCGGTGCGCTCACGCTGTCTACCCCATTTAACCTGTTCAAGGGCATGCTGTCTACGAGCATCAGCCTGGTCTTCTACCGGCGTCTGGAGCCCTTCCTCCTGGGCCGTGCGGCAGATCGAGTGGCATAGTGAAACAGGGGGCTGTCCCAAGCAGAATCATCTGCTTTTGGGACAGCCCCTTTTTTGGCGCCCTTGCGGGCGCCGGCCCGCCCCCACCGGCCCCGAGCGGGCCGGTGGAGGCGGTTGACTGTTTTCCTTACTAGATCGACCTGGCACCAGCTCCGCCTTTCCGGCCATGACCACACCTCTGCCTCGTTCCCTGGTCCAACCCGTTGCCATCCAGTTCCGGGCATTATGTGCACCCACCGCCCGCGGTCTACTGCACATTCTGCCTCCTCACCGCTCCCCACGACCTCCCAACCGAACCCCGCACCGGCTCTACCGTCCGTCTCAGTCTCCCCC
>JAMNXV010000067.1 GCA_023623185.1 Bacillota bacterium
GGTGTCGTGCTGCTGATCACCGGCGCCGGCGGCGCCCTGGGCAGCGTGCTGACCGCCTCGGGCGTGGGCGGCGCGATCACCGACGTCATGTCGCACGTCTCCATCCACCCGGTCCTGCTGGCCTGGCTGATCGCCTCGCTGATGAAGATCGCCCAGGGCTCCGGCACCGTCGCCATGATCACGGCCGTCTCCATTCTGGCGCCTACGGTGCCCAGCATGGACATCAGC
The DNA here is from genome assembly GCA_023623185.1 of Bacillota bacterium. Classification (GTDB taxonomy): domain Bacteria; phylum Bacillota; class Sulfobacillia; order Symbiobacteriales; family Symbiobacteriaceae; genus Symbiobacterium. The sequence continues at coordinate 229 of JAMNXV010000067.1, forward strand.
CCGATCTGGGTCGCCATGGCGGCCTTCTCCGGCACCCTGTTCGGCGGCCACCTGAACGACTCCGGCTTCTGGGTGACGGCCAAGATTGCCGGCCTGACCACCTCGGGCGGCCTGAAGACCTATACCGTCGTCTGCGCCCTGGAGGCGGTCATCAGCCTGGTCTTCATCTTCCTGCTGAGCTTGTTCCTGTAGAAACAAGCCGGCACTTAAGGTTAATCTGGTAGTGACGCAAGAACCCGCACAGGTGACGGCGCCCCCCGCGGATACCGGGTTGGGCGCCTTCCCCGCTGGAGCGGGCCGGAAAGGGGTTGTGACGAGTGAACGTCGTCATCGTGGGTGGTGTGGCGGCAGGGATGAGCGCCGCCTCCAAGCTGCGGCGTACGTGCAGGGATGCCCGGATCACCGTGTTCGAAAAGGGGCTGGACGTCTCGTACGGCGCGTGCGGCCTGCCCTACTTCATCTCGGGCGAGAACGAGGACGCCGACCTGATGCGCATCCGCACTGCCGAGCAGTTCCGCATGCAGGGCATCGACGTGCGACTGCGCCACGAGGTTTACGGCGTCGATCCGACGGCGCGCACCGTGGCGGTCCGGAACCTGGAGACCGGGGAGACCTTCTCGGCCCCGTACGACAAGCTGGTCATCGCCACCGGCGCGTCGCCGATCCGGCCGGCGCTGCCCGGCGTGGACCTGCCCGGGGTTGTCACGCTGAAGACCATTCCCGATGCCGAGCACATCAAGGAGCAGCTGGCTCAGCCTGACGTCGAGGACGTGCTGATCGTCGGCAGCGGCTTCATCGGGCTGGAGGTGGCCGAGGCGTGCGTCCGGCTGGGCAAGCGCGTGCGGATCCTGGAGATGCAGGACCGCGCCCTGCCGGTCTACGAGCCCGAGATCAGCGAGTGGATCGCCGAGGCCCTGAGGCGCAACGGCGTCGCCCTGCACACCGACGAGGCGCTGGTGGCCCTGGAAGGGCAGGGGCGCGTGCAGCGGGCCCGCACCCAGCGGGGCGAGTACAAGGCGGACCTGGTGCTGCTGGCGGTGGGCGTGCGGCCCAACACCGCCTTCCTGCGTGACGTGCCCGGCTTCCGGTTCCTGAAGAACGGCGCCATCGTCGTCAACCGGCGCATGGAAACCGGGGTGCCCGACGTGTGGGCTGGCGGCGACTGCGCCACCGTGGAGCACATGATCCTGAAGCGCCCGGTCTACATTCCCCTGGGCACGAACGCCAACAAGCAGGGCCGGCTCATCGGCGAGAATCTGACCGGCGCACAGCGGGAGTTCGGCGGTGCCCTGGGCACGTCGGTCGTGCGGGTCTGCGACCTGGAGGCGGGCAAGACCGGCGTCACCGAGCAGGAGGCGCGGGAGGCCGGCATACCTGTGAAGACGGCGGTGGTGGAGGTGGGCAGCCATGCCCGCTACTACCCCGATTCGCAGCCGATTCGCATCAAGGTGGTCATGGACCGCCGGACCGACCGGCTGATCGGCGCCTGCCTGGCAGGAAAGCGGGGCGCGGCGCTGCGGACCAACGTGTTCGCCACCATCATCTCCTCCGGGATGACGGTGCACGAGGCGGCCCTGCTGGATCTGGGCTACGCACCGCCGTTTGCCCAGGTGTGGGACGCCGTCCATATCGCGATGAGCGCCCTGACCCGGTGAGCTTCGCAATCAGGCGGGCGACCCGGGCTGACGGGCGGGCGACCTGCGAAGCACGCGCCGGGCGGTGCGCAACCATGTTGAGGGAGTGAAACAATGAGCAAGCTGACGACCCTGCAGGAGGCCATGGGCCGGGTGAACGACGGCGACACCGTCGCGCTCGGCGGCAACGTCCTGCACCGGGCGCCCATGGCCGCCGCCGCGGAGCTGGCGCGGCAGGGGCGCAGGGGTCTTCACCTGGTGAAAACCGCCGGGGCCATGGACGTGGACCTGCTCTGCGCGGCGGGCGCCGTGGCCTCGGTGACGTTTGGCTACATCGCCTACGAGCCGCCCTACGGGCTCTGCCAGTTCTTCAGGCGGGCGGTGCAGGAGGGCCGGGTGGAGGCGCGCGAGAACGCCTGTTACACCGTGATCATGGGCCTTCGGGCCGCGGTGTACGGACTGCCGTTTCTGCCGGTGCGCGGCCTTGACGGCAGCGACCTGATCGCCGCCCGCGGGTTCAAGAAGGTGGCCAACCCCTACGGCGAAGGGGAGTTTGTGGCGATTCCGGCCATCCGCCCAGACGTGGCGATTCTGCACGTGCAGGAGGCGGACGAGCTGGGCAACGGGCGCATCGGCGGCCCCAAGTACGAGGACGCGCTGATGGCGAAAGCGGCCAGGCGCGTGATCCTCACCGCTGAGCGCATCGTGGAGACCGCGCGGTTCGAGGCCGAGCCGGACCGGACCGACATCCCCGGCTTCCTGGTGGAGGCCGTGGTCCACGCGCCGGGCGGCGCGGCGCCCGGCAGCTGCGCGGGCCACTACGGCATCGATGACGCGCAGGTCAGGGCGTTTCAGGCCGTGACTGGCCCCGAGGAGTTGGGCCGGTACCTGGAGCAGATGGCCGCCCGCACCGCGCACGAGGGGGTGAGCCGCTGATGCAGTATACGATTGCCGACCAGATGGTCGTCTGCCTGGCCCGGGAGCTGCGGGACGGCGACACCGCCTTTCACGGCGTGGCCTCCCCGATTCCGGCCGCAGCGATTCTTCTGGCCCAGAAGGCCCACGGCCGCGCGGTCACTTACGTGAACATCGCCGGCGGCGTGAACGCGAGCCCGCGCCTCGCGCCGTCGACGGACGGACCCAACATGCTCGACGGCACCGCCTCGCTGTTCGGCCTCACCGACATCTTCGATCTTTCCATGCGGGGCGGGCTGAGCGTCGCCTTCCTGAGCGGCGTGCAGATCGACCGGCGGGGGCGGATCAACTCCAGCGTCATCGGCGAATTCGACAGGCCGAAGGTCCGTCTGCCCGGGGGCGCCGGCAGCGCCGTCATCGCCCCGACCTGCGGCCGGGTGCTGGTCTGGCGGGGCAAGCACAACACCAAGGCGCTGGTGGAGGAGGTCGACTTCGTGTCGGCCACCGGCAACATCGACGTGGTCGTCACGCCGCTCTGCGTCTTCCGCCGGGTGGATGGTGAGCTGCAGCTGGAGTCCATCCACGCGACCAGTTCGCTGGCGGAGGTGCAGGAGAACACGGGCTTCCCCATCCCCACCCGGGAGTACCCGGTGACGCCGCCGCCGACGGCCGAGGAGATGGCGTGGCTGGAGCGGATCGATCCGGACCGCGCCCGGGATCAGGAGCTGTAGGCGGCACGCCGGAGGGCGTTTCCGGGCAGGGGGCCCGGCGCCCTCCGTGACGGTGGAGAAGGAGCCGACCTGGCCAGGGTGGAAAGAATACACCTCGGGGGTGATTGCAGATGTCTGCAACGAAACCTGAGGTGACTTTTTTTACCTATCCCACGTGAACCTCGTGCAAGAAGGCCAAGCAGTTGCTTGAGACCAAACCGGTTTCCGTGAACGAGCGTCGCTTTTTCAAGCAGAAGCCCTCGCCCGAGGAGGTGCGGTGGCTGGCGGAGCGCCTCCCCGGCGGCGTGCGGGACCTGCTTTCCACCCGCAGCCGTCGGTATAGGGAGCTGGGGCTGGCGGAGCGCGACCTGACCGACGAGGAGCTGGTCGACCTGCTCGCGGCC
>JAMNXV010000191.1 GCA_023623185.1 Bacillota bacterium
GGCCAGGGCGGCGGCCAGGGCGGAGGCCAGCAAGGTGGCGGCCAGCAGGGCGGCAGCGGTGGTGGTGGCGGCAGCGGCGGCGGTGGGGGCGAGTAGCCGCAGCCGGGTCGAGTAGCCGCAGCCGGGTCAAAACGGAGGCCCCCGGCCGACTGTGCGGCCGGGGGCCAGGGCGCGCCTGCATCAGGACGCTTTCTCCAGCAGATCGGGGTACCGTCGCGCGGGGGGCTCGCCGTAGGCAGCCAGAACCCGCTGCCGGTAGGGGTTGGTCTCCCAGCCGGCGGCCGCGCGGGGGCCGCCGTTGTAGACGGCCAGTGCGATGTCCTCGGAGCCGTACTCGTCAATCAGGGCGGAGAGGTAGAAGGTGCCCATCTCCACCGAGGTGGCGGGATCGCTCAGATCGTAGGTCTCCAGCCCCATCACGCCGGCCAGCCACTCGCCGGTGGAGGGCAGGATCTGCATGAGGCCGCGCTCGCCATGGGCGCCGACCGCATCCGGATCCCAGCGGGTCTCGACGGTGATGACGGCCGCGATCAGCCGGGGATCGACCCCGTACCGGTCCGCGACCTCCGCCACCAAGGGGCGGTACGGCTCAGGGGCGAGGTCGGCGATCGACTCAGTTAACGCCTGCAGGCGGGCCCGCTCCAGCTCTGCAGGATCCGGCGGCAGCTCCGCCACCGGGTCCAGTTCGGGTTCGGGCAGCGCCGGTTCCGGGCCTTCCGCAGGGGCGGCCGCCGTTCCGGCGAACATGGTGGGCACAGCTGCCACACCCAGCGCCAGAGCCGCCCAGATGGAGCGGCGCCGGCGGATACGTGCGAACACTTTGGGTTCCTCCTTTGGACGTAACACCATAGATATATCTGAATAGCGAGAACTACCGTATGTTCTCCCCTGGCAACGGAACCCACTTTATCAGGACTGGAAGGCGGCTGTCAACACTTGCTGCCATGTATTGGCAGGCAGGGACCCATTGTCGCAAGTTACGAAAAAGACGGGAGGAAGGAGGAGCGGCAGACGGGCGAGAATCCCCCTGACGTGAGGAAGGTGACCGAGAGTCATGCTTGACCCTTCGTCGGTTCGTGAATACCAGCGTCTGCGCGAAGCGGTGCGCAGCGCCTTGCTTTCCGGCCTCAACGAGCAGCAGCGGCAGGCGGTGCTGCACGGCGAGGGGCCGCTGCTCATCCTGGCCGGGGCGGGCAGCGGCAAGACCCGCGTGATCGCCCACCGCATCGCCCACCTCATCCTCTTCGGGCCGGAGTACGACCCCGATGCGCCGCCGCCCCCCGACATGACGGCGGACGACCTCAAGGCCCTGCGGGCCGCGGTCGAGGGCCCGGGGCCCATCGATACCGCCGCGATCGCCCACCTGCTGGGCGGGGGGGTTCCCCCCTGGCGCATCCTGGCCATCACCTTTACCAACAAGGCCGCCGCCGAGATGCGGGAGCGGGTGGAGCAGCTGGTGGGTCCGAAGGCCCGCGATGTGTGGGCCGCCACGTTCCATTCCACCTGCGTCCGCATGCTCCGGCGGGACATCGAGCGGCTGGGCTACGGCCGCAACTTCGTCATCCTCGATGCCGAGGACCAGCAGGCGGTCGTGAAGGACTGCCTGAAGCGGCTGGGCCTCTCCGACCGGCAGTTCCAGCCGGGGGCGGTGGCGGGCACCATCTCGGGCGCCAAGAACGCGATGCTGGATCCCCGGCAGTTTGCCGCCAGGGCCGGCGACTACTGGCGCCAGCAGGTCGCGAAGGTCTACAGCCTCTACCAGGAGCAGCTGAAGATCAACAACGCCCTGGACTTCGACGACCTCCTGCTGAAGGCCGTGGAACTCCTGGAGCGGTTCGACGACGTGCGGGAGTACTACCAGCGGAAGTTCGAGTTCATCCTGGTGGATGAGTACCAGGACACCAACCACGTGCAGAACCGCTGGGTCTTCCTGCTGGCCGGAGAGCGGCAGAACCTGGCCGTCGTCGGCGACGACGACCAGGGCATCTACTCGTGGCGGGGGGCGGACATCAGCAACATCCTCGAGTTCGAGGCGCAGTTCCCGCACTGCCGGTCGATCAAGCTGGAGCAGAACTACCGCTCCACGCAGAACATCCTCTCGGCTGCCCACGCGGTGGTGCGGCACAACACCGGCCGCAAGGAGAAGCGGCTCTGGACAGCGGCGGGCGACGGCGACCCGGTGTACCACTTCACCGGCGCCGACGAGCGGGACGAGGCCGCCTTCGTGGCGCGGGAGGTGGAGAGGCTGGTGGCCGAGGGGCTGCCCGACGGCACCCGGCTGGACTACCAGGACTTCGCCGTCCTCTACCGCACCCACGCCCAGTCCCGTGCGCTGGAGGAGGCCATGGTGCGCCGCTCCATTCCCTACGGCATCTACGGCGGCCTGCGGTTCTTCGAGCGCAAGGAGATCAAGGACGTGCTGGCCTACCTGCGCATCATCGCCAACCCGTCCGACACCGTCTCGTTCCGCCGCGCGGTGGGGGTGCCCAAGCGGGGCATCGGCCCCGCCTCGGTGGACAAGCTGGTGGACCACGCCGAGCAGTGGCAGGTGCCTGTGGCCATGGCCGCGCTCGACTGCTCCATGGTTCCGGGCCTCTCGGGCGTCTACCAGCGGCGCATGGAGGAGTTCGGCGCGCTCATTGAGGAGCTGACCAATCTGAGCGGGCGCTGCACGGTGGGCGAGCTGATCGACGCGGTGCTGGAGCGCACGGGGATCCTGGAGGAGCTGCGGGCCGACACCTCGCTGGAGGCGGCGGCCCGGGTGGAGAACGTGCAGGAGCTGCGCTCGATGGCCGCCGAGTTCGAGCCGCCGGCCGGCGAGGAGCTGGACGGCCTGAGGGACCTGGACAGCTTCCTGGCCACGGTGGCCCTGCTGACCGATGCCGACCAGGTGGGCGAGGGGCAGAACAAGGTGACCCTGATGACGCTCCACTCGGCCAAGGGGCTGGAGTTCCCGGTGGTCTTCCTGGTCGGTTTGGAGGAGGGGGTCTTCCCCCACAACCGGGCCCTGGCGGATGAGGGGCAGATGGAGGAGGAGCGCCGGCTCTGCTACGTGGGCATGACCCGCGCCCGCTACCGGCTCTACCTTACCAACGCCGTGAGCCGCAACCTCTGGGGCCAGCAGAACTACAACACGCCGAGCCGGTTCCTGCGGGAGATCCCCGCGGAGCTGGTGGAGACGGTGCTGCCGGCGGGCGGCTGGTCGGCAGGCCGCGGGTCGGCTGGCAGCCGGTCGGCGGGCAACTGGTCGGCGGGCAACTGGTCGGCGGGCAGTCGGCGGGCAGCAGTTTTGGCCGCGGCCCGGGTTCCGGCGGGTATGACCGCGGACGCGGCTACGAGCGCCCCGGCGGATACGAAGGGACCCGCCGGTCCGCCCGGGGAACGGCCGCACCGGATGACGATGACTTCTCGCCGGCCATCGGAGCGGCGGGCTGGGGCAGGACGGTGCAGGCGCGCCGGCTGCAGGCGGCGCTGGAACCGCCTGCGGAGGAGACGCCCCGGTTCGCGCCCGGCGACCGGGTGCGCCACGACCGGTTCGGCGAGGGCGTGGTAAAGACCGTCATTGGCGATACGGTCACCGTTCAGTTCGCCGGGGCGGCCGGGCAGCGGGTGCTGGTGGCCAGCTACCTGCGGCCGGCCGCGGCTGACGCGGAGTGACAGGTGGAGGGGAGTTGGATGGATCGGTCCTGGGCGGAGCGTCGGATTGCGGAGCTGACCGCGACCATACGCCATCATGAGTACCTTTATTATGTAAGAAATGAACCGGAAATCAGCGATGCCGCCTTCGACGGGCTCATGGAGGAGCTGAAGCGGCTGGAGGCGGCCTTCCCGGACCTCCGGCGGCCGGACTCGCCCACGCAGCGGGTGGGCGGCGCCGCCGCGCCCGACTTTGCCAAGGTGCCCCACCAGCCGCCCATGTACTCGCTGGACAACGCCTTCAGCGAGGCGGACCTGCGGGACTTCGACCGGCGGGTGCGGGAGGGGCTGGGCGGCGAGCCGGTGGCCTACGTGTGCGAACTGAAGATTGACGGGCTCTCGATCTCGCTGCGGTACGAGGATGGTCTGTTCGTGCAGGGCGCGACCCGGGGCGACGGCGAGATCGGCGAGGATGTCACGGAGAACTTGCGCACCATCGGCTCGATTCCGCTCCGGCTGGACGGGTCGGAGGCCCCGGTCCCGCCCCGGCTCATCGTGCGGGGCGAGGTCTTCATGACCAAGCAGGTGCTGGAGGAGCTCAACGCCGCCCTGGCCGCGGAGGGGAAGCCGCTGCTGCAGAACCCCCGCAACGCCGCCGCGGGCGGCCTCAGGCAGAAGGATCCCCGCAAGACCCGGGAGCGCCGTCTCGACGCCTTCCTCTACCAGGTGGCGGAGGCCGACCAGCTGGGCTTCAGCGATCACTGGTCCGCGCTGGAGCGGCTCGCGGTCTGGCGCTTCAAGGTAAACCCGCACAGGCGCCTGGCCGGGTCCATCGACGAGGTCATCGACTGGATCAAGGGCTGGCAGGAGCGGCGGCACGACCTGCCGTATGAGATCGACGGCCTGGTGATCAAGGTGAACGACCTCAGCCAGCAGCGGCGGCTGGGCTTCACCTCGAAGTTCCCCCGTTGGGCCATTGCCTACAAGTTCCCCGCGGAGGAGCGGGAGACGACGGTGGTGGGCATCAGCCTAGAAGTGGGGCGCACCGGCGTGGTCACGCCGGCGGCGGAACTGGCTCCCGTGCGCATTGCCGGCACGACGGTGAAGCGGGCCACCCTGCACAACGAGGACTACATCCGCGAGAAGGACATCCGCATCGGCGACACGGTCATCGTCCGCAAGGCCGGCGAGATCATCCCCGAGGTGGTCCGGGTCGTGCTGGAGAAGCGCCCGCCCGACGCGCAGCCCTGGAGCTTCCCTGCGGAGTGCCCGGCCTGTGGCGCCGAGCTGGTTCGGCCTGAGGGCGAGGCGGCGGTGCGCTGCACCAACAGCCTCTGCCCGGCCCAACAGTACCGGGCCATCCTGCACTTCGCCTCGCGCGACGCCATGAACATCGAAGGCCTGGGCGAGGCCCTGGTCCAGTCCTTGCTGGAGCACGGGCTCATCGAGGACGCGGCCGACCTCTACCGGCTCCGTGAGAAGCGTGACGCCCTGCTCAGCCTGGAGCGCATGGGCGAGAAGTCGGTGGAGAACCTGCTGGCGGCCATCGACGCCACCCGGCAGAACCCGCTGCACCGGCTGATCTTCGCGCTGGGCATCCGCCATGTCGGCGAGCGGGCCGCCCGGCTGCTGGCCGACCACTTCGGCTCGATGGAGGCCATCGAGCAGGCGGGCCTGGACGAACTGACGGCGATCCCCGGCCTGGGGCCGAAGATCGCCGAGTCTGTGCGGTCCTACTTTGCCTCGCCGCGCTCGCACCAGTTGCTGGCCAAGCTGAGGGCGGCCGGGGTGAACATGGTCGGCGAGAAGAAGACAGGGCCGGCGGAAGGGCCGCTGGCCGGCATGACCGTGGTGGTCACCGGCACGCTTGCCCGCTGGGGGCGCAAGGAGATCGAGGCCCTGATTCAGGAGCTGGGCGGAAAGGCCGCCGGCTCGGTCAGCCGGAAGACCAGCTTCGTCGTCGCGGGGGAGGCTGCGGGCTCCAAGCTGAAGAAGGCCCAGGAGCTGGGCATCCCCGTGCTCACCGAAGACGAGTTCTACGTGCGCTACGTGCAGGGTTAGCGCGGCAGCGCCGGCGCGATGTGGCCAAAGCGGAAAGCTTTAACGTTGGATCGTGGTGGCGCGTGTGGTATCATCAAGCCATCAGTGAACGGTTTTCGGGGGGGTGTGCACCTCACCGCGGGCGAGGTGCGTGCCCCCCAACCGCTCCGTTTTCAGAAAGATGCGTATCGAGCCGGAAGGAATACCGCGCTTTCTGAGCGAAAAAGTCCAAACCAACACGCGCGATTCTGCGTCTCATGAGCACAAAGGGCTGCTCTCGTGAGGCGGGTGTGAAGCGCCCTGCTGCAACATGCGTAGTGAAGGAGAAGAGGAGTGAGCCTGTGAGCGAGAAGCTGGTCGAAATCCGAAACCTTCAGACCCACTATTTTACCGAAGACGGCGTCGTCAGGGCCGTTGACGGGGTGGATCTTTACATCAAGCGCGGTGAAACCCTGGGCGTAGTGGGTGAATCCGGCTGCGGCAAGAGTGTGACCTCTCTCTCGATCATGCGGCTCATTCCCAACCCCCCGGGCAAGATTGTGGCCGGTGAGATCCTCTTCGAGGGCGAGGATCTCCTGAAGAAGTCCGAGGCCGAAATGCGCAAGATCCGGGGCAACGATATTTCGATGATCTTCCAGGAGCCCATGACCTCGCTGAACCCGGTCTATACCATCGGCGACCAGATCGCGGAGGCCATCGAGCTCCACCAGGGCCTGTCGCACAAGGAAGCGATTGAAAAGGCCATCGAGATGCTCCGGTTGGTCGGCATTCCGCTGCCGGAACAGCGGGTGAAGGAGTATCCGCACCAGCTCTCCGGCGGCATGCGGCAGCGCGTCATGATCGCGATGGCGCTCTCCTGCAACCCGAAGCTGCTCATCGCCGACGAGCCCACCACCGCCCTGGACGTGACGATTCAGGCCCAGATCCTCGAGCTGATGAAGAAGCTGAAGAAGGAGCTGGGCATGGCGATCATGCTGATCACCCACGACCTGGGCGTTGTGGCCGAGATGTGCGAGCGCGTGGTCGTGATGTACGCGGGCAAGGTGGTGGAGGAGGCCGATGCGGTCTCGCTCTTCAAGCACCCCATCCACCCGTACACGGAGGGGCTTCTGAAGTCGATTCCGCGCCTCGATCAGGAGGTCGAGAAGCTGCATGTGATCGAGGGCGTGGTGCCGAACCCGCTGAACCTGCCCGAGGGCTGCCGGTTCGCCCCGCGCTGCCCCGTGGCCGTGGACCGGTGCCGGGCCGAACAGCCGGCCCTGAAGCAGGTGGCTCCCGGGCGGTACGTTGCCTGCTTCCTCGCTGAAGAACGCCTCACGAAGGGGGTTACGGCCTGATGAGCACTGCGGTTGGCACCGAGGCCCGGCAGGGCGACGTCCTGGTCGATGTGCGCAACTTGAAGAAGTACTTCCCCGTCTCGGGCGGTGGCATCATCGCCCGCACGGTGGGCTACGTCAAGGCCGTGGACGGCGTTTCCTTCCAGATTCGCCGCGGCGAGACCATGGGTCTGGTGGGCGAGTCCGGCTGCGGCAAGACCACCATGGGCAAGGTCCTGCTGCGGCTGCAGGAGCCCACGGAAGGCCAGGTCTACTTCGAAGGTAAAAACATCTACGATCTCAACCGCGAGGAGATGCGCCGTCTCCGGCGTGAGATGCAGATCATCTTCCAGGACCCCTACGCGTCGCTCAACCCCCGCATGACGGTGGGCGACATCATCGGCGAGCCGCTGGAGATTCACGGCGTCGCCCGGGGTCAGGCCAAGACCAAGAAGGTGCACGAACTGCTGGATGTGGTGGGGCTCGCGTCGTTCCACGCCCGGCGGTACCCCCACGAGTTCTCCGGCGGTCAGCGGCAGCGCATCGGCATCGCCCGCGCCCTGGCGCTGAATCCGAAGCTGATCGTCTGCGACGAGCCGGTCTCGGCCCTGGACGTGTCGATTCAGTCGCAGGTGCTCAACCTGCTGGAGGACCTGCAGAAGGAGTTCGGCCTGACGTACCTCTTCATCGCCCACGGCCTTTCCGTGGTGAAGCACGTCTCCGACCGGGTCGGCGTGATGTACCTGGGCAAGATGATGGAGATCTCGCCCGCCAACGAGCTGTACAGCAACCCGCTGCACCCGTATACCGAGGCGCTGATGTCGGCCATCCCGATTCCCGATCCGACCCTGAAGCGGGAGCGCATCGTGCTGGAGGGCGACGTGCCCTCTCCGGTCAACCCGCCCTCGGGCTGCCGGTTCCACACCCGCTGCCGCTACCAGGCCCAGGTCGGTGACATCTGCAAGGAGGAGGAGCCGCCGCTGGTGGACGTGGGCAACGACCACTGGGTCGCCTGCCACATGCGCACCAAGTAAAGGCGAGAGAAACGCCCCGCCCACCTCAGGGCGGGGTTTTCGCGCCCCTTACTGCTCCTCAATGATGCAGAGGCAGTGCCCGTACTCGTTGGATCCGATGGCGACGAAGCGCCCCCATTCCGCCTGTGCGGCCTCCAGCCCGGCGTTGGCCGCCTGCTCCAGGCTGCTGTGCGAGTTGTGGAAGAACACGTGCCCGCGGTAGAGTCGCCCCTGGCCGTCCTGCTGGTACAGAATCGCGATGCAGTGGCCGTAGTTGTTCGAATCCATCGTGACCCCGGTGATGGTCGCCGTCCCCGCAATCTCCGTCAGCCACGCGTTCAACTGGTCCTGGAGCGAGCGGTGGGAGTTGTGGAACAGTATCTTTACCATCGTCTGTGCCATGGAACTCCTCCTCATGCAACATCACTAATAAGACCATGAGGGCCTGCCATTTGTTCGCTGCCCTGCCAGCGACATTGCCGGGCTGGGACGCCATGTGTTAGAATCAGGTAGTTACGCTCTGGTCCAATTGGCTATGCCAAATTACGGATGGTGGTGATCGACAGTGGCACTGACGCGGGATGAGATTGCGCGCGTGGCCCACATGGCGCGTCTGAGCCTCTCCGAGGAGGAGATCGAGGGCTTCGCGGAACAACTCAGCCGCATTCTGGAACATGTGGAGCGCATCAACCAGGTAGACGTGACGGATGTGCCTCCAACCTATCACGCGGTCACCTTGCAGAATGTGCTCCGCGAGGACGAGCCTCAGCCCTCGCTGGAGCGGGAGACGGTTCTGGCCCTGGCCCCGGAGTCGGAGGCCGGCTGCTACAAGGTACCGAAGATCACGGAGGGCTAAGTGATGTCAGGGATGACGCATATACTGAGCGCCGCCCGGCTGAACAGACTCTTTCTGGCCGGTGAGCTGTCGGCGGTGGAGATTGCCGAGTCTGCGCTGAGCCGCATCGCAAAGGTGGAACCCCAGGTGGGCGCGTTCCTTCACGTGGCGGCGGAGCACGTCCTGGACCGGGCAAAGAAGCTGGACGCCCGGCGCAGGGCCGGCGACAACGAGTTCGGCCCGCTGGCCGGCGTGCCCATCGCGGTGAAGGACAACATCTGCACCTGCGGGATGGAGACCACCTGCGCGTCCCGCATGCTGAAGGGCTATGTGTCGCCGTACGACGCGACGGTGGTGGAGCGGCTGCGGGCCTCGGGCGCCATGATCATCGGCAAGACCAACATGGACGAGTTCGCCATGGGCTCCTCAGGCGAGGCCTCTGCCTTCCAGACGACCCGCAATCCGTGGGACCTGGAGCGCGTGCCCGGCGGCTCCTCCTCCGGTTCGGCCGCGGCCGTGGCTGCCGGTGAGGTTCCCCTGGCCCTGGGCACGGACACCGGCGGGTCCATCCGGCAGCCGGCCGCGTTCACCGGCGTCGTCGGGCTGAAGCCCACCTACGGCTACGTCAGCCGTTACGGGGTGGTCTCCTTCGCCTCATCGCTGGATCAGGTGGGCCCCCTGGGTCACGACGTGGAAGACGTGGCTCGCCTCTTCGAGGTGATCGCCGGGCCCGATCGGCGCGACGCAACCAACGCCGGCCGCACCCCGCCTGAGCTGAAGTTCGGCGGCGACCCGTCGCTGGCCGGCGTGCGCCTCGGGGTTCCGCGGGAGCTGTTCGGCCAGGGCATCGATTCCGGGGTGAAGGCCCGGGTCGAGGAGGCGATCAGGCAGCTGGAGGACCTGGGGGCGACCGTGGAGGAGTGCTCGCTGCCCTCCACCGAGTACGCCCTGTCCGCCTACTACGTCATCGCCCTGGCTGAGGCCTCGTCCAACCTCGCGCGGTACGACGGCGTGCGCTACGGATTCCGCGCCGCGCAGACCGGCGGTCTGACGGAGATGTACAGCAAGACTCGCGGCGAGGGCTTCGGCGCCGAGGTGAAGCGCCGCATCATGTTGGGTACCTATGTGCTCTCCAGCGGGCACTATGATGCTTACTACCGCAAGGCCCAGCAGGTGCGCACCCTGGTCGTGCGGGACTTCGAGCGGGCCTTCGAGCGGTTCGACGCCCTGGTCACCCCCACCACGCCGTTCACCGCCTGGCGGATCGGGGAGAAGATCGACGACCCGATGGCCATGTACCTGGGCGACATCTGCACCATCCCGGTCAACCTGGCCGGCCTGCCGGCGATCTCCGTGCCCTGCGGGTTCGTGGACGGGCTGCCGGTGGGGATGCAGCTCATCGGGAAGCACTTCGCGGACGCCCAGCTGCTGCAGATGGCCTGGGCCTACCAGAAGGTGACCAAGCATCATGAGTCCCGTCCGGTCCTGACTGAGGAAGGAGGTCGGTAGCCGTGTCCACCAAGTGGGAAACCGTTATCGGCCTCGAGGTGCACGTGGAGCTGGCCACCGAGACGAAGGTCTGGTGCTCCTGCAAGAATGAGTTCGGGGCCGAGCCGAACACCAACGTCTGCCCGGTCTGCCTGGCCCTGCCCGGCTCGCTGCCGGTGCTGAACGCCAGGGCCCTGGAGTACACCATCAAGGCGGGGCTGGCCCTCAACTGCAAGATCCAGCGCCGCTCCAAGTTCGACCGCAAAAACTACTTCTACGCGGACCTGCCGTCGGGCTACCAGATCAGCCAGTTCGACCTGCCCCTCTGCTACGACGGCTACGTGGACATCACCCTGAAGGACGGCACCACGCGGCGCATCCGCATCCAGCGGATCCACCTGGAGACCGACGCGGGCAAGCTGGTCCACGCGGGCGACGACGTGGCCGCGGCGGACTTCTCCCTGGTCGACTTCAACCGGGCCGGGGTGCCGCTGATCGAGATCGTCACCGAGCCCGACCTGCGCTCGGCCGAGGAGGCCGGCCTCTTCCTGGAGAAGCTGCGCTCCATCCTGAAGTACTCCGGTGTGAGCGACGTGAAGATGGAAGAGGGCTCCATGCGCTGCGACGTCAACGTATCGGTGCGGCCTGCGGGCTCCACCGAGTTCGGCGTGCGGTCGGAACTGAAGAACGTCAACTCCTTCTCGGCTGCCGTGCGGGGCATCGAGTACGAGCAGAAGCGGCACATCCGCATCCTGGAGGAGGGGGGCCAGGTCGAGCAGGAGACCCGATCCTGGCGCGATGCCCAGGGCATTTCGGTCCTGCTGCGCTCGAAGGAGGACGCGGAGGACTACCGCTACTTCCCCGAGCCCGACCTGCCGCCGGTCGAGGTGACGACGGAGGAGATCGAGCGGATCCGGGCCACGCTGCCCGAGCTGCCCGACGCCCTCATGCAGCGGCTCATGACCGAGTACGGCCTCTCGGCCTACGACGCCTCGGTCATCGTCGCCGAGCGGGAGTACGCCCAGTGGTTCCTGCAGGCCGTGGAGCTGGCCGGCGCGGACCAGGCGAAGGCCGTCGCCAACTGGCAGATCAACGAGCTCTACCGGGTGATGAACGAGAAGGAGCTGGGCCCGGACCAGATCCCCCTCACCCCCGAGCAGCTGGTGGGCATGCTGAAGCTGATGGAGAAGGGCACCATCACCGGCAAGATCGCCAAGACCGTCTTCGACAAGATGGTGGAGACCGGCAAGGACGCCGAGACCATCGTGAAGGACGAGGGGCTCACCCAGGTGGCCGACGAGGGCGAACTGCTGGCCATCGCCCGGGAAGTGGTGGCCGCCAACCCGAAGGTCTTCGAGGACTGGAAGTCCGGCAAGCAGTCGGCCGCCCAGTGGTTCGTGGGCCAGATCATGAAGCGGACCCGCGGCCGGGCCAACCCGCAGCTGGCCCTGAAGCTGGTGACCCAGGCGCTCGAAGAGCAGGCCCAGAAGTAAAACCTGTCCCCCGCCGTAGGAACTGCGGCGGGGGCGTCTAATTTATTGGGTTAAAGCATGAAGGGAGGCGTGGTCCGTGGACCTGGTAACCGGCGCCACCGGCTTCATCGGCGCGCAGCTGGTGCGCCACCTTCTGGAGTCGGGCCAGAAGGTGCGCATCCTGGTTCGTTCCCCGCAGAAGGCAGAGGCGGTGTTCGGCACGCTCTGCGAATCGCTGGATGTAGCCGAGGGCGACCTGGGCGACGCGGCCTCCCTGGCGCGGGCGGCTGCCGGGGTGGAGCGGGTATACCACCTGGCCTCGCGGATCAACTTCCAGGGGTCGCTGAAGCGGATGCGCGCGATCAACGTGGAGGGCACCCGCCGGCTGCTGGACGCCTGCGTCGCAGCCGGCGTGAAGCGGGTGGTGCACATGTCCTCCATCGCGGCTGGTGGGCCGGCGGTCATGGACGAGAACGGCCGCTACCGCGCCCGCACGGAGGAGGACGAGCCGGCGCCGCTGCCCGACGCATACGGCATCACCAAGCTGGAGCAGGAGCGGCTGGCGCTTTCCTATCGGGACAGGGGGCTGGAGGTGGTGGCGGTGCGCCCCAGCGCGGTCTTCGGCCCGGGCGACCCCGACGGCATGAACACCCTGATCTGGATGGTGAAGACGGGCCGGCTGCCCTTCTACCTGGGCTCCGCCCAGACGGTGGCCAACCTGGTCTTCGTGAAGGACGTGGTGCGCGGCACCGTCGCAGCCATGGAGCGGGGGCGGTCGGGCGAGATCTACAACCTGGTGGGGCCGAACCTGACCCAGGAGCAGCTCATCGGCCTGCTGGCGCACGTGAGCGGCGGTCGCTCTCCCCGCTGGGGGATGCCGGTGCCGGTGCTGATAGGCGCCGCGCGCCTCGTCACGGCCGGCGCGCGGCTTACTTTCCGGCGGCGCTCGCTGGTGCACCCCAACCAGATCCGCAACTGGACCGCGCCGTGGATCGTCAGCGACGACAAGGCCCGGCGGGAGCTGGGGCTGGTGCCTACCGACACCGCCGCCGCCTTCCGCGAGACCCTGCAGTGGCTGCAGGCGTACAAGGCGGGCCAGGCGGAAGCGGGGGCCGCGCGCGAAGCGTGAGGCGGCGCCGGTGGCGTGATGCCGGCCGCCGCGGCTGCGGCTGAACGCCGTCCTGCCTGGGCGCGGACTTGTGCGCCCCTGGCCCGTGTGTGGTACACTCTGCCTATGAGCACGCAGGAGATGGTGAAGCCCCCGGTTCGCCCGGGGCAGGAGATTTCGGTGACGGTGCACGGCCTCGGCAGCAGCGGCGAGGGCGTGGCCCGTTATGAGGGACTGACCATATTCGTACCCGGCGGCGCCCCCGGCGACCGCCTGCTCGCGCGCGTGCAGGAAGTGAAGCGGAACTACGCCCGGGCCGCCCTGGTGGCGGTGGAGGAGGCCTCACCGGACCGGGTGACGCCGGCCTGCCCGGTGGCCGGAGAGTGCGGCGGCTGCCAGCTCCAGCACATCGGCTACGAAGCCCAGCTCCGGCTGAAGCGGCAGCAGGTGGCCGATGCCCTGGAGCGGCTGGGGAAGCTGACCGGAGTGACGGTCCATCCGACCTTGGGGATGGCGGAGCCCTGGGGCTATCGCAACAAGGCGCAGTTCCCGGTGGGCTGGCGCTCCGGCCGGGTGATCGCCGGCTTCTTCGCACCGGGCACGCACCGCATCATCGACATCGACCGCTGCGACATTCAGCACCCGCTGGGCAACCGGATCATGGCCGAGGTGAAGGAGCTGGCCGGGCGGTATGGCGTGCGCATCTACGACGAGCGGCGCCACACCGGCGTGCTGCGGCACGTGCTGGCCCGGGTGGGCCGGGGCACCGGCGAGGCGATGGCGGTGCTGGTGACCAACGGGCCAGACTTTCCCCACGGCAAGGCCATCGCCCGGGAGCTGATGGCGCGCATTCCCGAGCTGGTCAGTGTGGTGCAGAACATCAACCC
The DNA here is from genome assembly GCA_023623185.1 of Bacillota bacterium. Classification (GTDB taxonomy): domain Bacteria; phylum Bacillota; class Sulfobacillia; order Symbiobacteriales; family Symbiobacteriaceae; genus Symbiobacterium. The sequence continues at coordinate 13,796 of JAMNXV010000191.1, forward strand.
GGCCCGCACCAACGTGGTGCTGGGCCGGGAGAGCCGCGTGCTGGCGGGCCGGGACCACATCACCGACTGCATCGGCGACCTGCGGTTCAGCATCTCGCCGGTCTCCTTCTTCCAGGTGAACCCGGAGCAGACCGAAGTGCTGTACGGCAAGGCGCTGGAGTACGCCGGGCTCACCGGCGCCGAGACGGTGCTCGACCTCTACTGCGGCATCGGCACCATCTCGCTCTTCCTGGCCCGGCAGTGCCGGGAGGTGATCGGCATCGAGTGGGTGGAGCAGGCGGTGGCGGACGCCCGGGAGAACGCGGCGCGCAACGGCATCGAGAACGTGCGCTTCATCGCCGGCGACGCGGCGGTGGAGATGCCCCGGCTGGCGGCCGAGGGGGTGCGGGCGGACGTGATCGTGCTGGACCCGCCCCGCAGGGGCTGCGATGAGCCGGTGCTGGAGGCGATCGCGCAAGTGGCGCCGCGGCGGGTGGTCTACGTGTCGTGCAACCCGGCCAGCCTGGCCCGGGACCTGGGCCGGCTGGCCGGGATGGGATACCGCACCGTGGAAGTGCAACCGGTGGACATGTTCCCGCACACGGCGCACGTGGAGTGCGTGGCGCGGGTGGAGCGGGAGGGATAGCCCCCCTCCATGATCTCGCCGGTCTCATCGGTGGAGCGGTCGTTGACCAGCACCACCTCCAGATTCGGGTAGTCCTGCCGGAGCAGGGAGCGGACGGCGCCCTCGATGGATCGGGCCTTGTTGCATGCCGGAACGATCGCAGAAACCTTGGGCGGGTTGGGTCCGGGAGAGGCGTCGATGGGCACGGCGCGGGCCAGGCTGGGCACCGCTCGGATGGCGTAGAGCCCTTCCAGAAGCTTGGCCAGGCTGGCTCCGACGATGAGGACGGCCAGCCAGAAGAAGAGCAGCGACTGCATCTGTGAGGTTACCTCCCGGTTATGGGTTGCCGCCCTGCATCCGCCGAAACTCCAGCAAGGGCTGAAGCGCGCGCAGCCGCTCCGGCTCCAGCAGCGACCAGTCGATTTCGGTCGGCTGCGGGTGAGCCCTGCGCACGGCGATGGTCCGGGTGGGGGTGACGATGTAGTCCACCGAGATGTCGTGCGGGTCCCACGGAAGCGCCACCCCCAGCGGGTGATCCGGCGCATCCACCACCTGGAGGTCGTGGACGGCGGTCACCACCGGGGTGTCGGGCTGGAGCTTGCCCAGCCGGCAGAGCAGGGCGAACTCCATGTCGCCATACCCGGCCCCCTTGCCGATCCGCACCCCCGTAGACTGGCTGACGGCCACCGTCCCGGCGACGACGAGATCGATCGGGTCGATCTCCTCCAGCCGCACCTCCCGGCCGAACCGCCGGAAGTTGGCCAGGCTGGTCGCCTCCCGCTCCCGTCCCGGTTCCACGTTCTCCAGCACGACGAAGCCCGCCGTCAGCCGCGGCGTCGGCATGTAGAGCCTCTTGCCGTCCCGCAGGACCATCGCCCGGATGGGGTGGAGGGGGGAGTCCGGCCCGACCTTGACCACCCTGGCCTTCCGGTAGACCTCCAGCTCCCGCAGCCGCGCCGCGGCCGCGGCGCTGCCTACGAAGTTCGGGATCCGCCCGTGGACCGGCTTCGGGAAGGCTGCCTGGCCCCGCTGGGTCAGTTCATCCCACACCCACTGACGGACCTGTCCTTTTTCCATCCCCTTTCCTCCCTTCTGTCGACCGCCGCCCCCTGCGGCCCGATCGTGAAGAGTGTTTCGCTTTGCCGGCCACTTTCCTCCCGCCCAAATCGCGACGGCGGGCTTGACGGGGCGGCTTCGAGCGGGACCGGCCCGCGCCGCTACCTCTTGACGCCGATTTCCGAGTTGCCTATACTGTGTTCCAATCAAACGCGATGAAAGAGATGAGTAGGGCCTGAGGTCCCCACAGCGAGCCGGGTGCGGTGCGAGCCGGCGGCGACCGAGACGGCCTGAACATGGCTCTGGAGCGGCCGGCTGAAGGTCCGTCCGGACTGCGTAGGCTGGGACGGGGGGCTCCCGTTACAGGGCCAGGATATCGGCCACAGGCCCGTATCCGCGAGAGGCCCGGCGCGCGCCGGGCGAAAAAGGGTGGTACCACGGGGTGCATGCCTCGTCCCTTTCCGGGGACGAGGCTATTTGCGTTCCGGGGCAGGGCCGTCAACCTGATCCGGCTCTATGCGCTGGCCGCGGAGCCGATCCTTCCCTTCACGGCACAGCGCGTGTTCGATGCGCTGAAGATGGCGCCGGAGGAACGGAAGGTTCCGCTGAGCAGAGCCGTCAATCTGTCTGCGCTGGCTCCCGGGCGCCCGTTCGAACCCATTCCCCCGCTGTTCCGCCGCATGGACGCCGCGGAAGTGGAGCGGCTGAAGGCCCGGTTCGGGGGGAATACCTGACGCACGGCGGGGCACATCCCCGTCCTGATCGCCCACACCCGCTGCAGGCCTACTGAGGCTCGGCCAGCGGTGGTATGCTGTGCTATACTGGCCCCATCACCAGCCATCCGGAGGAAAATGATGAACGAACTGTTTGCCCCACGCATCGGCGGAGTCGTCAGCGCAGACATCGCGGTTCCCGAACACGAACGAGAGCTACGGTTCTACTCGCAGGTGCTCCGCACAGGCGACCCGCCGCTCTGGCGCGAAGACGGGACGAACAACCTCGGCTTACCCATCATCGGCCTGGGACAGCGAACCCCGGAATTCGCCAATCTGCCGCTCCAGTGGATGCCCCACATCCAGGTTGCGGACGTAGGGGCCAGCGCCCGGCGCGCCGTGGAGCTGGGCGGGCGCGAGATCATGCACCAGAAGGACGAAAACGGCAACAGCCAGTGGGCCGTGCTGATGGATCCGAACGGGGCGGCCTTCGGGATCATCCCGGTCATTCCGCAGGAGGCGATCCCCCCGGTTCCCCCGGAAGGCGAGGCCGCTTCCGGCGGCGGTGCTGCTCCGGGCGGGGCCGCTGCGGATCCGGTCGGCCGCATCGCCTGGCTCGACCTGACGGTTCCCGACGCGGCAGCGACCCGCGACTTCTACCAGCAGGTCATCGGCTGGTCGGTGCAGGAGGTCCCGATGGAGGACGGCGACGAGCGCTACGCCGACTACGCCATGCTGGGCGGCGACGGGAACGCCGCGGCGGGCATCTGCCACGCCCGCGGCGTGAACGCGGACCTGCCGCCGGTCTGGCTGCTCTACCTCACTGTTGGCGACATCGCGGAAAGCCTCCGCCGGGTGGAGGCGGAGGGCGGCAAGGTGATCAAGGAAGTGAGGGATAAGGAAGGCGCGCACGTGTATGCGGTCATTCAGGATCCGGTGGGCGTCTACGTGGGGCTCGTGCCGGGATAGGCGGTGATCAGCTTCAGCAGGTCGCCCTTCACCGACTCCACCCGCTCCACCGTCAGGCCGGCCAGGCGGACGTTCTCCACCGTCCGGCGGTTGATGTTGCAGCCGACCAGACCCGCGATCACGGGGGCCGCCAGGTCCATGAGGGTCCCGACAACGGGCCGGTCGATGCGCACGTGCTCCAGGAGCAGGATGCGCCCGCCGGGGCGGCAGACCCGTGCGGCCTCCCGCAGCGCCGCGATCGGATCGGGGATGGTGCAGAAGACGTAGCTGGCCACGACCGTGTCGAAGGTGGCGTCGGGGAACGCCAGTTTCTGGGCGTCCATCTCCAGCAGTGTGACGGGCACCCGGCAGGGCCTGGAGCGGGCGCGGTCCAGCATCCGGGGGCTGAGATCAATCCCCACCAGTTCCGTGGTGATCGCCGGGTCGTAGAGCGGCAGGTTCCTGCCTGTTCCGACCCCGATCTCCAGCACATGGCCCCTCGCCTGGCGGATCAGCCTCTCCCGCCACGGGGCCTTTCCGGCCCGCTCCCCCACATCGAACCAGCGGGCGTTCCGGTCGAACTTCTGCCGCACCGCCTCGGTTTCCCGCTCTCGGATCATCCCCTGCTCCTCCTCCTGTGGCAGATACGTACGGCAATTCTACCCCGAGGGGTATCCTTCCTGCCGGGGCAGACCGCGCAAGGGTCCTTTCGCAGTCGGAAGGACCCTTGCGCTTTTCACAGAATTCATCCTTCTGCTATCAGAAACCGCATCGACACGACCTAAAAGGTGGGAGCGGCTTGGGGAGCCTCATGGAACGCGGAATTGCGCTCTGGCGGCGGCACTGGCGGGGGCTCTTTCTGGCCTGCCCGACGGGCGACCGCCGAAAATGGCGGACTTCATCGAGGGCATAAGACGGTACACCGGCCGTCTGCTCGTGGTCCGGGTGCTGTGCAGTCTGGTGCTGGCCGCGGGCGGGCTGGTCGCACTCCTGGCGCATGTGCTGGCCCGGTTCGTGCTGGCGGGGTGGCTGACCTCCGTTGCTGCCCTGGCCGTGTTCTTCGCTGCCACCAGCGCCGTTCTGTACGCCGATTTTGCCTTGGTGGTGGAGGACGGCACGGCGATGGAGGCGGTGGGCGACAGCGTCGGGGTGCTGACGGAGCGCTGGCAGGAGGCCCTGGCGGCCAACGGGATGTTCATCCTGATCTCCGTGCTTGGGGAGGTCGTCGCGTGGCTGCTGACACGGATCGTCGCGGGGCCCGCGGGGCTTCTGCTGGGCGTGGCGCCGATGGCGCTGGCCGAGAGCGTCGTGCTCAGTTACCTGCTGGTGCGGTACGTTGAGAACGTGCATCGCGGCACCTACGGCCGCATGGGCCGGTTTGCGATCGACGGCCTGAAGGCAGGCTGACGCCTGGATGCAGCGGCACGGGGAGGAGAGGCGGGATGACCGTCAGAGCGGTGCAGAGGCCCCGGCCCGTGTGGCCCGGCGCCACCATCGGCGTCGTGGCCCCTGCGGGCCCGGTGCCGCCGGAGGAGCTTGAGGCGGGGCTGCAGCGGCTGCAATCGTGGGGGTACCGTGCGGTTGTAGGCGATGCGGTGCTGTCGCGGCGGGGCTACCTCGCCGGAACCGACGCTGAGCGGGCCGCGGACTTCAACCGGGTGTGGGCCGATCCGGCGGTGAACGCGGTCATCTGCGCCCGGGGCGGCTACGGCGCGATGATCGTCGCGCTGCTGGGCACCCCGTGGGAGCCGGACTTCACCGGGCGGATCGTGCTCCTGGAGGATGTGGACGAGGCCCCGTACCGGATCGACCGGATGCTGGTCCAGCTGCTGCTGGCGGGGAAGCTGCAGCGGGCGGCAGGCATCCTCATCGGCGACTCGCCCACCTGCCTGCAGGGGCCGCCGAACCGGCCCTCGCTGACGCTGCCGGAGGTCCTGGCCGAGCTCCTGGGCCCGCTGGGCATCCCCGTCCTGTACGGCTTCCCCTGCGGACACGGGTCCCACCGGGCGACGCTGCCGCTGGGCGTGCGGGCCCGGCTGGATGCGGAGGCCCCCGCGCTGACGATCCTGGAGCCGGCGGTGGAAGCATAGGCCGGGCCCGTCCGGCGGCGGACGGGAGACCGTCGGCGGCCCGGTGAACATAAGATGGGGGAAAGCGCTGAAAGGAGTATGGGTGTGTACAGTCAGGCGCCATACCCCTATCCCTGGTATGTGACACCGCAGTACGGGTGGCCGGGCGGCCGCGGGACCGGCAGCCCGTGGAGCGGCACGCCTCAGTACGGCAGCCCGTGGAGTGCGCCCGGCCCCGGGCCCGCGATCCGGGATCACGGACCCCGGCCGTATGTCGTGAACATCGCACAGGCGGCCAGGCAGAACCGCAACTTCCGCACCGCGCTCTGGACCGGCGAGCACTTCCAGGTCACCTTGATGAGCATCCCGGCGGGCGAGGACATCGGCCTAGAGGTCCACCCGACGACGGACCAGTTCATCCGGATCGAAGAGGGGCAGGGGCTCGTGCAGATGGGGCCCGGCCGGGACCGCCTGGAGTTTGAGCAGATGGCGTACCCCGGTTCCGCCGTCATGATTCCGGCGGGGATGTGGCACAACCTCACCAACACGGGCAGTCGCCCGCTGAAGGTGTACGTGATCTACGCCCCGCCGGAGCACCCCCGCGGCACCGTCCACAGGACGAAGGCCGATGCCGAGTAGCGGGGAGAGGCCCGAGCCGCGCTGCAGAGGGAACAGGAGTACCTTCCGGGGAGGGAGGTACTCCTGCTTCGCGCAGCCCTGCGGCGCCGACCGGAAGTCGACCCACCGCACCAGGTCTGTTTCATGCTAAGGTTGAGGTAGCAACCGAGATGGCGAGAGTCACCTCGAAAAGGTGGGATGACGAATGCTGAGA
>JAMNXV010000044.1 GCA_023623185.1 Bacillota bacterium
CGCACGCGGGCGAGGGCGCGCTGGGCATCGCCACGCTGGCGGCAGATTGAACGGGTTGAAAAGGGGGCGTCCCGCCCGGGCGCCCCCAATTCGTTTTCCAGATTGGCCTTTCGCGTGGTATCATCAGGGAAGATGCTGATGCCATTCAGGAGGAACATCTGCTATGAAATGGGTTACCGTTGATCGTCTGCCGCAGCACGAAGGCGAGATGGTAGAGCTGCGCGGCTGGGTGCAGAACTACCGGAGCTCGGGCAAGATCCAGTTCATCATCTTCCGCGACGGCACGGGCGTCTGCCAGGCCGTGCTCTTCGTAAAGGACGTGCCGCCTGAGGTCTTCGAGGCCGGCAAGCGGCTGACCCAGGAGTCTTCGATCATCATCCGCGGCACGGTCCGCAAGGATGACCGCGCTCCCGGCGGCTACGAGATCGGCGTGAAGGAGCTGGACATCGTCCAGATCGCCGACGAGTACCCCATCACCAAGAAGGAGCACGGCACGGAGTTCCTGATGGACCACCGGCACCTCTGGGTGCGCTCCTCGCGCCAGGTGGCGATTCTGCGGATCCGCAATGAGATCACCATGGCGATCCACCAGTTCCTGCAGGAGAACGGCTTCATCCTCACCGAGTCGCCCATCCTGATGGGGACGGCGGCCGAGGGGGGCGCGACCCTGTTCGAGACGACCTACGTCAACGACGAGCAGGCCTTCCTCAGCCAGTCGGGCCAGCTTCACGTCGAGGCCACCGCAATGGCCCTGGGCCGGGTCTACACCTTCGGGCCCACCTTCCGGGCGGAGAAGTCGAAGACCCGCCGCCACCTGATCGAGTTCTGGATGGTGGAGCCGGAGGCGGCCTACTTCACCCATGAGGACAACCTGAAGCTGCAGGAGGAGATGGTCACCTACGTCGTCAGGCGGGTGCTGGAGCGCCGGGCGGCCGAGCTGAAGACCATCGGCCGTGACACCACGCTGCTGGAGAAGGTGGAGCCGCCCTTCCCGCGCATTACCTACACCGAGGCCGTGGAGATGCTGAAGAAGCTGCACAAGCCCGGCGACGAGTGGGAGCCCATCGAGTGGGGCGAGGACTTCGGCGCACCCCACGAGACGGTGCTCACGCAGCAGTTCGACAAGCCGGTCTTCGTGGAGAAGTTCCCGGTGAAGATCAAGGCCTTCTATATGCAGCCCGATCCCGAAAACCCCGAGGTGGTGCTCGGTGCGGACCTGCTCGCGCCCGAAGGCTACGGCGAGATCATCGGCGGCTCGGAGCGCATCCACGACCCGGAGCTGCTGAAGCGCCGCTTTGAGGAGCACGGCCTCGACATGGAGACCTACGGCTGGTACTACGACCTGCGCCGGTTCGGCTCGGTCCCGCACTCCGGCTTCGGCCTGGGGGTTGAGCGGACCGTGGCCTGGATCTGCGGCCTCGACCACGTGCGCGAGACCATTCCCTTCCCGCGCCTTTTGAACCGCCTGCATCCGTAACGGGGCAGCGCGGCCAGTCGGAGACAGAGAGGAGGGGCCCCCGATGGCTAAGCGAGCGCTGTTTGTGATCGATACCCAGGTCGATTTCAACGACGAGCAGGGCAGCCTGACCAGCTTTCAGCGGTCAGACCCCAAGATGCAGCGCATCGCGGATCTGATGGATGAAGTGCACCGGGAGGGCGGGTTTATCGTGGCCACTGCCGACACCCACCCGCCGCTGCACCACCCTGAACACCTGGTGACCTACCGGCGCATGCTGCAGGAGACGATGGGGCCGGACCGCTTCGAGGCATACATGGACAAGGCCTACGAGGCCTACCGGGAGGAGCTGAAGATCTACCCGCCCCACTGCGAGTACGGCACGCCCGGGTGGCAGCCCACGGCGGCGATCGCGGCCGCCTTCGAGCGGCTGGGGGACGACCTGATCTGGATCCAGAAGCCGACCTACCGCCTGGTCGACGGCTGCGTCATGAAGGGGCCCGCCGCCCTCATGGGCCGCACGGGGGTTGAGGTGCTGGATTACCTGAAGGAGCAGGGTGTGGAGGAGGCGATTGTGACCGGCCTGATCACGCCTGTCTGCGTGCTTGCGACTGTGGAGTCCGCACTGGGCGTGGGCTTCCGGGTCACGGTCGACGAGCGCCTGGTTGATTCGTACGACGAGGAGAGCCACCGTCAGGGTCTGGAGCGGATCGCCGCCGCGGGCGGCGTCGTGGTGCCGGCCGGCGACGGGGAGTAGTATGCTCATTCACGCATCCTTCCACCTGGCGCTCCATTTCACAAAGCTGTGACAGGCCGGGAGGGATTTCGCCCGTTGCTGGAGAAGATGGGTGCAACTGGAGTTTCCCAGAAACCACCCGGGGTCGGCTCTGCAACGGGAGGTTGATGAGATGGAGGAAATCGGCCGGCGTTTGAAGGCGGCGCGTGAGGCCAAGGGGATCACGCTGCAGGAAGTGGAAGAGGAGACCCGCATCCGCAAGAAGTACCTCGAGGCGCTCGAGTCGGGGCGGACGGTCCTCATTCCCGGGGAGGTCTATGTGAAGGGTTTCCTCCGGAGCTACGGCAACTTCCTTGGCCTTGACGGCGATGCCCTGGTGGAGGAGTACAAGGCCCTGAAGGCTCGCCCGCCGGTAGAGGACGCGGATGGCGTCGACGGAGGCGCCGCCGGTGCCGTCGGTGCCGCCGGAGAGGCTGAGTCTGCCCCGGCCGGCTCCGATGCGCGCCTGGCTTCCGCCTCCCGGGAGCCGGCCTTCGTAACAGCCCCCCGCCGGTACGGGCGGAGCCGGGCGAAACGCCGCAGGGGTCGGCCCGGTCCGGGCGTCTACTTCGTCCGCCGCCTCGCGGTGGCGCTGGTCATCATTCTGCCGCTGGCGGGGCTGGGCTACTGGTTCTGGAGCCGGCAGGCCGCGGCGCCGACGCCGCCGTCTGATCCGGCGGTGCAGGGGCCCGGGCCGGTGGTGACGGAGCCGGAGCCCGAGCCGGAACCTGAACCCGAGCCGGAGCCGACGCCCGAGCCGCCCCAGCCGCCGAAGCCGGTCATCACCGTGGGCGCCCCGGTGGGCGAAGAGGTGGAGATCACCGTCGGCGCGCAGACGATCGACCTGCAGATGAACTTCACGGCCGACACATGGCTGGAGGTGTACGACCCTGCGGGTGAGCGTTTGTACTGGGGTAAGGCCAACGGCGCCGTGGAGCTTCAGGGCGAGGCGTTCCGGATGCGCCTCGGCCACGTGAACGCTTTTGAGCTCACGCTGAACGGCGAGCCCGTGGACCACGGCCTGGCGGGCGGCCCGTACTGGATCAACATCAAGACAGAATAAGCTTGCGTCCGGCCTTGCAGGCCGGACTTTTTTGTGTTTGCGGCGGCGGCAGGCGCGAAGCCCCCAGCGGAAGCGCTGGGGGCTTCCTCGGGGCCCCGCGGGGGTTGGTGGCGCCGTGGGCTGCCTGGGCAGCTGGCGTGTTCCCTGCCCCGGGGCCATCGTGTTGCACACGTTTTGAGAGCGCCCAGAAGC
>JAMNXV010000049.1 GCA_023623185.1 Bacillota bacterium
CGATGCCGACGACGAGTCTGACCAGGATGAATCCAGCGGCGACACCGACAGCGGCGCGCCAGATGAAGAGTCCGGTGGTGACATCGACGGCGATGCGTCGGAGGAAGGGTTCGATGATGACGCCGATGACGATGAGTCGGATGAAGAAACCGGTGACATCGAAGGCGATGCCGTAGTGGAAGAGGAGCCCGACAGCGACAGCGACACCGGCGCAGAGGATCCTGAAGACGTCCCCGCCCCGGCCGACCGGCCTGCTGAGCCGGCGGACCCACCTGAAGAGGCAGGTCCGGGCGAGACGGCACAGCCGGAAGCCGAACCAGGCGAAGCAGATGACGCCGACGCGGGAGGGCAGACGACGTGAAGATCCTGTTGCGAATCCTCAGCGGCGCGGTGACCGCAGTGCTGGCCGTGGTTCTGGCCGGAACGGTGCTGCTCGTGCTGACCGAGCGCAGGGCGCCTGACCGCATGCCGTCGTTTCTGGACTACAAGGTTCTCAGTGTGCTGAGCGGCTCCATGGAGCCGGCGATCAAGACGGGCGACGCCATCATCGTCGAACCGCTGAAGCCCGAGCACGTGATCGCCGAAGGCGACGTGATCACGTTCCGGGCGCCCGATGCCCCCGATATGCTCATCACGCACCGGGTGATCGGCATCGTGCTCGTCAACGGCGAGCCGGCGGCCTACGTGACCAAGGGCGACAACAACGACGCCCCCGACCTCACGCCGGTCCAGCGGTCCCAGATCGTAGGCATCCAGCGGTGGCGCGTCCCGTTCTACGGCTACCTGTCAGAGTTTATGCGCACCAAGACGGGTGTCATTTCGCTCGTCATCGTCCCGGGCGCCCTCCTGATCGCCATGGAGATCCGCAAGATCTTCCAGGTGGTCATGGAGGAGGAGAAGGCCAAGAAGGCCGAGGAGAAGCCCGCGGATGTCCAGACCCACAGCTAGTCACCTGCAGTATGGCTGCAGTGCGAGGTTTGCTCAGCGAATGCTGGGCAAGAGCTCCGGCTCCAAGCCAACATCACGTCATATGGAGGATGAGACGAGATGAAGAGGATCCTGTTGAGCCTGGCTACCGTGGGTGCCCTGTCCGCCTTGATCACCGGCGCCACCTTCGCCCTGTTCACGGCGGAGAGCGAGAACCTGAACAACACCTTCACCGCGGGTACCGTGAAGTTCGGCGAGGACTTCGAAACCAGCTGCGATCTGAGCGCCAGCAACATCGCCCCCGGCGATTCCGGCACCTGCACCTACGAGATCGCGTACGTCGGCAGCCTCGAAGCCTTCGTTGGCGTTGAGCACAGCGCCTCCGGCGACCTGTTCGCAGGCACGCACCCCATGACCTACACCATCAACGGCTCGAGCGACAGCGGCATCATCCTTCTGGGCACCGCCAACAGCGGGGACACGGTGTCTGCCGACGTCGAGTGGAGCTTCCCGCTGGCTGCTGGCAACGAGTACCAGGGCAAGTCGGGCAGCATCACCCTGAAGTTCAAGGCCGTCCAGGTCCGGAACAACGACGACGGCTCTGGGAATCCGAGTTCCTGGAACTAAGACCGATACGGCTGAGCTGAGTCCAGCAGTCCCCGCCGGGATGGGAGACCTGTCCCGGCGGGGTCTCAGTAAGGAGGAGTCCCCGTGAACAAGAAGCTCCTGATGATTCTGGGTTCCACAACGGCCATCGCCGCCCTCTCGATCGGCGGCACCATGGCCCTGTTCACCGACTCCAGGGAGGTTTCTGGGGATTTCTTTACCGGCACGCTCTGCATCAACGCCGAGCGCAACGACGGCGATCCGGTCCCCGGGCCGATGTTCTACATCACCGCGGAGCAGGGCAAGACGCCCTCGGGTCAGTTGGGCACCATCCCGACCGGAGTATGGGCCCCCGGCGATGAGCACGTTCGGACCATGACGATTTACAATCCCGAGGAATGCAGCAGCATGGACGCCTGGATCACGCACGTCGGAGCCAGGCTCAGCGAGGGCTTCGAAGATCAGTACGAGCCGATGGCCGAGAAGTTGTACGTGGTGCTGAAGACCCCGCAGGGCGGCGGTCCCGACGTGGTTGTGGGTGAAGCACCGCTCAGCGACTTCCTGGCGGGGCGCGTGCCGATCGCCTATCCCGACGGCAGCAAGATCCCGGTCTACCTCACGAGCAACCGGCACATGAAGTTTGAGGTCACCTTCGACCTCGACGCCGGTAACGACTACCAGGACAAGACGCTCGTCGTCGATTTCATGGTCTACGCAGAGCAGATGCCGAACAATCCGTAGCGGGCGCCGTGCCCAATGATCGGGCTCAGGGAGCCCGGTCATGGACGGAGCCATCACATGACGTCGCTACTTTTCCTACGAGCGAAACCCTCATGGGCGAGGCGCTTGAGGGCCTGACCTGAGTTCTGAGCCGGCTGAGGGCAGGCAGGCTGACCATCACCGGGGGCCGGCCGGGCCTGTCCTGCCCGGGTCTTGGCTCGGGTCATCACGCAGACGGGAGGACGAGAACGGATGCTGCGCAAGTGGTTGCTTGTTGCCTCGATTGTGGCCGTCACCGCGGTCGGCGGGGCAGGCTTCACGATGGCTCTGTTCACCGATGCCGCGGACGTGGGCAGTGATCAGTTGGTAGCGGGTACGCTGCGAATTGAGGGCAACCGGGTGGATGAAACCCTCGAGGGCCCGATCTTCTACATCAGCAACACCGGAGACGGCGCGTCGCCGGTCGGCCCAGGCGGCAGGGAAACCGGCCTGTGGGCCCCTGGAGACTCTCACGTGCGTGAGTGGCAGATCGAGAACGTCGGCACGCTGGATGCCCGGCTGAAGGAGATCAAGGCGACGGAGACCGAGGCCATTCTGGGGCCGAATGGCGAGAACCTGGCCGACGTCCTCCAGGTGACCATCCGGGACGTCCACGACAATGAGCTCGCCTCGGGTACCCTGGCCTCCTTCTACGCCGGCCAGGCGCTCACGCCGCCGATCGTGCTCGAGCCCACCGACAACGTGGACCTGTACATCACGGTGGAGCTGCCCTTGGGCACGGGCAACGAGTACCAGGGCCTGAAGACGGTCGTGACGTTTACGGCTTACGCTGAGCAGGTCAAGAACAACCCGTAGTCCTGACGGGAGGAGGACTAATTCGTGAAGATGCCCTTCCGTAAACTGGTTTCCTCGCTGCTCGTGGCTTGCCTGTGGGCCGGTCTCACCGCCGTTCCGGCCCTGGCAGACGAGGCGGAGCCCGAGCCCGAGCCGCCGATCGAGGCCGAACCGATCACGGATGAGGGGGATCTGGCTGAGGTTGATCTGACCGTGGAGGTTGCGGACTCTGACATAGAAGGGGACTTTTCCATCCTCAATATCGTGGTCCCGGGCAACACGACGTCGCAGCAACTGGCCATGGAAATCGTGGGCCCCCTGATCAACAACCAGACGAACCGGCTGCGCAAAGTCGTCTACAGCGGCGGCACCCCGGCTTCGTCGGGCAGATTCTGGGGCGGCGGGGACATCATCAATATTGAACAGGGTGCCGTCCTCACCTCCGGCAAGGCCGTCGACGTAGGTGCGGCACCGAGTTCCACGTACAGCCACAACTCGGGGTCGGCCGGCGACAGCCTGCTCACCAGCATGCTCTCCGACACGAAGCAGACCTACAACCGCTCGGTCCTGGAGTTTGAGTTCCGGCCTGTGGAGAGCGGGACGATTTCCTTCGACTTCGTCTTCGGCTCCAAGGAGTACAGCCGGAGCGAGAACAAGCGCTACAACGATGGTTTCTACTTCCTCTTTGGCCAGGCCGGCAAGAACCTGAACGCCAGCCACAACATCGCCACGGTCCGGCCCCACAACAGCCAGGTCGTCTCGGTCAAGAATATCGATGAGAACACCAACAGCGATCTCTTTATCCCCAACCCGGCCAGAGGCGGCAAGAAGGTGGCCGTGAACGGCTTCACCAAGGTCATGACCACGAAGGCCGTGACGGTCGAGAAGAACAAGTGGTACAAGATCCGCGTCGCCATCGCCGATGCCCATCCCAAGGGCGACAAGGGCCACAGCGCGAACCAGGAGCGCTGGAAGTACGACTCCGCCGTCTTCATCGGGCCCGGCTACTACAGGGACGACAAGGGACCGAAGTGGCCCAGGAACGCGAACCTCGATGTGATTGAGCAGTGCGGGATCGTCACGCTGAGCTGGCCGGCTGCCGATGACCCGTCCATCCCCATCGACTACGAGGTCTTCGTCAACGGCGCCAGCCAGGGCACGACCCAGTCGCTCAGCTACACCCTGAGCCTCTCCCCGGGCCCCTACAACTTCAGCGTCGTGCCTACGGACGCGAGGGGCAACGCGGGCAGCCCGTTGAGCCGTAATTACACCGTCACGACCGCGTCCGGCGGAGCAGAAGAGGTCACCTGGCTGGGTCCCGGCTACGTGGCCAACGGTGAGGTCTACGACATCCAGTTCGTCTACGGCGGCTGCGACGGCGGCGAGTTCAACAAGACCGTTGCGGTCAAGATCCGCGATATTCTGAACAACAACAAGCTCATCGCCGGCTTCGTGTACGGCCAGAGCATCGAGTTCAACGAGGAAACCCAGGTCTACAGCCAGCTCTTCGACACCGCACGGTTCAAGATCAACGACACCATCGTCCGCATCTTCGTCTACTTCGACAACAAGCTGCGGGATACCAGGGACGTTATCGTCGGTTCGCCGTAGAAGTAGGCTCGTGAACTGAGTCCAGGCAGGCCCCCGGATCAGCAGACCCGCCGGAACGCCCATTCCGGCGGGTCTGCGCCGGGATTATCCACAGTCTGACAACACGACGTGAAGAGGCGTAGCACGCCCGGTCGCGGCATATAGTCAGAAAGGTCTATTCGAACCTTTTCCGTTTCTCGACCGTGTTTAGGGTAAAAGCAGGAAAGGTGGCGTCAACGTTGAGCGGGCACATGGTGAGCAGGGAGCTTGACAGGTCGAACATCCCGGCGTCGCTCGGGGTCTGGCTTCGGTACCAGGTTGAGTCCATCCCTCACATTGCCGCGAAAGACGGCCAGTTCTCGGCCCGCTGCGCGGCGGCCTCCCTCCGCGTGAAGCTCGGTGCGGCGCTCCGGGCCAACCTCATCGATCCCGCCACGGCAGCCGAGCTGGACAAGATGCTTGACCAGGTTGGTCGGATCGAGGAGCCAGCCTGACGGGCGCGTGAATTGCACATTGGGCCACCACGGGTAACGCCGGCGGTGGCCTTTCTATTTGCGCAAGAAGGAACTACGGAACCCGTGACGAAATAAAGAACATTTACGGTAGCGCCCCGTGAGCGAGAATAGGAAAAGACAGAATTGATGTGGCGCAGCAGACCGACCGTGTGCACGCTGAGGTGATGCCCCTTGTCCGACGCCCGTGACCGCATCGCGGCCGAGCAGGAGCGCTGGCACAAGCAGACCGTCGCTCCTGCTCTTGCCCGCTTTCCCGAACAGAAGGCCGAGTTCACCACCAACTCCGGCGTTCCCGTGCAGCGGCTGTACACGCCAGCCGACGTTTCGATCGACTACCTGCACGACCTCGGGTTCCCCGGGGAGTACCCCTTTACCCGGGGCGTACAGCCCACCATGTACCGCGGCCGCTTCTGGACCATGCGCCAGTACGCGGGGTACGGCACCGCCGAGGAGTCCAACGCCCGCTACCGCTACCTCCTGGAGAACGGCCAGTCCGGCCTCTCCGTCGCCTTCGACCTGCCCACCCAGATCGGCTACGACTCCGACTCGCCGTACGCGGAGGGCGAGGTCGGCAAGGTCGGCGTGGCCATCGACACCCTGGCGGACATGGAGACCCTCCTCGATGGGATCCCGCTGGACAAGGTCTCCACATCCATGACCATCAACGCCCCGGCTGCGGTGCTGCTGGCCATGTACATCGCCGTGGCGGAGAAGCAGGGGGTCAGGCCCTCGCAACTGGCCGGAACCATTCAGAACGATATATTGAAGGAATACGCCGCCCGGGGCACCTATATCTTCCCGCCAGAACCTTCCATGCGGCTGATCACCGACATCTTCGCCTACTGCGCCCGGGAGGTTCCCCGCTGGAACACGATCTCCATCTCGGGCTACCACATCCGGGAGGCCGGCGCCACCGCGGCGCAGGAGGTGGGCTTCACCCTGGCCAACGGCATCGCCTACGTGGAGGCCGCCATCCGGGCGGGGCTGCCGGTGGACACCTTTGCCCCCCAGCTTTCCTTTTTCTTCAACGCCCACAACGACTTCTTCGAGGAGGTGGCCAAGTTCCGGGCCGCCCGGCGCCTGTGGGCCCGCATCATGCGCGAGCGGTTCAAGGCGCAGAACCCGAAGAGCTGGATGCTCCGCTTTCATACCCAGACCGGCGGCTCCACGCTCACCGCACAGCAGCCCATGAACAACATCGTGCGGGTGACCCTGCAGGCCTTCGCGGCGGTATGCGGCGGCACCCAGTCGCTGCACACCAACTCCATGGACGAGGCCCTGGCCCTGCCCACGGAGGAGTCGGTGCGGGTCGCGCTGCGCACGCAGCAGATCATCGCCTACGAAAGCGGCGTTGCGGGAACCATCGACCCCCTGGCCGGCTCGTACTACGTCGAGCACCTGACGAGCGAGATCGAGCGGCAGGCGCAGGCCTACATCGCCAAGATCGACGAGATGGGCGGGGCCGTGCGGGCCATCGAGCGCGGCTTCATGCAGCGCGAGATCCAGGAGGCGGCCTACCAGTACCAGCGCCAGGTGGAGAGCGGCGAGCGGGTCATCGTCGGCGTGAACCGCTTCCAGGTGGAGGAGCCGCCGCCCACCAACC
The DNA here is from genome assembly GCA_023623185.1 of Bacillota bacterium. Classification (GTDB taxonomy): domain Bacteria; phylum Bacillota; class Sulfobacillia; order Symbiobacteriales; family Symbiobacteriaceae; genus Symbiobacterium. The sequence continues at coordinate 6,796 of JAMNXV010000049.1, forward strand.
TGCTCACGGTCGACCCGGCGGTGCAGGAGGCCCAGCAGCGGAAGCTGGCGGACGTGAAGGCCCGGCGGGATCAGGCCGCCGTGGACCGGGCGCTCGCCGGCCTGCGGGCGGCGGCCGCCGGTACGGACAACCTGATGCCCCCCATCCTGGCGGCGGTGAAGGCATACGCCACCCTCCAGGAGATCTGCGATGTGCTGCGTGACGTCTTCGGAGAGTACCAACCCACGGAGGAGCTGTAAGGCATGCGGAAGATTCGCATTCTCGTCGCCAAGCCAGGCCTGGACGGCCACGACCGCGGCGCGAAGGTGGTGGCCCGGGCCTTCCGGGACGCCGGCTTTGAGGTGGTCTACACCGGCCTGCGCCAGACCCCGGATCAGATCGCGGAGGCCGCCCTGCAGGAAGACGTGGACGTGGTGGCGCTCTCCATCCTATCCGGGGCCCACAATACCCTGCTGCCCAGGACCGTGGCCGCGCTGAGAGCGCGCGGGCTGGAGGATGTGCTGGTCGTGGCCGGCGGCGTCATCCCCGCGGCGGACATCCCCGGGCTGAAGGCCGCCGGCATCGCCGAGGTCTTCACCCCCGGCACCCCCACGGGCGCCGCGGTCGAGTTCATCCGCCAGCGGGTCCGGCCGGCTTGATGACAAGATGTTAAGACTCGGTTTTAGGATCTGGTCATAAGAAGGGTGACGTGCTATGATGGTGGGGATCGATCATATCGGTATCGCCGTCCGTGACCTGGATGAGCAGATCGCGCTCTACCGGGACCGGCTGGGGCTGCGCTTCGAGGGCATCGAGGAGGTGCCGGCGCAGAAGGTGCGGGTGGCCTTCTTCGATGCCGGGGGCGCCCGCGTCGAACTGCTGGAGTCGACCTCGCCTGACGGGCCCATCGCGCGGCACATCGACCGGCGGGGGGAGGGGCTTCATCACGTCGCCTACCGGGTGGCGGATATCCGCGCCGCCATGGCGCAGGCCGCGGCTCAGGGGCTGCGGCTCATCGATGAGGAGCCCCGCCCGGGCGCCCACGGCACCCTGGTCTGCTTCCTGCATCCCAGGTCGACGGGCGGCGTGCTGACCGAGCTGGTGCAGCACATGGGGAGTGAGAGCTAGCGTGAGCATGGAGGACCTGGTGGCGGAGCTTCAGGCCCGTGAGGCCCGGCTGCGCCTGGGCGGTGGGGAGAAAGCCCTGGCCAAACGGAAGGAGCAGGGGAAGCTGACGGCCCGGGAGCGGCTGGCCCTTCTGTTTGACCCCGGCTCCTTCGTGGAGATCGACCTGCACGTGCGCCACCGCGGCACGGAGCTGGGCATGGAAAAGCGGGAGACCCCTGCAGAAGGGGTGGTCACCGGCTTCGGCACCGTGGACGGGCGCACAGTCTACGCCTTCTCGCAGGACTTCACGGTGATGGGCGGCTCGCTGGGGGAGATGCACGCCCAGAAGATCGTGAAGGTGCAGCAGATGGCCCTGAAGGCCGGCTGCCCCATCGTGGGGATCCAGGACTCGGGCGGCGCCCGGATCCAGGAGCACATCGACGCCCTGAACGGCTACGGCCGGATCTTCTTCAACAACACCCTGGCCAGCGGCGTCATCCCCCAGATCTCCGTCATCATGGGCCCCTGCGCCGGCGGGGCCGTCTACTCGCCGGGCCTGACGGACTTCATCTTTATGGTCGACAAGACCAGCTACATGTACATCACCGGGCCCGAGGTGATCAAGGCCGTCACGGGGGAGACGACGACTCACGACGCCCTGGGCGGCGCGCAGGCCCACGCCGAGCGCTCCGGGGTCGCGCATTTCCGGGCGCCGGACGAGCCTTCCTGCCTGGCGGCGGTCCGCCGGCTGCTCTCGTTCCTGCCGCCCAACAACGTGGACGACGCGCCCCTCGGGCCGCTCACCGATCCCATTGGGCGCGCCGAGGAGCGGCTGCTGCGCATCGTGCCGGAGAACCCCAACAAGCCCTACGACGTGCGGGATGTCATCACCGCCGTTGTCGACCACGGCGACTTCCTGGAAGTGCAGCCGGGCTGGGCGATGAACATGGTCGTGGGCTTCGCCCGGCTCGAGGGCCGCACGGTGGGCATCGTCGCCAACCAGGCCCGGGTGCTGGCCGGCTGCATCGACATCAACGCCTCGGACAAGGCGGCCCGGTTCATCCGGTTCTGCGACGCCTTCAACATCCCGGTGATCACCTTCGTGGACACGCCCGGCTACCTGCCGGGCACTGCCCAGGAGCACGGCGGCATCATCCGGCACGGCGCGAAGCTGCTCTACGCCTACTGCGAGGCGACGGTGCCCAAGCTGGTGGTCGTGCTCCGGAAGGCCTACGGCGGCGCCTACCTGGCCATGTCGTCGCAGTCGCTGGGCGCTGACTTCACCGTCGCCTGGCCCACCGCCGAGATCGCGGTGATGGGCGCTGACGGCGCCGCCAACATCCTCTTCAAGCCGGGGCCTGAGGTGGAGGACCCCCAGGCGGCCCGGGTCGAGTGGATCGCGAATTACAAGGAGAAGTTCAACACCCCATACAACGCCGCCGGCCGCGGCTTCGTCGAGGCGGTCATTGACCCCCGCCAGACCCGTCCCATTCTGGCTCAGGCCCTGAGAGCCCTGGGCACGAAGCGGGAGACCCGCCCGGCCAAGAAGCACGGCAACTTCCCGGTGTAAGCGTTTGAAGGAGGATTGCGGATGACCAGACGTTTTCGGGTGACCATCGGCGGCGTGACCTACAACGTGGACGTGGAGGAGCTCAGCCAGCCGGGGGTGGCTCCGGCCCACGGTGCGGCGCCCGCACCCGCTGCGGCTACCGGCTCCGCGGCGTTCCCGCCGGCGGCCCCTGCACCTTCCGGGGCTGCGGCCTTCGCCCCGGCGGCTCCTGCGGCTGCCGCGCCTGCACCGGCCACCTCTGCGGCGTCCAACTCTGCAAGTTCCGTCTCCGCAGTTTCCGCCCCCGCAGCGGCCCCCGCGCCCTCGCCGGCGCCCGCGGGCGCTGCTTCCACGGTAGAGGGACAGGCGGTCTGCGCGCCGCTGCCCGGCATGATCGTGAGCGTGCCGGTGCAGGTGGGCCAGCAGGTGCGTGAGGGCGACGTGGTGGCGGTGCTCGAGGCGATGAAGATGGAGAACGACATCACCACCCCGTATGCGGGTACGGTGAAGCAGGTTCTGGTGAGCAAGGGTGCCTCGGTCGCCATGAATGACCCGCTGGTGGTGATCGGCTGATGGCAGGTCCGTGGCGTGCCCAGCTTCCGGCGGAGTTGGTGGCGGTGATCACCGCGGCGATCTCCGCGGCGATGGATCAGCCCGTGGGCAGTTTCGCCATCCGTTCCATCGAGCGGGCGGGTCCGGCGGGGGCAGGCGCTTTCGCCGCCGCGGGCCCGGTGGGGGCAGCGCCGGCAGCCAGCGGATGGGCGAAAGCCGGCGTGGTGCAGGCGCACCTGACCCGCGCGCAGTTCGGCGGGCGGACCCGCTAGCGGCGCCAGACCAGGGAGGGAGTGGGGCAGAGTATGTTTGAGAAGGTCCTGATCGCGAACCGGGGCGAGATCGCCATCCGGATTATCCGGGCCTGCCGGGAGCTGGGGATCAAGACGGTGGCCGTCTTCTCCGAGGCGGACCGGGAGGCGCTGCACGTACGCCTGGCCGACGAGGCCCACTACATCGGGCCCGCACCCTCCAACCAGTCGTACCTGTCGGTGCCGGCCATCATCACCGCGGCGACGGCCAGCGGGGCGGACGCCATCCACCCCGGCTATGGCTTCCTGGCGGAGAACCCCTTCTTCGCCGAGGCCTGCCGCCAGTGGAACATCGCCTTCATCGGCCCCAACCCCGAGGCCATCCGGGCGATGGGGATGAAGGACGCCTCCAAGGCCCTGATGAAAAAGGCCGGGGTGCCCACGATTCCCGGCTCGGACGGGCTGGTGGAGGGGGAGGACGAGGCCCTGGCGGTGGCCGAGGAGATCGGCTACCCGGTGATGGTGAAGGCGACGGCCGGCGGCGGCGGGCGGGGCATTCGCATCGCCCGCAACCCCGACGAGCTGGTGCAGGCCCTGCAGAAGGCGGCCAGCGAGGCCGGGGCGGCCTTCGGCAACGCCGCGGTGTTCGTGGAGAAGTACATCCAGGTGGGCCGGCACATCGAGGTACAGGTGCTCGGCGACCAGCACGGCAGCATCGTGCACCTGGGCGAGCGGGAGTGCTCGATTCAGCGCCGCCGGCAGAAGGTGCTGGAGGAGGCGCCTGCGCCGTTTCTGCCCGAGGAGACCCGGGAGCGCATCCGTGAGGCCGGCGTGCGGGCGGCCCGGGCGGTGGGCTACGACAACGCCGGCACGGTGGAGATGATCTACGACGAGCTGACCGGCGAGTTCTACTTCCTGGAGATGAACACCCGCATTCAGGTGGAGCACCCGGTGACCGAGGCCGTGACGGGGATCGACATCGTGAAGGCCCAGATCCGGGTGGCGGCCGGCGAGCCGCTGCCCTGGAAGCAGGAGGACATCGTCATCCGGGGCCATGCCATCGAGTGCCGGGTCAACGCCGAGGATCCCGACAACAAGCTCTATCCCTCGACCGGAACGGTCACGGCCCTGGAGGTCCCGGGCGGCCCGTGGACCCGGTGGGACGGCATGCTCTACCCGGGCTACCAGATGAAGCCCTTCTACGATTCGCTGGTGGGCAAGATCATCGTGTGGGGCGAGGACCGGGACGACGCCATCGCCAAGATGCAGCGGGCGCTATCCGAGTTCAAGGTGGAGGGCATCAAGACCACGGTGCCGGTTCACCAGCGGATCCTGGCGTCGCCCGACTTCCGGGAGGGCCGCTTCTCCATCGAGTGGCTGGAGGGATTCCTGGGCATGAAGTAGAAGAGGGCCGGGCAGCGCGCCCGGCCCTTTAGTCAAGTCAAATGAGATCCCGACACGGGAAACCACGTCCGAGGAGGCACCCTCCGTGGATATCAGCAAGGAAGAACTCCGCCGCCGGATGATCGCCGCCCGGACGGCGATGGACCCGGCGGACCGCGCCCGCAGCAGTCGCCTGGCGCAGCAGGCGGTGCTCGAGAGCCCGGAGTGGGCCCGGGCGCAGACAGTACTGCTCTACATTCCCGTGCGTGGGGAGGCCGACACCGCTGCCCTCGCCGGGGTGGCCCGGGCGACCGCGAAGCGGCTCCTCCTGCCCCGGGTGGAGCAGGCCGCCCGCCGTCTCTGGCTCCACCGGTGGGACGGCACCGCGGCGCAACTGGTCCGCGGCGCCTACGGCATCCCCGAGCCCCGGGCCGATCTGCCGCTGGAGGACCCGGCCGCCGTCGACCTGGTCATCGTGCCCGGCGTCGCGTTCGACCGCCGGGGCTGCCGGCTGGGCTACGGCGGCGGTTACTACGACCGGCTCCTGCCTCGCATGCTCCAGGCCGTGAAGATCGGCCTGGGTTACGCGTTTCAGCTGGTGGACTGTCTGCCCGCCGAGCCCCACGACGTGCGGCTGGATGGTGTGGCCACCGAGCGCGGGCTCTACCGCTTCCCGACTGCAGCGGACCCACAGCCGGAGTGACCCAGCAGGAGTGGCCCGCAGCAGGAGTGATTCGCAGCAGGAGTGACTCGCCCAGCGACGCGCTAACCCTTTGCCTCCGCGCGCTCGACCCAGCTGGGTTGCACGGCCACCGGGCCCTCCGGGAACACCGCGACCTGAGGGACGTAGTAGAACGACATTCGCGGGTTCCGGGCGAACCACGCCTTGACGAGGTCGGCCGACCAGATCGCGGCGGCCTGTTCCAGCGCCTCGCTGGTCAGGGGCACGATGGTGCGCCGGCCCTCCAGCTCGTAGGTCAGCAGTGCCCGCTCCGCAGGGAACTCCGCGACCGGGATGGCGATCCGCGTGCGGTTGTAGAGGTAGGAACCGGGCAATTGGCGGAAGTCGATGGGCGTGAAGTAGACACCCGAGTTGCGGAACGGGCCCAGGAGCGGCTCGGCCCACTGGGCGTACAAGTCGCGGTACAAGGGTTCAGCCTTCTGCCAGCGTTCGGAATCGGGAAACGCGCTCAGCGGCAGCAGACCCCTGCTGAGGATTCCGGGCAGGGCCTCGTCCCCGCCCAGCAGGTAGTGGTACAGCGTGTCAGTTCGGCAGACGGTTCGCAATGTTGATTCACCTCACCTGTACTTGTACGACGACCAGCCGGGCGGTTCCTGCTTTTTCGGCTGCGTTCGGGGCGCCGGATTTCCCTGGCTGTTGGCGGGGCCTTTGGGCGTGGGGTGGATGGCCCCTTGCGCCAGGTATCCGTTCTGTTCTTATTCGGTGTGGGCGCGGGCTGGGCGCCCACCGGGCGTCCGGCGTCCATTCTGTTCGAATGTGGTGTTGGCCCGGTTGGGACGCCGCTCTGACCAGGGGATGGGCTTGCTGCCCACAGTGAAACCGAACAGAAAGGAGCCCGGGCTGGCCCACAGCAACAGCTGGGCCTACCCGCAGCGGAACCGAACTGAAAGGGTAGGGGGCCTACCCGCAGCGAAGGCGAACCGGAAGGATGGGTGGCCTACCCACAGCGAGGGCGAACAGAAAGGATGGGTGGGCTACCCGCATCCGATCCCAACAGAGGAGATACCCGGATTGCCCACAGTAAGGCGGCAGACTGCAACAGGGCCGGGGGTAGGTCCCCCGGCCCTGATCGCGGTTGCCGGCAGTTGCAGCGTCGCGTGCTCACTCGGCGGCCCAGCTGCGGGCCCGTTCGACCGCCCGGCGCCAGCCGGCGTAGAGCCGCTCGCGTTCCTCCTCGGGCAGCGTCGGGGTGAAGCCCCGGTCCAGGGCCCACTTGTCGGCCAGCTCCGCCTGGCTGCGCCAGAAGCCCGTGGCGAGGCCGGCGAGGTACGCGGCACCCAGCGCCGTGGTCTCGGCGATTTGCGGCCGGTCGACCGGCACGCCGAGAATATCGGACTGAAACTGCATGAGGAAGTTGTTGGCCACGGCGCCGCCGTCCACCTTCAGGCGGTTCAGGCGGATGCCCGCGTCCTTCTCCATCGCGCCCAGCACGTCGCGGGTCTGGTAGGCGATGGACTCCAGCGTCGCGCGGGTGATGTGGGCCCGGCCCGTGCCCCGGGTGAGACCCACGATGGTGCCGCGCGCGTACATGTCCCAGTACGGCGCCCCGAGCCCCACGAAGGCCGGCACCACGTAGACGCCGCCTGAGTCGGGCACGGAGAGCGCCAGGGCCTCAGAGTCGGCGGACCGGTCGAAGAACCGGAGCTCGTCCCTCAGCCACTGCACCGCCGCGCCGCCGATGAAGATCGAGCCCTCCAGGGCGTACTCCACGCGGTCGCCCAGCCCCCAGGCGATGGTGGTGAGCAGCCCGCTCTCTGACGGCACGGCCCGGTCGCCCGTGTTCATCAGCATGAAGCAGCCGGTGCCGTAGGTGTTCTTGGCGTCGCCGGGCTGGAAGCAGGCCTGCCCGAAGAGCGCCGCCTGCTGATCGCCCGCCACGCCGGCGATGGGGATGGACGCGCCGAGCACGTCGCTGGCGGTCTCTCCGTAGACGTGACTGGAGGGGAGGGCCTGGGGCAGCATCGACTGCGGGATGCCGAGCTCGGCCAGGATCTCCTCGTCCCACGCAAGCGTGTGGATGTTGAACAGCATCGTGCGCGAGGCGTTGGAGTAGTCGGTGGCGTGCACCTGCCCGCCGGTCAGGTTCCAGATCAGCCAGGCGTCGATGGTGCCGAAGCGGAGCCTGCCCTGCTCGGCCTTCTCCCGCGCGCCGGGGACGTTGTCCAGAATCCACTTTACCTTGGTGCCGGAGAAGTAGGCGTCGATGACCAGGCCGGTCTTTTCCCGGATGCGCTGCGCCCAGCCCCGCGCCGCCAGGTCGTCGCACAACGGCGCCGTGCGGCGGCACTGCCAGACGATGGCGTTGTAGACGGGTTCGCCGGTCTCGGCATCCCACACCACCGTCGTCTCCCGCTGGTTGGTGATGCCGACGGCAGCGATCTCGCTCAGCGTGATCCCGGTCTGGGCGAGCACGTCCTGCACGGCACTGAGCTGGCTCGACCAGATCTCCCTGGGATCGTGCTCAACCCAGCCGGGCTGCGGGTAGATCTGCCGGAACCCGTGGTTGACCTGGCCCACCGGCCGGCCGTCGCGGTCGAAGAGGATGGCCCGTGAAGAGGTGGTTCCCTGATCGAGTGCCATAACGTAACGTTGGGTCAATACAATAGCCCCCTCTCTGGCCGGCGCCGTGAGGCGTCCGGACCTAACTGGGCACCCAGCCCCGCTCGATCATGCCCGTGGCGAGCCGGTCCACGGCGTAGAGGTAGGCGCCCTCACGCATCGATACGTTGTACCTCTGGCTGTATGCCCGCACGGCGGCGAACGCCTCGGTCATGTAGGTGTCAAGCTGGCGGTGCACGGTCTCCGCGGACCAGCGCAGGCCGCCCTGCTGGCCCTGCACCCATTCGAAGTAGGAGACGGTCACGCCGCCGCCATTCGCCAGAATGTCCGGGACGTGCATGATGCCCCGGTCCGCCAGCACCTGGGCGCCCTCGGGGGTGGTCGGGCCGTTGGCGCCTTCCACCACGATGGGCGCCTTGATCTGCTCGGCCACCGGCGCGGTGATCTGCCCCTCCAGCGCCGCGGGGATCAGGACATCTACCGGCAGGGCGAAAAGCTGCTCGTTGGTGAGCGGCTCCACGCCGGGGAAGCCGGCCACGCCGCCGTGGGCCTGCACGTACTCCGTCAGCTTGGCGACGTCGAGGCCCTCCTCCCGGTACACGCCGCCGGTGATGTCGGTGACCGCGACGACCTTCGCGCCCAGGCTCGTGATGGCATGGGCCACGCCGCGGCCCACGTTGCCGAAGCCCTGTATGGCCACCCGCGCGCCCTTCAGCTCCACGCCCCTTACCTTGCAGGCCTCGCGCGTGACGTACGCGATGCCCAGGCCGGTGGCCCCCGCGCGCCCCTCAATGCCGCCCAGGTTCAGGCTCTTGCCGGTGAACACCGAGAAGTTGATGGCGTTGGTGGACTTCAGGTACTCATCCAGCATCCAGCCCATGACGCGCGCGTTGGTGTTCACGTCCGGCGCGGGAATGTCCGTCTCAGGACCGATCATGTCGCGCAACCCCCGCACGTAGCCCCGTGCGATCTGCTCGACCACGGAGAGCGGGAGTGCGTTGGGATCGCAGATGACGCCGCCCTTCGCGCCCCCGTACGGCAGGCCGAGCACGGCGTTCTTCAGGGTCATGAGCATCGCCAGCGCTTCGACCTCTTCCTTGGTGACGCTGGGATGGAACCGGATGCCGCCCTTGTACGGGCCGAACACGGCGGCGTGCTGCGAACGGTAACCCAGGAAAGTCTCAACCGAGCCGTCGGGCATCGTCACCGCGATGTGCACCTCGAGGGTGCGCCTGGGGTTGCGCAGTACCTTGTAGACGCCCTCCGAGTGGCCCAGTTTGGCGACTGCAGCGCGAATCGTCTCCTGGGTATCTCGGAAGAACTCCTGGCCAGTCATGTACGAGATCCTCCCTTCGATCCTTGCATACGGACACCCATGCCAGTATTCAGCAAATACAGGCGCCAGTCCTGCCTCCGGCAAGGCCGGGGGCGCTGCATTTCCGTGCATACCGTGCACGCCTTGTCCTGCGCTGAATACGGCCGGTTTTCGCTCCGATTTCTATGCAATCTTGGAACCTTGCGGGGACCTTCGGCGTCTACTTTATCAATATTTGGAGAGGAGGGGGGTTCAGGTATGACCGTGATTTCACGGGCTGCAGAAGGTGTTCCGCGTCCACCGCAAGCCGGAGTCGTCCTGGGCCCGCCTTCGGTCTGCGCTGCGTCCGCAGACTGTGCGGCTGG